>JADHNY010000127.1 GCA_016779265.1 Pirellulales bacterium | reverse complement strand
ATCCGTGGCGAGCAACAGCCGCTGCTCAAGTCGCTCTGGGGCGGCAGTCTGGCTCGCCTTGCGGCGGCGTTTCGCGGCAGCGGACTGGCCTGTCACGGCCGTACGAGAGGAGCGGGATTTACGGGACTGCAGACGCCCAAAGAGCTCACCAAAGTTTTTCATGATTGGCTCGGCATTGCCTGACCGGTCTTCCGGATCCGATCAGGTTCGCTCGCCCCTTCCTGAGATTGTAGAAACCGCCAATGCGAAACAGCAAGGAAACGCTTGGCAGGAATCGTGTCGTTCGCCCTTGCCAGCGTCGTGGCGAAACGCTCATCACCCCACACGCTGGCCTCTGTGGCGGTAATCGCCACACCCGGCAATACCGGACTTCGACCAGACTGTGTCAGTGATTTCAGAAGCGCCGCCCCGACGCTGTACCAGTTGTCTATACGGCACAACCGGAAAAGTTGATCGTTCCGGTTTGGGCCACGGATTCCGCCGATTATCCCAACGGTGCGGGATGCTCGAGGTTTCCTGGACATAAAGATTGACGATCATGGGGTCCGGATGGTTCCTGAAAAAAATCCTCTCCCCAAAAGGCGACTGGAAGTAGGAATGAGGGGATAATGAGACCCGAGGGCAGGCGGGCCTCAAAACAGGAACCGACGGGCGAAGCGGACCATGCGAACGATGCAGACCATGAGGACAATGCGACGGACGAGATCATCGCGAGGCATCCTCGCGGGCGAATCTCTCGAGCGACGCGCCTGCCCAGCCGCCTTTACGCTCACCCCCGTCATCGACACGGTCACCGAAGGAGAGGTGGCCGAGTTTCGGGTCGCCCTCGACGCCCCCTCTGCCCTTCCCCAGACCGTTCTGATTTCCTTGGAGAATGGTACAGCAACCAAAGATGTCGACTTCACCGACTCCTCTGAGGAACTGGTCTTTCTGCCCGGCGAGACCGACAAAACCTTTCAGGTGCACACGCTCAGCGACCCTGGCCACCAGGTTGAGGGTACTGAAACCCTGACGGTGTACGTGACCCCGCAAGCCGGGAGTGCTGAACGCGTCTCCGCCGGGATCACGATCCATGATGCGGTCGATCCCTCTCCATACAACATCGCGTTTGAGTTTGCGGTCAGCGTGCCGAGCAGTGTGCAGTCTTTATTCCATGCGGCTGCCAGCCTGTGGGAGCGAGCGATTGTGGGCGATCTGCCCGACGTGACGCTCGCCGACGGCAGCGTTGTCGACGATTTGCTGATTCAAGTCGACATGACAGATCTCGGCAGCAACGTGATTGCACTCGCGGGCTTCACCGACATCCGCATCGGCAACACCAACGCTCCTGCCGGCGGCGACCTCTCGCAAGCGGGCCTCCCCTACCTCGGCCAGATGACCGTCAACGCCGCGTTTCAGACAGCCGTGGGATTGGGCACGACGATCGCCCATGAGATCGGGCATGTCATCGGCTTCGGAACGCTTTGGCAAAACGGCGTCGGTGAGTTTGCCGACTTGGTCGCCGGGATCGGAACAAACGACCCAGTCTTCGTGGGAGAGAATGCAGTCCGAGAGTTCTCACAGCTCTTCGGGACTGCCCAAAACGGCGTGCCGTTGTTCGAGCACAACGTGTCGGGATTCACGGGGTATGACGGCAGTTATGGCAGCCACTGGCGGGATAGCGTGTTCAACGACTACCCCAGCCACGGCGAACTGATGACGGCAGCCTATCCGATTGATGGCGACGGGCACGGGAGAGCATGCCCCGCGCTCTTAAGCCGCGTGACCATCGCCGCCATGGATGACCTCGGCTATACGGTCAACTACCTTGCCGCGGAGTCATACGTGCCACCTGGCGGTGCAGGCGACACGGCGGACGGAGCAGATGAACAGCTGCCGCCGGACCTTGCCGACGTCGTTCGTGATCAGCTTACTGGGGGCAGTGTCATGGGGCCAACGCTCCGAGAAGCCCCCGTCACTGGCTGGAGTGAGCCCCGGAGCCTCCCTCCACGGATTGACCACCCGAACGCTGCTCCAGTGATTCTCGCTGACACCGCAGAAGCCCGTGAACTCGTGCGAATCTCTCTTGCCAGCAATGAGACCGGGGAACCTGCCCCTCTCGACCTGGCTCACCTCACGGCAGAGCACCTGGCCCGGCTGGCTGCCTGGGCGGCGTTTGAACGCGAGATTCTCTGGGAACGGCCGTCTGAGACTGCCGGAGTCGGCAACGCTACCGATGACTCCGGCGATGGACTCTTCGCTGACCCCGGGCTGGCGTAACGGCCTGAGGCCACGGGGGACGTCTGAGAGGTTGTGTGTCTGAGAGGGTGGTGCTTCCGTAAGGGCAGCGGGACAAAAAAGGACTGCCAAGCCGCCAGTTTGCTCTGCCCACCTCGCTCTGCCGATGCAGCTCAATCGCCCTGATGCAGCGACCGTGTCTGGAGTGTGTCACCGAGGGAAATTGTTTCTGCGTGCGAAGAGATCACCTGCGTGTTGACTCCAAGGCGATAGCCGCTGCCCCAGGATCCGCTGGCCACATCGCGCCGCATCGCCTGCCGTCGCCTCGTCTCAAAAACAT
Source organism: Pirellulales bacterium (assembly GCA_016779265.1). Lineage (GTDB taxonomy): Bacteria > Planctomycetota > Planctomycetia > Pirellulales > UBA1268 > M30B53. The sequence goes on along the minus strand of JADHNY010000127.1, from coordinate 7,064 downwards.
CGCGAAAACCAAGTTCGGGCTCGCCAGACATACTGTCGCGTGTCGGCACCACACATCGTCGACAGACACCTGTCGCCCGCAGCATGGCTGTGCCGATAGTGAACTGCCGTGGCTCGGGAGGTGGCAGGTCGGCGTAGGGGTCCACTGCCACCTGCCCCATCTGGACTGTCGGCAACCGAAGCTCTGAGAGGCGTGCATCGTCGGCAGGTGAGGCGAGCGTGTCTTCCCAGAATGCACTGCCATCATCCGGCGCTCCTCGACAGTCGATTTCCAGGTTCATCCGAAAACGCCTGCGTGCCTCCTCAAGGCCAAACCCAAACCAGGTTGCCACACAGGCAAGGCTGGCCGTAGTGATCAGCGTCGGACCAGGTGCGTCACAGTCATCAGGAAAGCCGGCCGCTCGCTCTTCGAGAAGAACAGGCATCCCCAAGACTTCTGAGAGCCAGCCACAGGGGCCGTGCCGCCCTGGCTGCAAGGGGAACGTCTCGGCATGCAGATCACCGGTTGCGAGCGTGACGAGCCGCTCGTCCAACACAAACTCGGTCCGAATCGCTTGTATCAACGGCGTGCGTTTTGCGTTGACAACACGGCCTTCCATGTCGACAAGCCGCCACCGGCGATCCTCTGCGAGTCCTGCAGCAGGAATCAACGTGGCATGTGAAACGTCATGCCCGTCGAGACTCTTGATCGGGTAGATCGTGATCGACACGAGGCTGTGGACGGGCATGTGCTCACACGTGTAGGACGGTCACAGACGGAAGTTAAAGGTCTGCCACAACAGCCTTAACAGCCACTGGCCGATCGTACGGCTCCCCACCTCGATTCGGGCGGTCCCACGCATGCCAGGCGTTAGCGTACCAGGCAGAAGATCAAGCCCTTTAGTCGTTTCACCGGAGAGCACCATTGAGGCCTCGTAGTGAGCCGAGAGAGGCCGTTCACGCCCCGACGCATCTGTGACTGTCGGGACGGAGCCGCCACTCTTCACGGAAAGCCGCGGCGACATCGTATCGACGCGGTTTTCGGCGATCTGATCGATTTCTCCACGAATCGTGAGCCAGGAGAGAGCGTCGATCTTGAAGGCAACCGCCTGCCCTACCTGTACAAACTCCACCTCCGATTCGTCGACAAGCATCACCGCTTCGAGCCGATCGGGCTCACCGATTAGGCAAAACACAGTGCCCTCTCGAAAACTCGCACCGATGTTTTGTTCATCCAGTGGAAGCCCGTTCCACTCGGGCAGCCGACCGCTTGGATCATCTCGTTTGGGCACCGAATCACTTGGCAGCACGATGCCCGAGGCAGGAGCCGTCAGCACGAGTTTCTCCCGGTCTGCAAACTTCTTCTCGAGCTGTTCCTCGATGCTCGCCAGAGACTCCTCGACAGTGCCAAGTTCGAGGCCCGCAGCTGGATCTGTAAACCGCTCTCGCTGGAGCGACTGAAAGCGAGCCCGGAACTGAGCCGCCTGCCCCTCAAGGTCGGCAATTTCGAGGTCGAGATCGACATTGGAAAGCCTTGCTAAGACATCTCCTTCCTGCACCGGATCACCGGCTCGAACCAAGAGTTCTTCCAGACGACCTTCCTCGGTCACATACACTGTTTCAGCATCATCGGGCCGCAGTTCAGCGCCACACCACACCCGTTGTGGAAGCGGAATCAACGCGACCGCTGCGATGACTGCAGCCACCACTGCAATCGTGCTAACGAGATTGAACGCTTTCACCTGATCACGCCTCCCCGGAACCTTTAAAAACCGCCAGATACCCATCGATGGGCGAACGACCAGCCCCCAGAGTGCCGCCATTGCCAATGCCCGGCCGAGCACCTCCAAGCGGTAGGGCTCCAGCACTTTCCAGACAAAAAAGAAAATCGAGGCGGTAATCAGCCAGCCATAGGCCGCCGACGCCACGGCATAAAGAGCAAACAACTCCCGCTTCCGCTGTGGCAGAAAGGGATCTTCAGGCTGCTCGATGCCCAAGCACCACTGGCTCGCTGTTCGTCCCAGAATGTTTGTTGCCTTCTGTCGAAGGTTGGGAATCTCCAGGATGTCGGAGAGGATGTAGTAGCCGTCATACCGCAGCAGCGGATTCGCATTGAACAGGATTGTGGAGACGCTTGAGACAAACATCACATCGAGGCAGAGCTGGTTGAAAAGGCCCTCGTGACTGTTCCACCAGAGGAACGTCGCGATCGATGCCATGATCACCTCGATGTACATGCCGCCAGCGCCAATGGCAGCTCGTTTCCACTTGTCAGGTAGCATCCAGCTGTCCGAGACGTCGCAGTAGAGACAAGGCGTGAACACGAGAAACATCACACCCATCTCGTGGCACTCACCTCCAAAGCGTTTGCAGGAGATCCCGTGGCCAAACTCATGGATCACCTTGGTGACCCCGAGGGCCACGGCAATCCAGATCCAGTTGCCGGCCGCAAAGAACTGCTGAAACTCGGGAAGCTTGCTGCGAAACTCCGCAAAGTTCACCGTCACCAAGAGCCCCGCCGATCCCATCAGCACAAGGGCTGCCATCAGGGCAGGCCAGCTATAGAGCCAGCCAAGCCAGGGGTTGAGCTTGTTGAGGATTTCGTCCGGATCGATTCCCCTAAAGCGAAGGGCCATTACGTTTGAGAACCAGCCGACCCACTGTTTCCAGATCCGCTGGTTCCGACGCTCATAGAGCTGAGGGCCCTGCCCCGGCCTGTCGCCAATCACGAGCCCCGAGCGGTGCAGCATCGAGACAAACCGCGAGACTTCTTCCAGCGTGATTCTGCGTGGAGGAAACTCCGCCTCGAACGCTTCTTGGAGATTCTCAAGGCTCTTCTTGCCGTCGAGCATCTCGAGCAGGGCAAACTCTTCCGGACGAAAACGGAAGTAGGCCAGAGCAATCGGGTCTTTGACCACCCACCAGACCTGGCCCTGATAGACCTGCCGAATCGTAACCAGATCGCCGCGGCGGCGAAGACCAACCGGACGGGTCGTGCTCGAACGAAATGCCTCGGCGGTGGCCATCGTGTTCCTACCGGGATGCGGTCTCGGTGCGGGTGCGACGCACGGGTGCGAGGGGCTTCTGCTGAGAATGAATGGTCATCTGCACAGTCTGGCCTGGACGCAGCATCCACTCCTCAGGATGGCCGGCCTCAAGCTGTCGATTCTCCACTTCAGCCCAGACGAGATACTCTCCACCCGATTCGACGATCGGGCTGGTGAACACGATCCGTCCTTTGAACGTTTCAACACGTTCATCAGCAAGAGTCACCTCAACGGTCACGGGACGATCTCGCACCTTGTCTGGGTCGAAGCGGGCAGCATCCACGAAGCCTTCGACACGCAGTCGATCTGCCCGCACAACGCGGGCCAGTGGGTCACCAGGCTGCATCCATTCGCCGAGATGCGGATAGACACGAACGACAACGCCATCAAGCGGTGCCAAGATTTTTCGACGGTTGATCGCGTCTTCAGCAGCCGCAATGTCAACCTCCTGTGACTGTACAGCCATCGTGGCGAGTTTGCGTTCAACCTGAGCCTGTTCGATCTGAAGTTCACCCCGTTTCCAGGTGAGCTGAAGCCTGTCGAGTTCCACACGAGTGACACTGCCTGGCACCCGATTATTCGACTCGTTCGCTTTGTCATATTCCGCTTTGGCCACCTGTTCAGCTGCCACGGCGTAGCGAACATCAACGTCGCTCTCCGCCTTCGCTTGGGCCTGGGCATGCTCTGCGACCGCCTTACGACGATCGAAGTCTGGCTGACTGTCGTCGATCCTCGCAATCAGGTCGCCACGGCTAACGACGTCGCCTTCGCGAATCTGCAGTTCCAGCAGCACGCCCGCTTCCCGTGCTGGCACTTCGGCCTCTTCCACGAGGGAAACGATGCATCGCTCGAGCACAGGCTCACCCTCGGCAGCCATCACCGGTCGAGGCGACATGCCGATGCCAGCCACGAAAAGGCCAACGGCAAGACACGCGAAAAGACGGAAACACATCATGAACGCAACTCCTGCTGATCGGTGGTGCTCGAGGCCTACCAGAGGCGGAAGAGGATCTGCGACTGCACAAAGGCGATCAGATCATGAAACCAGACGTAGCCCAACGATCGCGGGCCACAGTTAATCATTGCTGTTACGGTTGCACCGGCGCCGAGTTCTTCTCGTTCATGCCTGGAGGGGTCGATCGTGATCCGGACTAACACTGTGTTGCCTTCCTCACCACGAACTTCCGCCTGTTCATGGATGTCACGGACGGTGCCGTAGTGTCGAGTTCCGGGATCAGTCGCGAGCACGTAATCCACTTCGAGTGGCTCACCTTTGGCAGCGGCTTCTGCGTAGGCACGGTTGATGTGACCGAGCCTGTCGTCAGACATGTGGATCTCGAGCTCCCATTCTCGCGACTTGTCTGCGACTGAGAGCAATGACTGCCCTTTCTCCACAGGGCGAAGCATCAGCCGATCCCGCACCTGCCAGGTAACGACAACGCCTTTGATGGGGCTGCGAACTTCCAGGTTTTCTCGCTTTGAGAGCAGGAGTCGATGCTGGGTCTCGAGGCTCTCAATCTCGCGGCGGAGCTGTGCCGCACGCCCAGAAAGCCGCGTCCGGTCGGCGGTCGTGAGCGTGCTGTCGGCAAGTGCTCGCTGGGTGGAGACGAGTTCTTCTTCACTGGAGGCCTGGCGGCCGAGCACGTCAGTGATCGCCACCTCGAGGTCCGTGTTGCGAAGCGTGGCCAGGAGATCCCCCTCCTCCACCTCCTCGCCATGGCGGGCCTTTTCGGTGAGCTGTTCAATCACCCCATCAATTCGGGCAAACACGTCCCGTCGATGCACCGGCTCGAGCGTGCCAGATCCCTCGAGCCGCAGATCTGCGGGCACCAGAATCAGTGCCGCAATCACGGCGACCGCGGACAGTGCCGCCAGGACAGTCTTCGGCATGTTGCGAGCTGATGTCAACGCCCGCGACTTTCCGAGAAGGTTGATCAGGCCGTAGAGCGGAAGCGTGGTATGGGAGACAGCGTTGGCAATCGCCACACGCCCATGCTCGGCCACCACCTCCACACGGGCCTTCTTGCCACCGTCAAACGTGGTGGATTGAAACCACTCCACGACAAGCACGCCGACGGGGTCTGGCTTTGTCTTCGGTGCCGCTTCCGCTTTCGCGACGGCAACCGCATCCACACCGCCTGGCTTCACCACCGGTGCCGGACGAGGACGCTCGAGAGGCAGAATCGCCAGTGCCGTCGCGTGCGATTCGTCGATATAGATTTCGAGTTCTTCCTCAATCTGCGGAGGAAGTTCCCGGCCGGCTGTGGGATGCCAGAGAGGATCCCCTGCTCTCGCGACCGCGCGAGCGAGCGACTCGATCGACTTGACCGCCGTGGCTCGTCGCTCGATTGACTCCTGGCCACTCACCGCTTCAAGCCTGAGCTTGCGGCCCTTCTTGACCAGCACGCTGACCCGGTCACAGCCGATGATCCGCCGGGCCTCATTTGCCAACACGAAAGCGGTGGCAACAGGATCGAGTGACTCATGCACCGTCCGCGCGAAGCGATCGACCTGCGAAAGAGCTGTGCCCTGCGCATCGAGCATCCGCAGCTGCCGTCGCTCGAGATAACTGCCGGCAACCCCTCCGACCTGCTCAAGAAACTTGAGATAGCCTCGTTCGACATCAGGCATGTTGGGCTGATGGAGAACCTCGAGCAGGCCTGCTTTCGTGCCGGCGCGGTCAATCGGCACGCCCATCACGAGAAGTTCGGTGGGGTTCTTCGCGATCTGCTGGCCGTCTGGGCCCGCCAGGCCAGCCTTTGGCGGCACCATCATGCCAGCCGGAGCCGACATCAGCGACGTGACCAGTTTACTGTGGGCTTCCTGAGCCTCAGGGCTGCCCGTGAGCCCCGTTGTCTGAAGTCCGTGATGACAGATCGGCTCGACCCGGCCAGCCTCGTTGGCAAGCCAGACCAGGCCTGCGGCCGCTCCCATGGCCTCGAGCACACGGTCGAGAAGTCCACGAAAGAAATCTGCTTCGGCCATGTCGTTGCGGGAGAGCTGTTCGATCTCCTGCACCAACGACATGATCTGCTGGCGGGCAACCTCGACCTGACGAGGATCGACTGTGCTCATTGCTCTACCAGCCTCCAAATCACCCTAAAAACCTCTCCAACCGCTTCAACCAAAGTTACGACTTCGGCTGCTGGGCAGCAGCGGTCGCCTGCTGATGCTGCACACGACGGCTGATATCGAGCTCAAGCTGACCAAAGGCCTGCTCATGACGCTGGACCGCCATCATCAGGGCGCCAGCGAGACGCTTTGCCGTGTAGAAGTTGACGATGATTCGCTCGGTGAGCTGCACCGGATCGGGGCTGTTGCCGGTGACCTGCTTGTTGAGGCCGAAGTCGACGATCAACTCTTCTGGAGTGCCAGTCACGCGGCAGAAGTTAGCGTAATGAGCGACGATGTGTGACTCGTCGACAGGCATCTGAACGGGGGCGGCGGCTTCCTGTGGCTGATCTGCCATCGAATAACTCCAAGCTCTTGAAAGGAAACGGTCACATTGAATGGCGGAAAACCGCCCAACATCGGGCCTCAACTCTACCGTCGGCAGGAAAAGTCAACCAGTTCCAACAATCCGGAAAAAGTTGTCTGTTCCCTACAACCAGCGAAAGACTCGCAGGGCCACGCAGAACGATACGAAGGCCCAGGCCAAAAGGGTCGCCACTGCTGGAAAAACTTCCACGAGCGTCAGTCCCTCGAGCATCACGCCCCGCAACGCATCCACGAGCGCCGAGAGCGGCAAGACCCGCAGCAACGGCTGCACCGCTTCGGGATACCGCTCCCGAGCGAAGAACACACCACTGCCGAGCCACATTGGCAGCATGACCACATTCAGCAGTCCTGACACGGTCTCAAGCGTGCGAGCTCGTGAGGCCGCAAGCAGGCCGATTCCGGCAAACGTGGTCGCTCCCAGCGCCACAAGCGCCGCAACCGCAAACACACTCCCGTAGATCTGCACGCCGAAGAGCCAGCCCGAGAAGAGCACGATCAGCAGCATCTCGGGAATCATGAACAGCATCCGGCTCGCCATCAC
>JADHNY010000126.1 GCA_016779265.1 Pirellulales bacterium | reverse complement strand
ACTAAGCCGCATGGCCAGGCGGTATAATCCAGCCCCGGGAAAGTTCTCCTTCAGACGGGGCGTTCCAGGAGACTGGATGAGAGAGACAACACGAGAGGGAACGTGAAGGACCGCACACGCACCAACAGCGTCGAGAGCGAACGGGCCGTGCTCGCCGGACTGCTCGACCGTGACGCTGCTGAAGTTGAGAACCCGCTCGACGAACTGGCCGGCTTGGCGGAGACCGCCGGCGCCCATGTCTTCGCTGAAATCACGCAGCGACGCGACACGCCCGACCAGACCACCTATCTCGGCAGCGGCAAGGTCGCCGAGTTGAAGATGCTCGTCGAACGCCACGAGGCGGATGTCGTGATTTTCGACAACGATCTCTCGCCCGCACAGACACGCAACCTCGAGAAAGCATCTGGCGTGAAGGTGCTCGACCGTTCGGAACTGATTCTTGACATCTTCGCCGCCCGTGCCCGCACGCATGAAGCACGCCTCGCGGTTGAGTTGGCCCAGTTGGAGTATTCGCTCCCCAGGCTCAAGCGAATGTGGACCCATCTCTCCCGCCTGAAGATGGGCATCGGTATGCGAGGCCCCGGTGAGAAGCAGCTTGAGGTCGACCGTCGGCTCGTGGAGAAACGCATCCACGATCTGAGGCAGGAACTGGCCGTGATCCATGCCCGTCGCGAACGGCAGGTGGCTGCCCGCCACGACCGCCGCACCGTCTCGCTCGTCGGCTACACCAACGCCGGTAAGAGCACGCTGCTCAACCGGATGACAGGCTCCTCCGAGCTGGCTGAGGACAAACTCTTCGCCACGCTCGACACCCGCACGCGTCGCTGGAAGCTGCCGGGCTGGGGGCCGGTTCTCCTTTCCGACACCGTGGGATTCATTCGCAACCTGCCACACCGTTTGATTGCCAGTTTTAAAGCGACGCTTGAAGAGACTCGGCAGGCAGACCTGCTCCTGCACATCGCCGACGGCTCGAGTCCGGAAGTTGACCGGCAGATCGCAGCCGTGCGGAGCGTGCTGACGGAGATCGGTGTCGATGAAACCGACACGCTCCTGGTGCTCAATAAGTGCGACGCGGTGACCGATCCACTGCGACTCGAACGCCTCCAAGACCGCTACCCACACGCCGTCATGATTTCCGCCCGCTCCGGGGATGGCATCGAACGCCTCCGTGAGAAGGCGAGTGAAGCCCTCGCCCGCAGGTTCCACGATGTCGACGTCGAACTCTCACCAGCGAACGGCCGACTGCTTGCCTGGCTCGACGCTCATGGGGAGGTGCTCTCTCGCCGTTTTGACGAGGAGCGGGTCACCGTACACTGCCGCATCCCCGGCTCCCTCGTCGGTCGGATCAATCCGGAAGAGGCCACCGTTCGCCCACACACCACCGCCGACATGGCCCCCCCGACCCTGCAGCAGGCTGAGTGATGGGGCTCTTGCATCGATTGCGCCGGCGGCGACTCGCAGGCAAGCGAGCGATTGTCACGGGAGGCTCTTCAGGCCTCGGGCGAGCCCTCGCCTGGCAGCTGGCACAACGGGGAGTGGATGTGCTCGCCACCGCACGCCGTGGTGACCGCCTCGCAACACTTGAGCAGGAGTGGCGGGCGGCTTCGCGATCCTCCGGCTCGCTGCAGGTGATCGCGGGCGACCAGACCGATGCCGTCTTTCGTCAACAGCTTATTGACACCGCCGGCGAGCAGCTCGGTGGGCTTGACCTGGTCGTGCTCGCAGCAGGGAGCGGTGCTGTGGGGCCGTTCGCCGAGTCCTCGCCTGACACCCTGCAGAAGATCATGGACGTCGATTTCTTCGCCCCGACAGAGCTCGCGAGGGCGAGCCTACCAGCGCTGCGAGAGGGTAATGATCCAGCGGTCGTGTTCGTGGGCTCGATCATCGGTCGACATCCCCTCCCCTTCCATCAGGAGTATGCTGCCGCCAAGGCAGCCCTCACGGCCACCGCAGGCACGCTGCGGATGGAACTGGCCGCTGACAGCATCGATGTGATCCTGGCGACGCTCGGCCCCATCGCGTCGGAGTTTTGGGAGAGCCTACTCGTCGGCCAGCGAGCCAGCTGGTCGCGAGGTCGCGCAATGCCCGCGGAGCGAGCCGCTCGACGGATTCTCCGCGGACTGATCTGCCGGCGTCACGAAGTGATCCCTGGCCTGCAGGCCAAGGGCTACGTACTGACGTCACGGCTGTTTCCGCGGCTCTTTGATCGTTGCGTGATGCGGCGGGCAGGCCTCAGGCGAAGGCTCTTCCGATCTCGAGCATCTCTTCCGCATCAAGACACGCCTGATTCGAGTGAAAGATCTGCTGAACCGCCTCACGATGGATCTTCATCTTGATGCCTCCCACGCCGATCGGGCCGTAGGCCACCGCAGGCGGTTGGGCCGAGGGTCGTTCCGCAGTCAGTGGGCGACCTGCGTCTGTCGCCACGATTCCTTCGATGCCCTCCGGCGGCACGGCGTTGAGGTCGACAAACACTTTCGCCTTCACACACTGCCGCAGACACTCGCCGCTGAGCAGCCGTGTGCCCGCAGCCCCGGCCGCGATCACAACATCCGCCTCCGCGAGGCAATCGAGCAGCTCCCCGTGAAGTGTGCCGGCATCGCTCTGGGCAGCAACGGGCGTCAGTTGGGCGTTCTCAACAGCTTCTGCCACCGAGTCGCACACCGCCTTGGCACGCTCTGCTGACCGGCTCGCCACGGCCACACGACAGCGTTCCCGCGCGAGCAGCCGTGCCACGCGACGCCCCACCGCTCCGGTGCCTCCGAGCACCACCGCCCTGGCTCCTGCAAGATCCGCATGCCTCCCAGCCACGACCACCGCAGCGGCCGCAGTGGTATTCGCGCCGGAGGGATCGAGCATCACGCCTAGGCGAACGGGGCCAAAAAACGTTTTCTGCACCGTACGAAAGATCGCTTCGGCGGCAGCCACGTCCGAACCGCCCACAAAGATGGCGGTCGAAGAGAGATCCTTGCCTCCCCGTGTAAACATGCCGCCATGCACCAACGGCACAGCAGCCTCGGGGGTCACCCCGCCGTGCCGCAGCAGCACGTCGACGCCGGCGTCTACCGCCACAATCGCGTCGAACGTGCTTGGCTGCGAATCGGCATCCAGCTGCAAAAGCACCCGGCGGGCCATCAGCTTAGAAGCCCTTGAAAGGATGGGCTGCCGTGTCCTTCGCGGCGACCATTTCCTCAGCGGTTGGCTTGCCCGTCATCGCATTCTTGATGGCAGCCACGGTCGCTTCATAGTTGTAGTCGTAGATCTTCTTGTCGTCTTCGGCGAGCCAGTGGATGAACACACCGCAGACGATGACAAGGTTCTCAGCCTCAGCGGCAGGAATCACACCATCTGCAACGCTGTCAGCGACGGCCTTGGCCACAGCAGCCTGGGCAGGGCCAAACATCTGCACGGCCTGCTTGGCACCCTTGATGGTGACCTTGGTGATCATGACCGTGGCTGGCTTCACTGCCACGTTTGGCGAGAGCACTGCCAGCAGGTTGGAGTGGCCTTCACTCTGACGGGCCAGGGCGTTTGCAAATGCAGTCCCCACAGGACCATCCTTGCTCCCGATCAACAGATCGATATGAGCCACCTCATTGCCGTCGCCCGCAAGCGCCTCACCGATGAACATCGACATGCGTAACACTCCGTAAAAAAACAGTTCCACCGCCATCTCGACAAGCCGTCGAAGACGTCGCGAGGATAGCAGGTCGCCCGATCGCTGAAAACCATTGTCTGGCCCACGGCCCAGTCCTCCTGTTGATGCCACCTGACTCGCCTGCTCCGCTCCGCACCCCAGCCCTCGTTGTCGTGGGTGGATCGGTGCGTTTTCTCGCAAACAGCTGCCGGCAGGCTGGCTGGCAGGTCTATGCCGCCGATCGTTTTGGCGACCGTGACCTGCTCGATGCTGCAGCGGGCTTTCGTCCGCTGCCGAGTGACCTCGACCAGGCTGAAGACCCGTTCCCTGAATGGCCTGACGCACCATTCCTGTTCACGGGCGGGCTCGAAAACCACCCAGCTTTCCTGGAACGGCTGGCAGCAAGCCATCCCATCGCTGCCGCCAGCCCGTCTGCCGTGCGGGCCGTCCGCGACCTCGCCGCGCTCGCCCGCGTGGCTGCTGACGTCGGCCTGCGTGTGCCGCAGACCCACACCACGCCAGCAGGGCTGCCCCTCGACGGCAGCTACCTCGTAAAGCCTGTGGCCTCTGTGGGAGGCCAGGGTATTGCCCTCTGGCGAGGAGGACCACCTCCACCGCGTCCCTCACACTGGCAGCGGCGGTGTCAGGGCATCTCGTATGGCGTGAGCGTGGTCATTCGCGAGCGAGCGTCTGCCGAGCTGCTCGGGGTCTGCGAGCGTCTGCCCTGTCGCAACTCCACAGCCGCCCCTGGCTGGGCCTATGCCGGCTCGGTGACGGTGCCGACACCAGCCTGGGCAGACACGGTGCTGGCCTTTGCCGATCAGCTGGCTTCGCAGCATGGCCTTCGTGGTGTGGTGGGCATCGACTGCCTGGCCAACGACTCGCAGCCAATCACGATTCTCGAGGTGAATCCGAGGCCAACGGCCTCGATGGAACTCTTCGAGAGAACGCACGGCCTCTCGATCGCCCGTTGCCACCTCGATGCGATCGGCTTTGCATCACCACAAACCACAGGCCCGCAACACTCCGCGGCCCCAGCCTCCGGCAAGGCGATTCTCTTCACCGACGCAGCCATGCGGATCGAGCCGGACTTTGCCGACGCACTCGCTCAGTGTGCAGCTGAGTGGACCGTCGATAACGCGTTGCCAGTGCTGGCTGACCTACCACAACATCAGACCTGCGTTCCGGCGGCCAGTCCGTTGCTCACCCTGTTTGCGGATGCCGAAACGAGCAACGACGTCAACGCGTGCCTGCTCGAGCGGCTCTCCCAGCTGCGGACGCTCTGCAACCGCTTCTCAGACAGCTAACGCGAACAGGAAGCTGACACGTACAGACGGAGACTAGGCTGCCTTCCGCAGCGGCTGCGTCTCGCTGCTCGCTGGGGCCAAGAGCTGCATCTGATACGCATCTTCGGTGCTGTCTTGATAGAAGTTTTTCAGCACCGAGATCGCCATGAAGCCCGCATCGCGGAAAAACAGCTGAGCCGGCAGGTTGCGTTCCCGTACCTCGAGCAGGATGCGATCACGACGCTCTGGCGAAAGCTTTCCCACCAGCCGGTCGACCATCTGTCGCCCTATCCCTAGCCGTCGATGGCTCCGTCGCACGGCAAAGTTCAGCACGTGCAGCCGTGAACGATGGAGCTCATAGATCATGAACGCCACGACCGACTCGGCCATCTCAGCCACCATGCCGATGCAGTTTCGCTGACGGAGACAGTACGTGAAGTCTTCCTCTGCCCAGGGAAACTCAAAAGAGCCCTGTTCGATCTCGAGCACCTCAGCCATATCGCGACGAATCATCCATCGCACCTGGATCTGAAGAGGTTCATGCCGGGGAAGCTCGATGCGTGTCACGGTCACTGCACTCCTGCAAGAAATCAGCCAGCCGCCCCAGACGCCTTGAAGGCCCGCCGGCAGCTGTGGGGGAAGGACCCTAGCAGCCACCGGCGAATGCTCCAAGGTGAGGTTTGACAAGGGATTGCGGCGAGGGCATCGCCGGCGAAGACCATCTTGACCCTGCCCCCTCAGCCACCTACCGTCGCCGCGTTTACAACCGTCCCCACGTTCCCGAGGGTTGGGCTTCCCATGCACGCGATCGCCTGTGCGCTCTCCCATCTCCGACGCCCCACCACGGCTTCGGTGCTTCTGCTCGTTGTCGCTGTCGTCCTCGCCGGCTGCTCGGTGCCTTCGATCCGCAGCCAAAGCCCAGAGATGGCCGCGTTGATGGAGCTCGACGCCGACGTGAAGCTCGTCGGTGACTATGCAACCGCATGGGGCGTGCTCCCACAGCGAGTCGAGTCAGCTGCGCTGGTCACCAATCTTCCCAATACCGGCAGCGACCCACCGCCGAGTCCACAGCGGACGGCGTTGATGAATGACATTCAGGCCCGTGGCGTCGTCGAGCCAAATCGTCTCCTCTCCTCTCCCTCCACGTCTCTGGTGTGGGTCCGTGGCTTTATTCCACCCGGTGTCCGCCGGGGAGAGCGGTTTGACGTTTTCATCGAAGTGCCCGCTGGCAACGACACCGAAAACCTCGCTGGTGGCTGGCTGATGGAATCACGGCTTTCCGAGATGGCTGTGCTCGACCGCATCCGTGACGGTCATGTTCTGGCGATGGCCGAGGGGCCGCTTCTGGTTGATCCTGTCTCCAGCACTGCCCTTGATGGGAAGAACAAGGTGCGGGCGATCGTCCCTGGCGGTGGAGTCTCGCTCAGATCTCGCTCGCTCGGACTCGTCCTGCAGCCTGAGCATCGTTCGGTGGCAGTGTCCAAGCGGCTTGGTGACACGATCAACCGGCGATTTCATGCGGTGGTCCGTGGCAGTAAACGGGGCGTTGCCACCCCCAAGACAGACCGTTTCATCGAACTGGAGATCCCGCCAGAGTATGAGCACGCCCTCGACCGTTACGTGCGAGTTGTCCGCTGCCTTGCGGTCAATGAGCCGGCTGGTGGTCGGCTGACTCGGCTGGAGATGCTCTCACGCCAGCTCGAGGATCCGGTCACAGCTCCCGCCGCGGCATTGCGACTCGAAGCGATCGGTGAGGATGCCATTCCTACCCTCCGTAACGCCCTTGAGTCCGGAGATGACGAGGTGCGGTTTCACGCCGCTGAGGCTCTCGCCTACCTCGGCGAGTCCACCGTCGCCCCCTACCTCGCTGAAGCAGCCGCTGAACTTCGCAGTGCTCGTCCCGCGGCGCTCGCGGCGTTGGAAGTGCTCGACGACGCCAATGGCATCGAGGCCTTGGAATCGCTCCTTTCCAGCGCAAGCGCAGAGACCCGCTACGGGGCCTTCCGCACCCTCTGGAAAATGGACCGCACGATGCCAGTCGTCCGCGGAGAACAGCTGGCCGACGGCTTCTCGCTGCATGTTCTCGACGTCGCTGGCCCACCGCTGGTACATGCCACACGGCAGGTGCGGCAGGAGATCGTTTTGTTTGGAGTTGAGCACCCGATTGACGATGGGCTGCGGGCTGAGGCAGGCCACCGGATTGTCGTCTCGACAGAGGACGGCACCGCTCGCATTAGCTGCTTCACTCCCGGCGAAGAGGACCAGCTGATTGAGTGTCCAGCACGGGTGGTTGATGTGATCCAGGCCATCGCTGAAGTCGGTGGCAACTATCCAGACGCGGTGCAGTTTCTCCAGCAGGCCTACTCCATGCGGGCTCTGGAAAGTCGCCTTGTGTTCGATGCGATCCCCAACGCATTCGATGGCCGCAAGAGCATCCACGAAGAGGTCTCGTCGCAGGATATTCCGGAGGAGATCGAAGCCGATGTCGATGCGGGTGTGCCGATCACGGCCACCGATTCGGCCGGTAACGACGTCGAATCATGACCCGGCTCAAAGCCCTCGAACTTCATGGTTTCAAGAGCTTCGCCGATCGCACGAGGTTCGAGTTTCACTCGGGCGTCACGGCGATTGTGGGGCCGAACGGCTCGGGCAAATCGAACGTTGTTGATGCCATCAAGTGGGTTCTCGGCGAACAGTCGGTCCGCAGCCTTCGTGGCAAGGAGATGACCGATGTGATCTTCGCGGGGGCCGCAGGCCGGCGGCCGCTCAACTCCGCAGAAACGACACTCATCTTCGATAACACTGCTGGTGAACTCTCGCTGCAGTCAGAAGAGGTTCGCATCGGCCGCCGGGTCTATCGAAGCGGCGAAAGTGAATACCTGATTAACGGTGAAGTCTGCCGGCTGAAAGACATTCGCGAACTCTTCTCGGGCACGGGAGCCGCCACCGAGGCCTACAGCGTTATCGAGCAGGGCCGCGTCGACAAACTGCTTGTTGCCAGTGGTAAAGAACGGCGGGGCGTGTTTGAGGAAGCGGCTGGCATCACCAAGTTTCGCACCCGGCGGGCAGAGGCCCTCCGCAGACTGGAACGAGCGGAGCAGAATCGGCAACGGCTCGCCGACATCGTGGGCGAGGTGGCCTCGCGACTGGAGACAGTGCTCCGTCAGGCCGCACGTGCCAAACGCTGGCGGGTGCTGAGCGATCGGCTCAAACAGTGCCGCCTGGCAGCTGCCGCTCATGACCTCACCGGCGTTGATGCCGAGCTGATCCAGCTTGAGGACCAGCGGACACTCCTCGCGAGCGGCTGCGAAGAAGCACGGGCCCAGTTGGCAGCCTTTGACGCGCGTGTGCAGGAGGCCGCCGAGCGACTCGAAGCCCTCGACCGCGAGCTGGAGAAGTCTGAGCAGCGAGTGGCTTCCGCACGACAGAAGCAGGCCGCCGCGGATGCCGCCCTCGAACAGCTCGACACACGTCGCCATGAGGCTGCCCACGATCTTTCCCAGGCCGCCGCACGCATGTCTCAGAAGGTTCGCGAAGAGCATGCCGCCGCAGCCGCCGAACGGCTCGCCACCGACCAGGTCGCCGAAGCCACCACCGCCTTCGAACAAATTGATGCCGATCTCTCACGTCTCCGGGCGACTGCTGATGGCTCCCTCGCCAGCGCCGACGAGGCTCGCGAAGCGAGCAACCGGCTGCAAGAAGCCGTCTCCGCCAGCCATCGCCTGCATCTTGAGAAGCAGATGGAGCAGGAGCGTATTGATCGCCAGGCGACCACAGCAGAGCAACGGGCTGTGGAATGCCGCGAACAGCTTGAGCGGACCACAGCCGCCCGCGCGCGTCTCGCTGAGGCCCTCGCAGCGAGCGACGGCAATCTCTCTTCGCTGCAGGAGAGGCTCCGCGGTGAACTCGCCGAGGTGGAAACGCTCGAGCAGCAGGAAGCCGATCTGAGTGTGACTATTCGCCAGACGTGGGACCAGCTCGCGAAACTTCAGTCACAGCTGGAAGCCTGCCGTGAGCGTGAACGTGTGCTCGCCGAACTCGCCCAGCAGCACGAAGGCGTGCCGGCTGGCGTGCAGGCGATCCTGACCGGTCAGCTGCCCTCGCCCGACGGCCTCGCCGGCATGCTTGCCGACGCGATCGTCGCTGACGCCACGATTGCACCGCTTGTTGACCTGGCCCTCGGACAGCTGGGCTCCAGCCTGATGATCAGCGATCTCGATGCCGCCACGGCCTGGGCTGAGGAACGGCTCGCCAACGACTCCGACCGCTGCGGCCCCCTAAACTTCATCGCTCTCACCGCCACCTCTCCGCCAGTCAGTGGCCCAGACCTCGGCGAAGATCCGGGCGTTGTCGGCCGACTCGATCGCCTCATCTCCTGCGACGAGCAGCATGCCCCCTTGATCGAGCGTGTGCTCGGAAACGCCTGGGTTGTCGAAACGCTCGCCGATGCCCGCCGGCTCCGAGCAGATGCTGGCCCTGAAGCACGCCTGCTCACCCGCGACGGCATCCTGCTCTCCGCACGTGGATTCCTTGAGATCGGTGGCAAGGCGATGACCGGCCTCGTCGCCCGTCATAGCGAACAGGCAACGCTGCACGATCGACACCGCGGGCTCACCAGTGACGTCGAAAGGCACCAGCAGACGCTCGCCCGTCACGAACAGCAGCGGTCGAACCTCCGCGACGCAGCCCGTGCCCTCCGCGGTCGTGTCGAGCAGACGCAGGGTGAACTCGCCAACTCTC
>JADHNY010000024.1 GCA_016779265.1 Pirellulales bacterium | reverse complement strand
GAGACTAGTTCGGGGCGACGGCAGGTGCAAATCTTTGGTCGGAGAGAGTCTGTGCCTGAAAAGCTGCGGGCATAAAAAAACTCCGCCCGGGGAAATCCCCGGGCGGAGCTCACTGGTCGACGTCGGGCAACGTGTTTTCCGATTCGACCTTTAACGACTCAGGCCTGTTGACTAGCGAGCGAAGGCAGCGAACACGCCACCCGACACGCCGTTGGAAGCCGAAGCATCCGGCACAGGAGCCATGACAGCGGCACCGCAAGCGGGCTCGCAGCAGCTGTTTGCGGCACAGCCTGGCTCGCAGCAGCCGTTTCCGGCGTCACAAGCAGGCTCGCAGCAGCCATTGCCAGCGTCGCAAGCGGGCTCACAGCAGCTGTCGGTGCAGCTGTGGCAACGCTTCTTCGCCGAGTGAATGGCATTCATCAGGCCACCGAACAGGTTGTGCTTCTTACGGCACGGACGATCGCAGCAGCTGTCGCCAGCGTCGCAAGCGGGCTCGCAGCAGGCCACGCCAGCGTCGCAGGCGGGCTCACAGCAGCCGTTGGCGTCACAAGCAGGCTCACAGCAGCCGTTGCCAGCGTCGCAAGCGGGCTCACAGCAACCATTGCCGGCGTCGCAGGCAGGCTCGCAGCAGCTGTTGTCGCAGCAGCTGTTGTGCTTTGCCTTGCACTTCGCGAACAGGCCCTTCAGCCCGCCGAACAGGTTGTGCTTCTTTCCGCACGGACGATCGCAGCAGCTGTTGCCAGCGTCACAAGCAGGCTCGCAGCAACCGTTTCCGGCGTCACAAGCAGGCTCACAGCAGGCAACTCCCGCATCACAAGCAGGCTCGCAGCAGCCATTGGCATCGCAGCCAGGCTCGCAGCAGCCATTGCCAGCGTCACATGCTGGCTCACAACAAGAATCACAGCAGCCGTGATGGCCGAGCATCCGATCAAGGAGCTCGAAACCATACGACTGGCTACAAACGGTCGCGCTGAGTGCCAGCACGCCGAGGAACAACATACGCTTCATCGAGCCACATCTCCTTTGCTTGTGAATCACGCGAGGTCTTGAGTCCCATTCCGCGAGGTTTAGGTCACCCCGAGGCTTTGGCGTAATTCACGAACTCCCTTGCGACAGGCCTGTCGAGCCGTTCCGTGACTCGAAGCATTCAGGTTGCTGTCGCCCCCTTGGTTGCCCGACGGGCACAGTGATGCCCCGGGGGACATGAGGGCTATCGGCGTCTGCTCGAACGTGTCTTGAGTGAGTCCGAAGTATTTTCATATCAAGGACTTACGTTGCGCGTGAGGCAAACATTGAGGGGTGTTCCTTAGGCGTAAACTGTGCGGGCTGAGGCCCTACAACCGGTGTGATTTCACACGCAGAGTTTGCCCTGCCGGCACGCTTTGACAGCCGTGTCTAAAACACCTCACGCAACTGTTGGAAGCGGTTCATTCGGCACTCCTTGACAACTGCCCTGGGCGGCCTGAAACTCGTTTCTCAACGGACCTGGTGCCGGGTGATGCAACGCTTTGCGACACCCGTAAACAGGGAACACCGGTGAGATTCCGGGACGGCCCCGCCGCTGTGTCCGGGCGATTCGCAACCCGTCTTCTTGAAGCGACTGCCTGCTGGTGCTGGCAAGGGGGTCGGGCGGTGAATCAGAGCACGCATCATCTGTGCCATTGCGTGAGCCGCCTCGGCAGCTCGTGCGAGAAGGCGTGGGTGCTCAGAGCCCGGGAGTCAGAAGACCTACCAGGTTTTGCAAGGCTTGAAGCGCTGCGAGGGCGGCTCTTCTGGCGAGGACCACAGCCGTGATCCTTGTTCGATACGCGTTCATGTCGTCGAAGTCGGCGAATCGGTGCGCGACCGATGTACGGGAGAGTCCTGTCGTGGTGTTGAGATCTGTCATGAAGAGCGGTGAGCGAGTGGCCAGGCGAGCCTTCACACTTGTCGAACTGCTGGTGGTGATTGCGATCATCGGTGTCTTGATGGGGCTGCTCCTGCCAGCGGTCCAGTCCAGCCGGGAGTCAGCCCGTCGCATGGCGTGCGCGAGCAACCTGCGGCAGTTGGGGTTGGCTCTGCACAACTACATCTCCGCAAACAATGAACGGATGGTGCCACTCAAGGTGGATGACGAGGACCGCATTACTGGCACGCTCGCCGATCCGTTCCAGAACCCCTATCCGGGAAAGAGCCGCTACTGGTTTGGTGAGGTTGATGAAAACCAGGCTGATCCAATCGATCAGCTCGACTTCTCGCAAGGCTCGCTTGCCCCTTTTGTGGAGACCAATACGTCGGTCTATCAGTGTCCGAACTTCGGTCCTGATGCGGTGGACATGCTGCGGTATGGGCGACTCGCCACCGGCTACGACTACAACGCATCGCTGGGGCCGGGCACGGAATGGGATTGGTCGCAGTGGCCGGGAGTGCAGCTGAAGCATCGCAACCTACAGCGAAGAATCGGAGAGGTTCGTGAGACCAAACGCACGATCGCCTTTGCTGAAAGCGCGATCGTGTACTTCCTGTTTCCTTATCCGCTGCGGGAGAACCTCGG
Source organism: Pirellulales bacterium (assembly GCA_016779265.1). Classification (GTDB taxonomy): domain Bacteria; phylum Planctomycetota; class Planctomycetia; order Pirellulales; family UBA1268; genus M30B53. The sequence goes on along the minus strand of JADHNY010000024.1, from coordinate 40,139 downwards.
CGGCCTGCTGCTGCCGAGCGGTTCGGACCCGTCGATTCACTTTCGGCATGCCGGCGAGACCGCAAACGTGGTCTTTCTCGACGGACATATCGCAAACTATCCCCGGAAGTTCCGCCCAGGGCCATGGACGAGCCCCTCGCAGATGGCCTTCATGGAGACGCACCACATCGGCATCGTTGCCGACGGGGATCCGGCTGACCCAGAAGAGGCGGATGCTCTCTATGATCTGCGGTGAGGTTCGGCCCACAGAGGTCAGCCGTGCGTTGAGCGGTCTGTTGTGAGAGCGAGCGATGTTTGAGTCAGAGCCACGGTCGGGATCACGGTCAGCCGTCTTGGCCCACAACACACGGGCCTGGGATCGTCTTGCGGAGTCGAAAGCAGCCTTGGCGAGGCCTGCGGTCGACGCAGCTTTCGCGGATCCTCGACGGTGGCTCGGCGCAGGTGGCTGGCTCGCTGGGCAGGGGCAGGGGCGGTCCTGGCTTCCCGAACGTCTCGATGGGCTGGAGGTGCTCTGTCTTGCTGCGGGTGGTGGAAAGCATGGCCCGCTCTATGCTGCGGCAGGCGGCCGTGTGACGGTGCTCGACTGTTCTCCGGCGATGCTCGCCCTCGATCGAGCGGTCGCTGCGGAACGGCGGATCGACTATGCGATTGTGCAGGGCTCCATGGACGACCTGTCGATGTTTGCGGCGGGTCGATTTGATCTCGTGATTCATCCTGTGAGCAGCTGCTATCTGCCTGAGATCGGTCGGGTCTTTCAGGAAGTTGCTCGTGTGATCCGACCTGGTGGCCTCTACGTCAGCCAGCACAAGAGCCCCGCCAGCCTGCAGAGCTCACTCGAGCCGGGCCCGGATGGGCGATACCGGCTTCTGCATCCTGTGGCTGGACAGCAGGCGGGAGGGCCGCTTCCTCCGGAGCCGCCGAGCCGACTGCGGGAGCATGGAACTCAGGAGTTCATCCATTCGCTCTCCAACATCCTCGGGGGCATCTGTGCGGCGGGTTTTGTGATCGAGGATTTCTGCGAGCCAGATCACACCGAGGCGGGGGCGGCAGTGGGATCTTTTCCGCACCGTGGCAGTTTCGTGCCACCCTATCTGCGAATCCTGGCTCGTTGTACGCGAGTTGCCCAGCTCAGCGAAGTTGAGTGAACGGGCTCAGCAAAGGCTGCTGGATACGATACGCTGCATGCCTGGGGCCACGCGGGCTTCGGGTGTGAGTGGTCGGTGTGTGGACCGCATCAACGTCGACCATCGGCTCAAGACGATCGTCCCCTGGGCCGCGATCGCCCGATGCCTTGTGCTGTAGCCCGGTGCTACCCGTGCTCAATGTTACCCGTGATCAACGGTTCGCCATGCTCTGTTTGAATATCTTCCTGACCGCTCAAGATGCTGCAGATGTCGACACGATCCGCAGCCTGCTGCAGCAGGCCATGCAGCTGAGCCGTGAGGAGCCAGGCTGCCTGAGGTTTGACGCCTACCATTCGACGGCGGACGTGCGTCGGTTCACCCTCGTGGAGCACTGGGAGAGTCAGGAGGCCCTCGATGCCCATCGTCTCGGTAAGGCTTATACCGAGATCTACAAGCCGCAGGTGATGCCGTTGGTAGAGCGTGAAGGCCATCCTTCTGAGCTGCTTGGATAAAGGTGCGCGGCGGAATGTGATCGACATGGATCTGCGTTGGCGATCTGCGTCGGCCGACGATCTCTGGCAGGGATGAGATGATTCTTCTGATCGACAACTACGACTCGTTTACCTGGAACCTCGTGCAGCGGTTTGGAGAGATCGCTGCAGACCTGCCGGTGGAGGTTGTCCGCAACGACGAAATCAGCTGCGACGAGATTGCCGCAAAGCTGCCACAGGCCATTGTGATTTCGCCGGGGCCCTGTACGCCTGATGAAGCGGGGATCTCGTGCGATGTCGTGCGTCGCTTTGCTGGTCGGATGCCGATGCTGGGTGTCTGTCTTGGACACCAGTCCATTGGTCAGGTGTTTGGTGGCACGATTGTGCGGGCGAAGCAACTCATGCACGGCAAGGTCGACTCGATTGAGCACTCTGGCGAGGGGCTGTTTGCCGGGCTCGATTCGCCGATTGAGGCGACCCGTTATCACAGCCTGGTGATCGATCCGCCTACGCTGCCTCGAGAGTTTGCAGTCGATGCCTGGTCGACGGCTCCCGATGGCTCTCGCGAGGTCATGGCGATTCGTCATCGCACCATGCCTGTGTATGGACTGCAGTTTCATCCGGAGAGCTTTCTTACTCACGTTGGCTACGATCTGCTGCGAGCCTTTCTGCAGGTCGGCCAGGTGACCCAGAGCTGAGGGCGGGCATGATCGACCTTGCCGATGCCTTGCGACTCGTTGAAGAAACGGCGAGTCCGCTTCCACCCCGTCGCGAACTCCTAGGCCGTTCGTTCGGTCGTGTGCTCGCAGAGTCGGTCAGGTCAGACATCGACTCGCCAGCCTGGGACCGGGCGATGATGGATGGCTTCGCCGTGACTGCCGCAGACTTTGCGGTGAGCGGCGAATCGCCCGTTGACCTGGAGGTGGTGGTTGACCTACCTGCGGGCTGTCTGACCGACCGCATCGTTTCCCCCGGCACAGCCGCACGGATCATGACCGGTGCCGCGATTCCTGCGGGTGCAGACGCGGTGGTGCCGGTGGAGCGGGCAGTGGAGGGCACCGCGTCAGCAGCTGCCGGCAGTCGCGTGCGGCTGGTCGAGCCGTCGTTTCGCGACGGGCAGCACATTGCCCGCCAAGGGACAGCATTCGCGGCAGGGGATGTGGTGCTGTCTGCCGGGAGTCGACTGACCGCCGCTGAGATCGGACTCGCTGCTGAAGCAGGGGCCACACATGTCGTTGCCTCGCCGCAGGCACGTGTGGCCATCCTCTCCACTGGCAGTGAACTCGTGGACGCAGCAGCAACGCCCGCCTTCGGCCAGACTCGCAACACGAACGGCCCGATGGTCGCGGCTGCTGTCGCCTTGCTTGGTGGGGAGCCGATTCCGCTGGGTATCGCCAAGGATCGTCCCGAGGCGATCCGTGCCGCGATCCAGCAGGGCCTCGCCGCAGACGTGCTGCTGCTCTCCGGTGGCGTTTCTGCTGGTGACTTCGACCTCGTACCAGGAATTCTGGCTGACTGCGGCGTGGAGCAGGTGTTCCACAAAGTCCGGCTGAAGCCGGGTAAGCCGGTCTGGTTTGGCAGGCTGACGAGACACTCCGGGCAATCGACTCTGGTGTTTGGCCTGCCAGGCAACCCTGCGAGCACTCTGGTCTGTTTTGATCTCTTCGTGCGTCCAGCCCTTCAGATTCTCAGCGGAGCGGCGGCAGACGACTGGCACCTGCCGCGGAGCAGAGCTGTCCTTCGCGCGGGCTGTCGGGGTGCTGGTGGACGGCCGGTGTTTCTGCCCTGTCGACTCGAGCAGGCCGGTGAGCGGCTCATTGCTGAGCCTCTGCGGTGGACAGGCTCGTCCGACGTGCGAGGTCTCGCCGGCGCGTCTGGCCTGGTGGCGGTACCAGCGGGTGCTGACTACGAGGCAGGTGCGGAGGTGGAGGTGCTGATTCGCACGGCACCTTGCCCGGAGTGATTAGGACGACACGGCAGCCGGTGCGACGAGGCCCAGCTGGATCAGCTTGGCAAGACATTCGTCTCGCTCACGGCAGCGGTCGAGTCGCCGCCAGCTCTCGTGCTGCGCTGCCATGAATGCCTCGTGGCTCGCGGGGAGCCCAGCAGCACCGTGGTCTGACGAGAGTCGCTGGATCACCTCTTGATCGAGGCCGGTCAGCCGCATCGCGTTGACGCGGTAGTCGAGGAAGGCTTCCCAGGCGAGTGGGAACAACGGCTTCACGATCTGTTCACCGACTGTTGTTGCGTAGTGCCGAATCTCTTCTTGAGCATGAGAGTCCATTCGCAGGGCGAGAAAGTGCAGCAGGTTGTGCAGGTCGACCTTCCAGTACGCCTCGGTGTAGGTAGAGAGAGGAAGGTCTTTGCGTGCCTGCTCACGAGCGACTCCCGCTTCGAGACGCTGCTGGTAGACAGCTCGAGCACGGTGGTGCAGTTCGGTCTCGGCGTGCGTGAGCTGGCTGCCAGCCTCGCGAGGCAGCCGCCCATCAGACCCTTGCCGGTTGCTTGTGGCCTGAGTCCGCCACGCATCAGCCTCGGTTGACTGCATGGAATCAATCGCCAGCGAGTAGCGGGTGGAGTACTCGTTGACGTTGGCGGTGCGATGGCGGATCCACTGTCGCCAGCAGTCCATCGGCACGCGGATCAGGAACTTCACCTCGGCCATCTCAAACGGCGTGGTGTGGGCATGCCGCAGCAGATAGCGGATTAGCTGGCGATCGTCACTGACCTGCCGGGTTCCTTCGCCGTAGCTGACGCGAGCAGCCTGGACGATCGCAGCATCATCCCCCATCACGTCGACCAGAGTCACGAAGCCGTCGTCGAGGACCGGGAACTTCTTCCACCGCAGTGCTCCGATGAGATCAGAGCGAGAGGGGGAGCCGGCAGGTGGAGAAGTCGTCATCACAAAGCTCGTGCAGGAGGAAAATCGGGACACCTCCCGCTCGAGGCCCTCGGCTACGCCTTTCCGTGAAGCTCATTCACGAGGTCGGCGAGTTTGCGGGCGTCGTCCGTTGACTGGAGGTGGTCGATGCGACTCTTGGGGACGCCAAGCTTCTCAAGAGCCCCGCCGATCGATGACCAGAGTTTCTCGCGTTTCTTGCCTTCTGCAAGGTAGAGATCTGTCACCTGCTCTCCAAGCCGCTGCAGCAGTTTGGTGTCGAGGTTCTCATAGTATCGCTTGACGATCGATTGCTGGTACCGGCTCAGTTCGGCCATGGTGGGAAGACTCCTGGAAAAGCTCCGGGTGCTGAGGCCCCTGATTGGGGAACGGCTGGGTGGCCTGTCGCCCAAGGGGCGGGTAGAGTATCGACGTCGCACCCTTCGACTTTCGAGAGAATTTGATGCCCACGATCACGTTTGCCAACGAGAAAAAAGAGATCCAGGTTCCGGATGGCGCGAATTTGCGTCGTGAGACGCTTCAGGCAGGCGTCGCCCTCTACCCCGGTATACACAAAGTGGCCAACTGTCACGGCCTGGGCACCTGCGGCTCCTGCCGGGTGCTGGTGACGAAAGGTATGGAAAACACCAGCCGCATGGGTGTGCTGGAAAAGGCTCGGCTGGGAGTGTCGTTGGCCTATATCGGCAACGAAGAGACGATGCGGCTGGCCTGTCAGACCCGTGTGCACGGCGATATTACCGTCACAACCTGCCCGGCGGCGAATCTCTACGGCGAAAACTTCTTTAGCTAAGCGACGTTCGCGGCGGATGCGTCGCCGTAGCGGGCGTGGTGCTGGCTAGTAGGTGTGAGGAATGGCGTGCGGGAAGTGATCGCCATCGTGAAGCCGTTCCTTGCTGATCGGGTGCTCGCTGCGCTCGACCGAGCTCCTCTCGAAGCCTGCACGGTCCGCGAGGTGAAGGGCTTCGGGCGGCAGAAGAACTATCTCGACCAGTATGGCGAGAGTGACTACTCCTTGGCCTTCCTGCCGAAGGTCGAAATCTCCATGTGGGTGGAAGATCACGCGGTCGATGAGGTGGTCGAACGGGTGGTGGCCGTCGCTCGTACGGGACGGATGGGAGACGGGAAGGTGTTCGTGCTGCCAGCCGCCGAGCCGGGAGGAGTCAGCCTCCTCCCACGCTCAGACGATCATGCCGCAGAGCGGCCTTAGCGGGCAAAGATGCCGGTCGCGTACCAGATTCCGTTGCGGCCACGGCGGATGTCGAACCCGAAGAGCGTGTGCCGGCTGCGGACCGCGTTCCAGTGACCGGACGACTGCCGCCAGCTTTTCACGCAGTCGACGCAGGAGTCGAGCAGGTCTTGGTTTTCCCAGCTCTCAGCGACCACCTCCACCGGAGAACTCACCGGGTGGGAGACCCGGGAGAGGATTCGCTTGGAACGTGATGACCAGTTGTGGTGGCCCTGGTTCCCGATGTCGGCCTGGTGCTGTGAATGGGTCGCTGCTTCCGATGCGAGGACCGCATCGGCTTCACCGTCGGTGCTCTGCGGACGCTCTGGATGAATCCGCACCGCGAGGATCATCGATCGCTGTGTCAGCGTGCCGGCAGGCATGTCGGTGAGCTCATCGATGTGAGACGTGGCAAAGCGGTAGTACTTGCCTGGTGTGCGTGGCAGGATCGAAACGATCCGACCGTACGTAGAACTGTCCTCTTCGCCTTTGCCGTGGGCGTAATCAACGGTGAACAGACCAGGACCACGCCGCAGTTCGACCAGGGATGGGTGGTCGACCAGACGCATCTGTTCGCCGTCGATAGCGGTTGTGCCTTCAAGCGGGAGCCGGCAGAAGATCCAGGGGGTCTCACTCGCTCGAAAGCGAGCCTGCAGGTCAGGTTCGGCGAGGTAGTTGCCGACGAGATCGTCGTCGCTGACCGTGGGCTCGACCGAGACCAGCAGCATTGCACCAGCCTCCTGGGCAGCGGCGGTCGCCGCGGCATAGTCGTGAATGCAGGGAACGGTGTGCTGGGCATCGGCGGGGTGCTGGGCATCGGCCGGCTGCGTGTCGTCGCCATGCACGCTCGTCGTGGCAACCAGGGCCAGAGCGGTCCAGAGCCACAGGCTCCTGCGTGTCACACCGACCTTGCGGGGCTGCATCTCGTTCGATTCCTTTCGTGAGGGGGGCCTTTCGTGGCCGAGTCGTCAGACCGGGATTGGAAGGCCGGGAGGAGGCGTTGGCAAGCCGCAGCGATTTGGCGGCTTCTACCGGTCATGTCGGTCGCGAAAACCTGGTGGTTTCGGTAGAGTGCCGGTCGCTGCGGCTGACGGATCAGACCCGCAGATGCCCCGGCCATCCGTGAGGAGAGCGTGCGATGAACAGCCCGAAGAACAATGTCTCACCGCCTGAGAGCATGCTCACGAAACGCACTGCCGCACGGCTCTGGTGCAGCGTGGTGGCCGCTGTGGCGATGGTGGCTGCAGCGGCGGGCTTTTTCGGTGCGCACGTCGCCCGGGCCTCAGAACTGACCGATCTCGCCGCAGAGGCACGAGCTGCGAAGGATTCCTTTCAAGCGATCGACGCCGGCGTGCTTCGGCGTGCAGCCAGTGAACTGCGGAACGCCATGGGGCCACTGAAGCGGCTGCTCGATCGCAGCGAGAGTGGGCCTGGCTGGCGAAAGTATCTCGACTGGCAGACCCTCAATGAGGTGGCGACAGACGAGTCGGCGGCCAGTGAATCAGGGGTTGATGCGGGCCTGATCGATCGGCTGCAGATGCGATTTGAGACCGGCGCTAATGGTCTGGGGATGCCGCAGTTTGCAGGGGTGCGGCGAGCCCTCGACCGCTACCGCCGGGCAGCGGAGGCTGCGACAGCCGCTGATGCCGCTGAGCGAAATGCCCAGATCCTGGAACGTCTCGCGGTCGCCCTGGAAACGGCAGATGCCGATGGCACAAGCGGCTCGCTGGAGCCGGTTGGTGTGGTGCTCAACGAACTGGAGGCGACCGGACAGGCCCTCGAGCTGGTGCAGCGGGTTCGCGAGGTGACCGGCCATCCCAATCTTCTCGTGGACATCGAAGAGTCGCTGTTGGCGACGGCTGTCAATCGTGAGATCGATAAGGAAGAGCCGGTCAACGAGGTGATCGTTGGCACGCGGGTCCGTGGGACCGGTCGCACGGTCGGCCAAGTGCGGCTCGATCTGGTGCCTTCGACGACGGCGGCTGCCTTTGAGCTGGTGTTCGGTGCAGTGAATCATTCCAAGACCCATGGTGGTCGCGGTCCTGTCACTGTTTACAGCACCGGAGAGACCCGTCTCGACGCGAGCAAGCGGATTGAGGTCGATGATGAAGACGTCACCGTCGGCCCAACTCAGGTCTCGGCGAAGGCGAGGTCACAGCCTGCGGGGATTGCTGTCTCGAAGCGTTTTGGTCAGAAAATGGTGCGGAAGATTGCCAGCCGGAAGTCGGCAAAGATCCGTCCTCAAGCGGATGCAGAGGCGTCCGGCAAGGCCCGCGCAAAGCTGCGTCGGCAGTTTGATGAGGAAACAGCAGAGCCGATCGCTCAGGCTCGCAGTGATTACCACCGTCGGTTCCGCCAGCCGTTGCTGGAGCGGGACTGGTATCCAGACCTGCTGGCACTGTCGACATCGGACTCACGACTGTCCGTGCGGGCCCGAAAAGCGATTGCAGACCAGATATCGGCGGCCACGCCCGCTCCCGAGCCGACTGCAGACGCTGTCATCGCCGCTCGTGTGCATGACACTGCGATCAACAACGTAGCGGAGATCACCCTCTCCGGCCGAACGCTCACGCAAGAAGACATTGAAAAGCTTGCCGAGTCACAGCAGGCCGCGATGCCAGAGGCGTTTGGCAGTGACCCAGACCAGCAGCCCTGGTCGATCACCTTTGCTCGTCGCCGTCCGATCGAGGTTGATGTTGATGACAACTGGCTCCAGGTGACGATTCGGGGAGATGCCTTTACCTCGGGAGATCGCTCTTTCCCCGGGATGGACATCTGGGCCGCCTATCGCGTGGGGCAGGTGGATGGCGACCCCGAGCGTCTTTGCCTTATTCGCGACGGGGAGGTTCAGATCTATCCCCCTGGCTTTGAGCCTGGCAGTGGAGATCGGCTCTCGGTGCAGGAGACCTCGTTGCGACGAATCCTGACCCGACGGTTTAGCAATATCTTCAAAGAGCAGATTGAGATCGAGCCGCTCGAGTTGCCTGGGCAGCTGGAGGCCGCCGGCCCGCTGCCAATCGCCGAACTGCTTGTTCGCAAAGATGGCTGGATCTCAGCTGGCTGGAGAGCCAAGAGTCCTGAAGAGATTCCAGCAGACAGTGAATCAGACGCCACCGAGGTGACACTGGTTTCTCAGCCCTAAGGCGAGCAGACGCGGCTCGTGACGCACAGGCCACGGCATCCTCAGTCGAATGAGGGCCGTGGCGTCTCGGTCGGACGAAGAGGTTCGAGGGGGCGAATCCAGATCGAGCGGAACTGCACTGGGTTGCCATGATCCTGGATCATGATCGGTAGGGCATCGGCGTGTGGCGTTGCCTGCGGAGGCCTGTGCCAGGCGGTCGGCCCGAGGATCTCTGTGTCGGCATGAATGGTGATCCCGTTGTGCAGCACGCTCACGCGGCCAGCCCGTTCCAGCGACCCGTCCTCAGCAAACCGTGGGCGGGTGAACAGGATGTCGTAGCTTTGCCACTCTCCTGGTGGCCGGCAGGCATTCACCATTGGCGGCTGCTGCTTGTAGAGAGCACCACACTGGCCGTCGGGATAGGTCAGTGGCCCGTCGGTTCCGTCTTCAAATGAGTCGAGCACCTGGATTTCGTAGAGGCCCATTAGGAAGATGCCCGAGTTGCCACGGCCCTGTCCAGAGCCCTTTGCAGGGGAAGGCGTGCGAAACTCGACGTGCAGCTGACAGTCACCAAACCCCTGTTTCGTCCGGATGCCGCCGCCACCCACCGTGGCCACTCCCTCAGCGACGCGCCACCGATCGGCACCCTCCCAGGCCTCAAGGTTGTCACCCCCGAAGAGCACGATGGCGTCAGTGGGCACGGCTGCCGGCTCTGCCGGAGCAGGGCCTGGTGTCACAACGGGAGGCTGCGGCCAGGTGAGTGCGATCCGCCACTCACCACCTGGATGCTTCGTGCCTCGCAGTTGCTGCCGACGACTTCGGAGGGACTGTGTCAGTGCGGCAGCCTTGGCCTGTGCCTCTGCCAGAGGCAGGCCTTCGGCCACTCCTGGCCGCAGGTGCCCAGCAGCGAAGAGCGACGCGTCGCGGAGCAGCCGCATGCGTTCGGTTGCCTCCGGCAGGAATGGAGCGAGGGCATCTTTGCTATAGGAGTCTGCGGGAGCTCCCAGACCAGCGAGCACCGCTTCGGCGATCAGCCGCTGGCCTTCCTCGTTGGGATGCACCGCGTCTGGCTGAAACGTAAAGGCCGGATCGCTACTGCGATGTTCTGCGAGGGCCTTCGCCATCGGCGTGTGGATATCGATCACCAGCCAGCCGTCAGCCTGCTTGCTCACGAGCCACTCGGAGTAGGCGGCGAGCACCGACTCGTAGTCGACGTCACCGGCTGGATGCTTGCGGTCAGGGCGACCGTCGTAGATCGGTGGCGTGAGGTGGATGATCGTGGCGCCAGCGGCTTCACACTTGTCGTGGAGTGATTCGATGCCCTGGCGGTAGGCGGCGAACCGCTCTTCATCGAGCGGCAGATAGATGCCGCAGTTCATTCCGTAGCAGGCGAGCACGAGGTCGGGCCGAACAAGCCGCAACACCCGATCGAGCCGTTCGTGCAGGTCGGGGCGAGGGAAGGCCCCATTGGCGTGTCCTTCCTCCGAAAGTCCCGAGACGGTTTCGCTCGAGAGGCCTGCGTTGACCAGCGAGGCGGTCAGTCCTTGCTCTTCCATCCAGGCAGACACGTTGGCCACCCAGCCACCGGAGTAGGTGATACTGTCGCCGAGCACAAGCACCCGCCGTGCCTGGCGAACAGCCTCGCCAGCGGGGGAGTCTGCAGGAGGCGTCGCTTCTGCAGTCACTGCCGACTCAGCGGCAGCTGCCCGCGGCATCGCTTCAGAAACACCCACACAGGCCGCCACCACGCAGGTGCAGGCGCAGAAAACCTTCACGGCGACAGCGTGCATCGCTTTCCCCCTTCACAGACCCGATGGCAGGCCGCCTCCCGGTGAGGCGGCCCGAAGGCTGAGCCCGCCTTACTTGCTTCCGCTGATCGGTTCAGCACCTTCACGGATCGCGAAGAGGTGGCTCTTGTTGCAAATGTAGAGAGTGTCACCCACTGCGATTGGTGTGGAGTAAACACTGTTGCCCATGTTGACCTCAGCAATGAGGTTCATTTCTGGAGCCACATCAAAGATCGCGATGTCGCCATCTTCATCACCGATGTAGACCTTGCCATCCGCAATCAGCGGAGATCCCCAGCTTGCGGCGAGCATGTCGAACGTCCAAAGCGGCTTGCCCGTCTTGACATCGAGACAGTGGAACAGACCACTGAAGTCGGCCACAAACAGCAGGCCATCCTGGATCGCCACCGTTCCGCAGGTGCGGTGCATCGTCTCTTCAAAGGAGAGGTCACCATCCCCGTCAGCGTCAAAGCCCGGGTAGTGCCAGACAGCGGCGGATGCCGGGTTTGGTCGTGCGACTTCCCCATCTTCCTTGATCACCGCCTGCATGCGGCGACGTGGAAGCGGCGTGTCTGGAGCCGAGAGACTCACAGCAAGTTCAGCGCTCACATCGCCACGCTTGGTGGGATCGATGCACCAGAGATGGCCAACGCCTTCGCCGTGCTCTGGGTCTTCGCCGACACCGATGTAGACGAGCCCTTCGTAGACAACTGGCGTGCCGATGATGTGGTTGCGGTCGGCACGGCCACCGAGGGAATACTTGGAATCCTTCGGATTGCAGTCAAACTCCCAGAGCAGTTTGCTCTTGCCGTTTTCACCGCGTGCATCAAAGCCATACACCCAGCCGTCACCACCACCAAAGATGACCTGCGGCACACCGTCGATCTCTGCGTAGGAAGGGCTCGACCACTGGCCATGCAGGACGTTGGTGCCAGGGGTCGCGTCTGCCCAGAGCAGCCGGCCATCTCGCTTGTCGATGCAGAGAAAACTCGGAGCTGTTGGGCTCGGTAGGTTGATATGCCCCTCATCGACGCCGTTGCTGGTGTTCACAAACAGGTAGTCGCCAGCCGCTGTCACGCTGCAGGAGCACATGTTGTGCTGAGAGACGCCGAGGTCCTTCATCATGTTGAGCACCCACACGACGTCCGCTTCTCGTTCGTCGACCACAGCTTCATCGGTGTAGGGGCCATCATTTTCGCCGTCGCGGAAGCCGGCGGTGTCGAGACACTTCACCTCACCGCGGCTGCTGACGTACCACAGTCGATCGCCCTCAACGAGAGGCGAGCAGCAGATCCCCTGCAGCGGCCAGTCGTGCACACGCCCCGTGGGCAGTTTCTCGCTGGAGTCCTGCCAGAGGAAGGAACCGTCTTCCTGAGAGAAGGCGAGCAGGCAGCCGAGGTCGACAGTGGCGGGATATCGCTCGATATATCCATTCCCATTGTTGGTGCCGACGTAGATCTGCCCGCCGGCGAGTACTGGATTGCCATAGGTCTGGCTGCCAACGGGGGCGACCCAGAGCACATTGCTGCTCGTTTCGGGCTGCCATTCACCGGTGTCGTAATCAAAGTCGCCCGGCTCCCATTCAACCGCCAGGTTGCGGGCAACCGGAGTGTTATTCCGTGCGGGCGAACCGCCCCACTGGTTCCACTCAGTTGTCAGCTCGGTGTCTGGCTTGGCTGCCATACCGACTGCTGTCATCAGCAGGGCCAGGCAGATCGCCCCTGCGATTCGTTGTGGGCCAGTTTTCAGGATTCTTCCAGCAACACGAGTCACGCTCATCGCGATCCACTCCCTTCGGCATCAAGAGGTTCCACACGCACGTTGTCGATAGCGATCTCCGAAACCTTGGCATTGCCGAAGAAGCCAGGGCTTCCCTGCAGATTGCCGGCTTCATGGACCCCGGAGATTGTCCACTCTGTTGGCTCTGGTTCACCACGAGGCCAGACCTTGCCACGCACGACTGCATCGACGCCGTCGTGAGTGGCCTCAAGCCGCATGCTGTACCAGCGGCCGGCCTTCCAAGGGTAGGGCACTGTGACTGAGAAGTGGGTGGCTACCTGGGGAGGCCAGGTGCGAAGCTGCAGCTGCTGGCTGGCACCCATCAGGTCGAGGGTGTACCGCTGTGCGATCAGCCCCATGTCTGGCAGTCGAGAGATCGAAAGGTCGGCCGTCGTGCCCGAGGCGGGAGCCGGGGGAGGCAAGGCTTCATCTGGGTCATCGCTGTCTGCAGCGGCCGCAGGCTTCGCAGCATTCAGACCTGATTCCTCAGCACGGAAGTCGGCAGACATGGCGTAGTCCGACAGCTCGATTGGACCGATCCAGCCCTGGCTACGGGTGCCCTTGGGAATCGTGGTGATCTTGACCATGCACTTCGAACCGTCCACCTCGCGAACCACATGGCGGTATCGCATGCCAACCCAGGGCAGTGGTGGCTCACCCTTGTTGAGGCCGCTCTTGGGGTCTGGGTTGAGTGGGATGTTCTCAAAGTCGAAGGCCCATGGAAGTGGTGGCATCGACCGGACTCGGGCTGTTCCAGTGAGACCCCCTACCGTCGCGGTGATCACCGCACCGGCATGGATGTCTGTTGGGGCGGTGTAGACACCGGCGTCGGTCATGGCGTCGGCCGCAGGCTTGCCGTTGATCTCGCACGAGAAGGTCGCCGGCGACTCTTTTACAAACCGGCCATGCTCGTCATAGAGCCGGACACGGTAGGAGACAGACTCTCCCGCAGCGACCTGCGTTTCAGCGGGAACCACCTGCACCCAGGCGGGCTCGCCGGCAGGGCCCTTGGTCTCTTCGGCGACTTCCACCGCACGGCTGGTCGTTGCAGCCTTTGCGGGTGCGGGCGGATTGTCCCCCAAACAGTAGAGCCGTTCACCAGTGGTGAGATAGAGCCGGCCTTCCCAGGCGATGGGTGAGGCGGTCACCTCGTCTTCAGCGTCGAGTCGCTTGCGGTCGACAAACTTCAGGCCAGTCTCGGTCGGCTCGAGCACATGCCAGCCGCTGGTGGTGCAGACAAACAGCCGGCCGTCGGCGACCAGTGGACTGGCTCGCACAATCGTGCCCAGCAGACGCTGTGGACGTCCGACTGGCTTGCCGGTCGCCTTTTCAAAGATATGCAGTTTGGCGGTGTTGTCAGCGAAGTAGACACGGTCGCCAAGAGTGACAGGCATGGCCCGGCCATCAAACACTTCCTTCACCTGCCAGAGCTTGGCAGACGATGTGATGTCACCAGAACCATCTACCGAGAAGGCGGTCGCGCAGCCCATCGTGGTGTTGTCGAGGTTTTCTTCCGCCTGGGCGGCATAGACCACTCCGTCCGCAACGAGGGGCGACACATTCACCCCGCGGGGCGAAAGTCGGAAGTCCCAGACAGGCTTGCCTGTCCGCGGCTGGAAGTTCCAGATGCTGCCGTCGCTGGAGCCAAACACGATGGCCGCAGCGCCACCAAAGTTGGCGATTGAGGGCGTACTGTAGGTGGTGTCGGCAGGCAGTTCACGGGTACCGCTCATCCAGCGGACCTCCCCGGTCGCGACATCCATTCCCAAAAAGCGATGGGCCGGTTTGGCAGTTGTGCCCCAGCCGATGACCACAGCGCTGGCGATCACAACATCTTCAAAGACCACTGGCACGTTGGTGCGCCCACCGTAGGTGGAGAGGAACCCAAACTCCTCGTGAAGACTCCGCTGCCAACGGGTCGCACCTGTCTTGGCATCCATGCAGGTGAACACGCCGCAGACACCCTGGGCGAAGATCGACCCGGTTGCAGGATCGGCGGCTACGCTACTCCAGCCAACACGCTCAGCTGGCACATCGGAGAGGTAGACGTTGAACACGTTCTCCCAGAGTTTCTCACCCGTCACGGCATCGAGGCAGACGACCTTTTCCGCCTCGGCACTCGTGCCCGGGGCATGGCGGACCAGCGAGTAGAGTCGGCCATCGACGATGATTGGCGTCGAAATGCCTGAGACCTCTTCACTCGTCCACAGGACGTTGGTGCCCTTCTTAGGATCGAAGGTGGTCACCAGGCCTTGATCGCCTGCATGCCGGTCGAGCGTGGGGCCACGCCAGTCGGGCCAGTCGGCTGCCGTGCCCTCACGAGCGGTCAGTCCAGCAACCATGCCGGCCAGCAGCAGCGCGAGGTGGACAGCCATTCGGATGTGTGTGAATTTCTGCGTGCACTTCATCGTCTCCGCTCCGGTGACGTTCACGGTCATGTGTGTCCTCGAATCGTTCTAGGGGCGTTTTCTTGGGGCGAGGTCTTGTGTCTGGCCCACCGCAGCGGGACAGATAGGTGCGTTCTCTGGTGGAACGCGTTGCGAAGAAAAAGGATTCGCAGCCGGTCGCTAGTTGCTCAGGCCCTTCTCTTCGAGTTCGGCCGGTAGCGATGGATCAACCACCGCACGAGCACCGCGTCCTTGCATCACGCGACTGTCAGTATCTTCCCGGATGCTGTCGATGTCGGCCTGCCACCAACGCTGCTGCTCGTCACGCGATGGCACCGCAAACGGTCGCACCAGTCGCATGCCGACCCCGAGAGCCGGTTCTTCGGTGTACCACCACGGGCTCTTCGGAAGGTTGGGATCAATCTCCTTCCAGGCTTCGTCTTCTGAGCCACGGCGGGCGGCGCTGCGGCAGCGGTCGGGATCGTCGTAGTAGGCGCCACCACGGATGACGCGGCCTTCGAGTTCGGTTGGCCATGCGATCGCATCACCACCGCTGAGGGGCTGTGATGCGGCCGCCTGGGCGTAGCCGTCGGCCGACAGCTGGTCGATGACCCACTCGGCGACATTGCCATGCATGTCGAAGAGGCCAAATCCATTCGCCTCAAGTTCACCAACGGGATGGGTCGTGTCATCAGAGTTGTCGGCAAACCAAGCGACAGTGCCGAGCGCCTCGGCATCGTCGCCGTAGGACCACGGGGTCGTGCTCCCGGCGCGACAGGCATACTCCCATTCCGCCTCAGTCGGTAGCCGATAGAACTGCCCCGTCAGGCCTGAGAGCCAGCCGGTGTACTGCCGAGCGGCAAACTGCGTCATCGTGACCGCCGGCTGATTGGGCTCCTCGCCGTTGGTGAAGGTGGTTGTGGGGTCATACAGATTTGAGGGGGCGGTGACTGCGTCCGCCAGGTTCTCAGCGGTGACAGGGCGAATCTGGGCCGCGGCCATCGCGTTAAACAGGTCGCAGGCGGCCATGTACTGCTTGTACTCCGCCCATGTCAGCTCGTGCGAGGCCATCCAGAACGGCTCGAGGGTGACCTCGAACATCGGACCTTCAGCGTCGTCTCTGTCGGCCTCATCGTCTGGGCTTCCCATGCGAAACGTCCCTCCGGGGACTGGCACCATCTCAAAGGTGACGTCTGTGCCGGGGATGGTTTCCTCATAGGGCACCATCCAGCCACCGGTGACTTCGACCATCGGGCCGTTGCTGTCTGCTGGTCGGTCACCTGCCACAAAACCGGGGTGCGTATCGTCAGCTGCAATCAGCATCGCAGGGATGCCCAGCCCAATCAGCAGGGCGATCACAGCAACACGCAGAGGCTGACGAGAAGACACAGGTGGCAGGCCGGAGGTGGAAAGCGAAGTGGGAGAGCGGTGTGAGCAGGCCATCGGCATCCTTGGTCGGGCGAGGAATCTTCGCGGGCGGGGTGGGAGTCGTCAAAGGATCGTGCCGCGGCCCACACTGACGCCGATTGACGGAAGGGGGGCCGGGATCTCTAGAGTGTAGTTACCGGAAGCGGCGGTGTCTTCCGGCACGGAGGCCTCAGGGGCCCCGGGAACGCATCAGGAGGCTGGGGCCATCGCTGCTCGACCAAAACCAACGAACCCCGCGGCGTCATCATCTGGCGGTGGCAAATCGAAGAAGAAGGGCGGCAGCGCTTCCTCGAAGGACACGTCGTCAGAAAAAGTGATCTCCGAGAACCGCAAGGCTCGGCACGAATACGAAATTCTTGAGACCCTGGAGTGTGGCATCGCCCTGGTTGGCAGCGAGGTGAAGAGCCTACGAAATGGCAGGATCTCTCTCGACGAGGCGTATGGACGTGTGGAGAAGGGGGAGGTCTGGCTCGTCGGCTGTGACATCCCGGAGTACGACAAGGCCAACCAGCTCAATCACGTTCCGAAGCGGAGACGAAAGCTGCTGCTTCACCGCCGTGAGATCGCCAAGTTCGCGGGTCATGCCTACGACAAGGGGCTGACGCTGGTGCCGCTCAAGATGTACTTCTCACGCGGCCGGGCAAAGCTCCTGCTCGGCATCGGTCGCGGGCGAAAGCTGCATGACAAGCGACAGAAGCTCAAAGCCGATTCCGCGAAGCGAGACATCGACGCTGCTCTCAAGTCACGTCGAGGAACGTAGCGGAGGAGCGTTTTTCCACACCAGGAAACAAGCCACAAAAAAGGCCCGACTGCCATCGGCAGCCGGGCCTCTCTTTTCCGTCGGCTCGCTGTTTTTTCAGCGACTAGGCCCCAACGAGCAGTGACTCGTCGGTGGGGGAGTCCGTCTGATCTTCAGGGTGCCACAGAGGCATACCACGCTGAATCCGCTCCGCCAGGATTTCCAGCTTCTCTTTGGAACCAGCGGGGGCGTTTGTGGGAACGAACTCATCGGTGGTGTGTGGCTCAAAGTTCTCGTCGTGACCGTAGAGCTCGATGATTTCAAAAACGTTGCGGATGCGGGCCATTGCTTTGAAGACTCTCCTGCATTCAAAAGGACACTTTTTACACCCGTCGAGGCGGTGAACCTGATCACCACCTTCGGGCACGCTTGTCTCGTCACGCCACCTACTGCAGTTCAAACCATTTCAGTTCGAACACCGACATCTCAAGGCGACCGTTCATCGGACTCGCCAGAATCAATGCCAGTGCTGCGATTCAGTGGTACTGGCTTTCAGTGCTACCGGCTGGTGCTATCGGCATCCGGTAGCACTGCCATCCGGTATCACTGTCGTTACTGTCAGTCGATACCTCTCCCGCAGTCAATCTTCGTACAGCGATCCGCTCCAGCGATGAAACGGCTCGCAAAACCAAGCATGAGCTTGGGAGATCAGCATCCAGAAAACTTTCCGCGGACGAAGACGGCTTGACACCGCAGCGGAATGTCTCGGGCGAATCGAACCCTCACATTATGAAGGGCATGTCTTTGGAGTCAAACAATTTTGTCGAGTCTTTTTTTGCAAGGCCTTGAGGTCAGCCTGACCGGCACAGCTGGCCGGGCGTCGTGGTCATCAGACACCTCGGGAAACCGGTGAAGCCCCTTGAGAGAGCAGCCTGCTTGAGCGGGGAAGGAGCCCCAAAACACATCAGTGCCGCGGCCCGCCCTGGAACAGCGGCCGGCTTTTGCCTGCAGCCGCTTTTAGGTCGGCTTTGTGGCGGTTGGTGAGACGACGGTATGCTTTAAGCCTGTAGGGAATGGTGCTCGGACAGCAAGGAGCGTTCGACCATCCCGTATGCCTTTGCGAGGTGCCCGGCTTTTCCGGGGCCCCACCCCGATGCCGCAGCAGTTTGCCGGATCTCTCGTCAGTTACCCGGCTCGGATTTCGTTCTACGCCTACTGCGGCGTGATCCTGATCGGGACGGCGTTGCTGCTGCTTCCGATCGCTCGCGAGCCAGAGCAGCCGCCCATTTCTGCGGTCGATGCGCTCTTTACCGCGACCAGTGCATGCTGCGTCACGGGGCTCACCGTACGAAGCACAGTGCACGACTTCTCTGCCTTTGGCGAGGGGGTGATTCTGGTGCTGATGCAGCTTGGCGGGCTGGGCATCATGACCATCACGACGCTGCTCGCTTTTCAGTTGGGCGGACAGGCGTCCATGCGGCAGCGGGTTCTGCTCGTGGAGGCATTAGGCATCCGTAGCGGTGTCGATCTGCGGTGGCTTGCCGGGGCGGTGGCGTTCGTGGTGTTGACGATGGAGATCGTGGGCTTCGTTCTGCTCTCTGTTGCCAGCTGGGGCACGGCTCCTCCGCTGACCGTGCTGTGGCATTCGGCGTTCCATTCGGTCTCTGCGTTTTGCAACGCCGGCTTCGCACTCTCGGAAACCAGTTTTATGCAGCAGGCTGGGAACGTGCCCATCAATCTTGTGCTCTGCAGCCTGATCATCGTCGGAGGGCTCGGATTCCCGGTGATCTTTGACATCTATTCGCGGCTCAAGGCCCGCGAGCCGTTATGGGTTCGGCTGAGCACCCATTCCAAACTGATGCTGGTGGGGACGGCAGGGCTGCTGCTCTACGGCATGACCACCTTTTGGCTGCTGGAATGGAACGAGCCCACGCTCGCCGACGAGCCGCTCCTTTCCAAACTGTTGATGGGGCTGTTTCACTCGACCACGTGCCGAACCGCTGGCTTCAATACCGTCAACTACGGATCGCTGGCAGATGCCACGCTGTTCCTCACGATCATCCTGATGGCGGTTGGGGCCGGGCCGTGCTCCACTGGCGGTGGATTTAAAGTCAGCACATTCATGACCTTGCTGGTGCGAGGCTGGTCGAGCTTTCGCGGATGTGAGCATGCCAACTTCTTCCGCCGCACCATTCCTCCGTCGGCGGTGGAGCGGGCCGCCGTTACCGCGTTGCTATTTGCCGTGTTGGGTATCGCGGCGCTGGTGGCCCTGCTGGTGGTGGAGCATTCCGCAGACGTCTCAGAGCGGCCGCGGTGGTTTCTCGAATCGCTCTTCGAGTGCATCTCCGCACTCGGCACTGTGGGGCTTTCGACGGGGATCACCCCCTTGCTCTCGAATCCTGGCAAAATCATTCTCGTGGGCCTGATGCTCCTTGGACGCTTAGGCCCAATTTCGGTGGCGCTCGCTCTCTCCTGGGAGAAGCGGCCCTACCAGACCGAATACCTCGAAGAGGGGCCGCTCGTCGGCTGATTTCCCCTATGGCCCGCTCGGAATCTCGGATCTTTATCATGCTCGGCATGGGCAGTTTTGGCGCCGCACTGGCGACACGACTGGCCCACAACGGCTGCCGTGTGGTGGGCGTGGATCAGAAAAAAGATCGCCTGGAGCTGGTGAGAAATCAGATCTTCGAGGCGGTGATCGGCGATTCGACGGATCGAGAAGTCCTTGAAAACCTGCCGATCGCAGACGCCTATGCCGTGGTGATATCGCTCGGGGAAAACATCACCCGCTCCATGCTGGCCACCCTGCATGCCAAAGAGCTCGGCGCAAAGCATGTGATCGTCAAAGGAGTCACCAAAGAGCATGGCAAGATCCTTGAGCACATCGGTGCCGACCAGGTCATCTTTCCGGAAGAGGAAGTTGCCCGGCAGCTGGCCGACAAGATGACCTGGCCCAACGTCCTCGACTATCTGCCGATCGGCCCTGACTACAGCGTGGCGGAAGTGGCCACGCCCGATTCACTCTCTGGAAAAACCCTCGCCGAGGCCAATCTGCGGAACCGGATTGGCGTGCATGTGATGGGCATCAAGAGCGCCCTGGACGATCGCTGGGAGATGTTCCCAGATGGCAAAACGCGACTCCTCGAGGATCATGCCCTGCTGGTTGTTGGGCGTGACCACGAGATCGCCGCGCTGCGAGATATGAAATAACCCGGCCTGCTGGCAGCTGCTCATCGGCAGCCTGGGCCTACTCGGCAGGAGGGCCGCCGGGAACACCCGGTGGCAAGGCGATCTCCACATCGGGTGGCGGTCCGACGGGCGTGGTGGGTGTCGTTGGGGCAGCCGACGGGTCGAACTTCGGGGTGTCGACTCCGGTTCGCTCTTCGAGATCCTTCGTCAGCACGAGCCGCTCGTCACCGTCCAGCCGCACCTCAAGCGAGGTGATGCCCCAGTCCTCTTCAAACATGCGTCCTTCGACAACAGCCGTACCGCTGGCCCGGCTGCCTGTGACCTGGAACTGCAGGGCGGCCCGGCCATCAGTATCGCTCGAGGAGCCCGTGACGCTCGAGGAGCGTTTGACACCGTCGCCAAGTTTCTCAGCAGCCTGTTCGTTGACTGCCAACTCTTGCTCCGCCTGAGCGACGATCGGGTGGGAGTTGTAGCCGCCACAGCCAGTGGCCAGAGGCACAAACAGCACCATCGCTGCCAGGGCATACCCTTTGGAAACGGCGGTCAGCAGACCCCTGCGACGGCGAGGGCCAGTGGGACCATACGATGCCCATTGCACGCGTGAGTACATCTGAGGAGCCTCCGTTCTCTCCAGGTCTAGGAATGGGCAGCTGTCGTCAGCCACCCTTGCCGTCATGGGCCCGGCACCAGGCAATCTTCTCGGTGGTGGTGGTTGGCATCGGCCCATCGGCGGCAGCTGCCGCAGGGGGTGCTTCGGCAACCACCTCTGGCTCTGCGGCCGGCTCATCAGCCACGGGTTCTGCTGCAGCAGGCTCTGCCGCAGCGGGCTCTGCTCCCGCCGCTGCCTTCTTGCTGCGAGCCATCGCCAGGATGTCGGCCGTTGAGGGACGACCGCCGGCTGGCTTCGCTGCGGCGGGGGCCGCCGCTGCCTTTTTGCCACGAGCGGCAGCAAGAATGTCGGCGGTGGAAGGCTTGCTCCCCTTGGCGGCCGCTGCTTTGGCAGCCGGTTTCTTGGCAGCAGGCTTGGCGGCCTTGGCGGGCTTCTCTCCAGCTGGCTTCGGCTGGGGCTTGGGAACCACCTTCAGATAGGAAGGATCGATGTCGTACCAGGCGACGTTGTTGAACTGGTCGAACTCGACGAGGCAGCGACCGTTCATGTTGACGGTCCGCACGAGCCCCGTGGCTTCCCCAAATCGGGCAAGCTCCGGGACAGCAGCATCCACCACGACATACTTGTCGGTCCAATCCGACTTGAGCTGCTCGATGACGTCAAACATGCGTGTATTCCAGCCTGCAATGGAGGTGAGCCAGCGTCTGCTCGGTCCGAGACGCGATCGCCAAAAAAGCGTTCCTGACCGCTTGAATCTGATCGATCGGCATCCCGGCTGCAACCGGCAACGTCCGTCAAGGGGCCTCAGCGACTCCCACCCGGTAACTCCACTGGACTGTCACCCCCTTTTTGCCGCTCCCTCTGGGGGTGTCATCGGCTGCTGAAGGGCGGATCTGCAGCCGATGCGGTCCTGCTGCTGAATCTGCGGGGGGCCTGAAAACGACACCGACGATCGGCTCAAACTCGACACAGTTGGCGGTCTCCAGCGGAATGTAGGTTGAGCCAAGCCATCCGCACGACGTGACGAGTCGGCAGGCAAACTCAAATCGAACGGTCCCATTTGGCTCGGGAGTGATGCTCACGGAGTAGTGGGTCTTTCCCGCCCGGCCGACCCCAACCAGGGCTGTCCCTTCAGGACCGGCAACCTCCGCCAGTTCCACCAGTGGCGGTGACATCGGCCAGTTGGGATCATCGGTTGGAGTGGGTGAGGCAGCCTGCCAACTCGCTGTGCTTGAACTCCCGTTGGCAGTCCGGGGGTGGATGGCGTGTGTCCAACGGTCGTGCTGCCAGGTGAACACAAGCTCCAGCAGACTGCTGGAGAGCGTCTTGGTCTGCGGGGCACGATCGTTGGCGGGCGTCGGTGACATGCTGCACGATGATATAACCGGCAGAGCATCACGGAAGGCGTTGACGAGCATCTGTCGATCGGCGGGCCGTGAAAGGAGTGCTGCACCGTGGAACCGCGTCGTTCGCTCGGCTGGCCGATCCTGCTGGGTATCCTGCTGATCGGCTCGATTCTTGCGCTCGGCGTGGGCTGGGTGCTGGTGAGCATTGCAGCGGCATTGAGCTCAGAAAACGCCGCTTTCTACTGGGCAATTCTCGGCGTCGGGGTCACGCTCTTAGTCGCCGTCCTGGTGGGGGTGATTGTCTATCTGCTGCTGACGGTGAAGGCGATCGCCCTCTCGCAGCGGCAGAGCAACTTCATCGACAGCGTGACGCATGAGCTGAAGAGCCCCATCGCATCGCTCAAGCTCTATCTCCAGACCCTCACGCGTCGCCAGGTGTCACCGCAGCAGCAGGAAGAGTTTCATCGGTTCATGCTGGCCGATGTGCAGCGGCTCGACACGCTGATCGACCATCTGCTCGACGCGGCAAAGACCCTCCACCGTCGTCCGGCAGCGTCTCGCGATGAGATCGCTTTGGAGGAACTGCTCACGCCGATCGCCGCTGCAGTTGCCCAGCGACACGGGGTAGAGGATGCGTGTATCCGTCTGCATGTGGGAGACGCGGGGGTGCGTGGCCGTCAGGCAGATCTGGAGATTGTGTTTCGCAACTTGATTGACAACGCAGTCAAGTACTCGCTGCCAAAGCCTGAGGTTGAGATCACCGCAGAAGTCGCTCCAAAGAGCATGCTCGCTGTGACGATCAGTGATCGTGGGCCGGGGGTGCCTGCAATGGCCCGCAAACGCATCTTTGGCCGCTTTGTGCGGCTGGGGAGCGAACTCGAACGCAGCACGCCCGGCACCGGACTGGGGCTCTTCCTTGTGCGGGCGATCGTCCGACACCTGCGTGGACGTGTCTCGGTGCATGCCGGGGCTGATGGAGTGGGCACGCGGTTTGTGGTGCTGCTGCCCGCTGCGGTGGGGGCTGGCCAGGCCGAGACAGGCGACCAAGGGGAGGGACTGGAACCGTCCCACTGAGCCGTGGTCTAATCCCCGCCATGACAGCATCAACGCCCCCCGACGTGACGGGCAGTTCGCCCGCTCTTCAGACCGAAGACCCCCAGGCTGGCCGAGTGCCGATTCGCCGGGTGTTTGTAAGCGTGTTCGACAAGTCTGGGCTGGAAGAACTCGCGGCGGCCTTCAAAGCTTCCGGTGTGGCTGTGGCGAGCACCGGCGGCACCCGAACGGCCCTGCAGTCGTTCGGGCTGGAGGTCGAGGACGTCTCGGAAATCACTGGATTTCCAGAGGTCCTTGGCGGTCGCGTGAAGACGTTGCACCCCAAGATCTTCGCGGGCCTGCTGGCCCGGCGAGATCGCCGAGACGATGCCGAGGTGCTCGCGGAGCATGGCATCGAGCTGTTCGATGCCGTGATCGTGAGCCTCTATCCGTTTGAGCGGGCGGCGGCTGACCCGGCGATGCCCGACGCCGAGGCGATCGAACTGATCGACATCGGTGGTCCAAGCCTGCTGCGGGCAGCGGCCAAAAACCACGCCTTTACGGCGGTGATTTCCAGCGATCAGCAGTACGCTGCGCTGGTGAATGCAGTCGCTGCAGGCGGATTCACCTTTGCTCAACGTCGGCAGTTGGCCGCTGACGCGATCGCCCACACGGCTGCCTACGACACAATGATCGCCTCATGGATGGCGAAGCAGATCGCGGGGGAGGCTGAGGCATCGCCGTTGCCGGCTCGGCTCTCGTTCGATCTTGAACAGCGAATGTCGCTGCGTTACGGCGAGAATCCGCATCAAGCGGCCGCCTTCTACGCGCCTGCTGGCACCAGCGGTGGGATTGCCGGGCTGCGTCAGCTTTCCGGCAAAGAACTCTCGTACAACAACCTGGCGGATCTTGATGCCGCGGTGCGGCTGGCAGGACTTGTGGGCGACCCTACGGCTATCGTGGTGAAGCACATGAATCCCTGCGGGGCAGCTGCAGCAGAGAGTGTGGCGGCTGCTCTCGATGCGGCGATGAAAGCCGATCCGACCAGTGCCTTCGGTTCGATCGTGGCAGTCAATCATCACTTCGATGAAGCGGCGGCCGAACTTCTGCTGACACCAGGTCTGTTTGTGGAGGTGATTGCCGCTCCCTCGTTTGATCCCAAGGCCGTGGAACTGCTGACGACGAAGCCCACCTGGCGGGCAAATGTGCGGCTGGTAGAGATCCCTGCTGGCGACGCCTGGGCGGCGACCGCTGGCCTCGAACTGAGGAGTGTGGCTGGTGGCCTGCTAGCCCAACGGCCTGACTGCGAGCCGGATGACCCAGCGAGTTGGAAACTGGCAACCAGCGTCCCAGTGCCGCCCGATCAGGCCGCTGCGGTGGAGTTTGCTTTTACGATGGTTCGTCGGCTTTCCAGCAACGCCATCGCTGTTTGCAACGGCACGAGCCTTGTGGGAGCTGGCATTGGACAGACCAGCCGTGTCGATGCAGTTCGACATGCACTCGAGAAAGCGGGTGACCGGGCAGACGGTGGTGTGCTCGCGTCAGATGCGTTTTTCCCCTTCCCTGACTCGATCGCGCTCGCTAAGGCGGCTGGAATCGCCGCGATCGTTCAGCCGGGTGGTTCCAAACGGGATCCGGAGGTGATCGCGGCTGCAGAAGAGGCAGGGATTCCAATGGTGATGACCGGCCGTCGGCATTTCCGTCACTAGTCCGCGACACGAGTGAAGGGACGGCACCCATGGCCACTGTGCTCGATGAGATTGTCGCGGCGAAACACCGCGAGGTCGCCGAAACGAAGCGGGAGCTCGACTGGGCTGCTCTTGAAGAGAGGGTGGCATCGGCGTTGCCGCCTCGGGATTTCTTTGCTGCGGTGTCCCGGCCAGGCGGAATCAACCTGATCGCTGAGTTCAAACGGAAGAGTCCGTCCGCCGGTGACATTCTCACCGGACCGCTTGAAGGGGCGACCGTCGAGGAGATTGTTGCGGGGTATCAGGTTGCCGGGGCGGCCGCGATCAGCGTGCTCACCGACACGACCTGGTTTGGAGGTTCCCTCGATGACCTTGCTGCCGCACACGCGGTGGCAACCGTCCCGATTCTGCGGAAAGAGTTTGTCGTCGATCGGCTGCAGGTGCACGAGGCTCGCGCTGCGGGAGCGGATGCCGTCCTGTTGATTGCGGAGTGCCTTGATGACTGCCAGTTAAGGAGCCTTCATGCCGAGGTCCTCTCACTGGGCATGACGCCACTGGTGGAACTCCACTCGGGAGAACACCTGCCGCGAGTGCTTGAGATCGGAGCCACGGTCATCGGCATCAACAATCGCGATCTGCATTCGATGACCACGCGGATCGACCACGTACTCGAACTTCGAGACCGGGTTCCTGAGAGCTGCACCCTGGTGGCGGAGAGCGGAATTCGGACGCGGGAAGATGTGCTGCGTCTAGAGGCCGCCGGGATCGACGCGATGCTTGTTGGTGAATCGCTGCTGAAGACTGCGGACCCATCGGCTGCGGCTGCCGCCCTCTTGGGAAAGTCTTAATGGCCGCTCGCCGGGCTGTGGCAGGCTGCAGCGATTGCATCACCACCGAGCTCTACCCTCTCGCAAGGTCGTCTGCTCACTCCGGCTTGGCCACAAAACGGTAGCCTCGCCCACGGACTGAGAGAAAGTGGACCGGCGTGGAGGGGTCGTCTTCAAACGACTTCCGCAGGTTGAAGATGAAGGTGTCGACCGTGCGGGTCGCTGGGGCATGGGCCATGCCCCAGACGCGCTCGAGCAGTTCGCGTCTCGAGATCACCGACCCTTCATGCTCGACGAGATACTTCAGCAGCGCCATCTCCAGGTTGGTCAGTCGAATCGGCGTGTCACCATGCTGAGCTTCCCATGTGTCGAAGTTGACCGTGTTGCTCCCGAAGCGAAAGAGTCCCTGGTCTTCTCCCTGAGGGCTGCGACGGCCGCGGCGTGAGAGCAGGCTGCGGACCACGGAGATCAGTTCATCGAGGTCGAAGGGCTTCTGCAGGTAGACATCAGCTCCTGCATCGAAGCCACGGATGCGATCCTCGACAAGAATCCGGGCTGTGAGCATCACAATCGGGAGCGTGTTGCCATCTTCGCGGATCGCCTCACAGACCGCGTAGCCGCTCATGCCGGGCAGCATGATGTCGAGAACCACAAGGTCGATTGGTGGGTCCGCCGCGGCTATCGTCTGTAAGGCCGCCTGGCCATCCCCAGCAACGCTGACGCGAAAGCCTTCCTGCTCAAGGTTGAACTTGATGCCGATGGCGAGATGGCTCTCATCTTCGACAACGAGAATATGAGGCATCGATGTCATCGAGCGACCGCAGTTCGGCTGCGGGCGGGGTGGGCATATCCATGCTCGACAAACCAGTCGAAGGCATCTTCAACGGTCGTCTCAAATGGGCGGAAGTGATAGCCCAGCTCGGTCTGAGCCCGTTGCGAGGAGAAGTTGTGTGGCAGCAGCGACGAGGCGGCTGCGGCCGAGTTCAGGTCGGGCTCCCGCTTCATAAACATGCCGGCAACATCGCCAAACCATCCTGCAACACGAACGGCGACAGATGGGGCAAGAGCCAGAGGAGGCATTCTGCCGGAGACTTCAGCAAAGAGCCGCCAGGCTTCTAGGTAGGTCAGCCGATGGCCACCGAGGATGTAGCGTCGTCCGCTCCTGCCACGGGTGGCGGCGAGCAGAATCCCTGCAGCCACATCACGGACATCGACAAAGTCGTTGGAGCCGGGTGGGGCAAACGCGCCCTTGCCTGAGGCGACCTCCAGAAGCATGCGTCCGCTGGAAGGTTTCCAGTCCCAAGGACCGAGCATGTAGACGGGATTCACAATCACGGCATCCAGGCCACGTGCGACCTCAGCGAGGACGACAGTTTCGCTCTCTCGCTTGGTCGTTACATAGGGACACTCGTGCAATCCACCAGGTGGGGTGTCTTCGTCGGCAGGCAGGCCATCAGCACGCAGGCCGATCGCATCCACGCTGGAGACATGCACCATCTGCGCCCCGGCCTCGAAGGCGGCCCTAGCCACGTTGCGGGTGCCTTCAACGTTGACCCGCCACATCTCATCCGCATGCCGCCGGCCGATATGCACCATGCCAGCCGAGTGGACGACCAGCGAAGCAGCTTCACAGCTCCGGCGGAGGAAGGCAGGATCTCCCACTCGTCCCTCGGCGATCTCCACGGGGAGTCCGGCCAGTGAGCGATCGACACCGGTGAGACGAGGTCGAACCAGCGCCCGCACGCGGAAACCGCGAGAGAGGAGAAGCCGCACGACGTTGTTGCCGACCAGGCCCGTGGCGCCGGTCACGGCGACGAGAGATCCTCGTTCCAGAGGCTTTCTCGCTCGATGGTCAACGGCCTTCACTGACCGCTCGCGGGGCACCTCTGGACGTGTTTTATTGTGTGCAATCATGACGGACTCGCGAACAACGGTAGAAGTGACCGTGTGAGTTCTTTTCGCTCCGTCCGCCGAACCCACATTTCAATAGTAGTTCGGCATTCTGTGACAAGCCATGCGGCTTCTTTTCCACTTTTTTCCTATCGGGGTAGCGAGGTGGATGGTGACGCCGCGCGGTGCTGAGCCTCAAGTTGGGTCAGGGGTCTAGACGAAGGTGGGCTCAGTCGACCGATTTTGGCGGGGCGACCGATTTTGACGCTGAAGTGCTGCGTCTGGGGGACGGCTGGCTGCGAAAGCCGGCCAGTTGGGAGGAGGCGAAGCGTGGCCGAGGTAGGCGTAACGCCAGTGACGACCCGCAGTGAGCAACGGCGATTCGTCGACCTGCCTTGGCGGATCTACAGCGACGATCCGTGCTGGCGGCCGCCTCTGCGGATGGCCCAGGAGGAGCTTCTGGGCTTTCGTCATCATCCCTTCTATGACCGTTCGAAGAGTCAGAGCTTCCTCGTCACGAGGGGCGGACGGGATGTCGGACGATTGACGGCGATCGTGAATGCCGGACACGTCGAGCGGTATGGTGAGAACCGCGGTTTTTTTGGCTTCTTTGAGTGCGAAGACGATCTGCCCGCTGCCGAGGCGGTCTTCACGGCGGCCCGGGACTGGCTCGATGAGCAGGGTATGACAACCGTCCGCGGGCCAACCAATCCCACGCTCAACTATGAGTGTGGACTGCTGATTGATGGCTTTGACACGCCTCCCTTCTTCATGATGACCCACAACCGCCCCTACTACGCGGACCTCGTTGAGGCCCAGGGGCTCGGGAAGATTGAAGACCTCTACGCTTTCTGGGGTCAGATGTCGATGCTCGACAGCCTCGACTCGAAACTCGGGGTGATGGTTGAGGGTGTCAAGGAACGGTTTGGGGTGACGGTACGATCGCTCGATCGCAACCGGTTTGCCGACGAGGTGCGGATGTTTCTCGACATCTACAACTCGAGTCTGGGCGGGACCTGGGGGTTCGTGCCGCTGTCCGATGGCGAAGTTCGTCACATGGCAACAAGCCTCAAGCACCTCATCGTGCCAGAACTCGCTCTGGTTGCTGAAGTCGACGGCAAGCCGATCGGCTCGGTGTTCTGTCTGCTTGACTACAACGATCGGATTCAGGCGATCAACGGTCGTCTGTTTCCGTTCGGCTTTCTGAAGTTGCTCTGGAACAAGCGGGCGATCAAACGGATGCGAGCGGTCAGCACCAATGTCGTTCCTGAGTATCAGGCCTGGGGGGTCGGGCTGGTGCTGATGGCGGCGCTCGTGCCGAGGCTCTACGACTGGGGTATGGAGGAGGTCGAGTTCTCCTGGGTCTTGGAGAGCAACCATCTCTCCAAACGCACGCTTGAACGAGGCGGTGCCATCGTCACCAAGAAGTACCGCATCTATCAGAACGATCCACCTGTGGCAGGCTGAGAACTGAGCCTCGCTCGTAGCGTCAGGATTTCTGACCGGGCCGCTTGGGACGGTAGCCAACACTGCTGCCGCCACGGCTTCGTCGCTGTGACTGCTTCCGGCCAGGCTTGCTGCGGATATGATCGCCGCTGGTCGCTTCGGTGAGCGCACGCGTCGCTTCACGACGTTTGCGGTTCAGAGCTTCCTTCGGAGCCCGCTCTGGGATCAGGCAGTCGCAGCCGCTACCGATGAGATCCTGTCGGCCTGCCTGTTCCAAGGCTCGCCGAACCTCAAAGTAGTTTTCTGGCTTGAAGAACTGCAACAACGCCCGCTGCATGCGACGGTCTCGCAGGCCCTTGGTGACGGTCACGGGCTGCTTGGTCATCGGGTCAAGTCCCGTGTGGTACATGCACGCAGCGATATCGAAAGGGCTCGGAATAAAGTCCTGCACCTGGTCGGGGCGGTAGCTGTTTCGCTTGAGAAAGACCGCGAGGTCAATCATCTCCTCCAGGCCACTTCCCGGGTGACTGGCGATGAAATACGGCACGGTGTATTGCTTCTTACCCACACGACGGCTGGCATCACGAAACGCCTTATCGAAGGCGACATAGTCATCGGCTGAAGGCTTCTTCATCAGCATCAGCACGTCTGGGTCGACATGCTCAGGGGCCACCTTGAGGTGGCCGCCGACATGATGCTCAGCAAGTTCGGCGAGGTATTCAGGATCGAGGCGAGCAAGGTCCATCCGCACACCACTGGCAACCAGCACCCGCTTCACCCCATCGACATCGCGAGCTGACCGCATCAGGTCTTTGAGTGGCCCATGATCGGTGCCGAGAAGTTTGCAGATCGTGGGATGCACGCAGGAGAGTCTGCGACACTTGGCCTCCACGTCCGGCCGACTGCACCGCATCTGGTACATGTTGGCCGTGGGACCACCGATGTCTGAGACCGTGCCCTTGAAGCCGGGCTGCGACGCCATGGAGCGGATCTCGGTGACGATCGACTGCTGCGAACGGCTCTGGATGATGCGGCCTTCGTGGGCGGTGATCGAGCAGAACGTGCAGCCGCCGAAGCAGCCGCGCATGATCTGGACGCTGGTTTCCACCACCTCAAAGGCTGGGATCTTGGCGGTCCCATACGAAGGATGAGGCCGACGTGTGAAGGGGAGGGCGTAGACCCGGTCCATTTCCTCCTGCGACAGTGGCAACGCTGGCGGGTTGACCACCACCGCCTCTCGACCGTGCCGTTGTACGAGACGTTTGGCGTTGTAGGGGTTGGTCTCGAGGTGTGAGATGCGGGTCATCTCACAGAACGCAAGCGGGTCACTGCAAGTGGCGTCATAGCTCGGGAGTTCGATGGTGTCGGCACCAGACGGTGGAGGCTCGCTGGCGCCGAGTCGATAGGCCACACCACGGAGGCTTCGCATGTCAGACACGCTGCGTTCCTCAGACAGGCCTCGGGCCACGTCGAGAACGGTTCGCTCGCCCATGCCAAACACGACGAGGTCGGCTTTGGAATCCATCAGGATCGAGCGTCGAACGGTGTCGCTCCAGTAGTCGTAGTGGGCCAATCGACGCAGGCTTGCCTCCACACCGCCGGCCACAACAGGCACGCCTGGGTAGGCTTCCCGAGACCGCTGGCAGTAGGCGAGGGTTGCCCGGTCGGGCCGTCTGCCGATCTCACCATTTGGTGAGTAGGCGTCGTCGTTGCGAACCTTTCGGTTTGCGGTGTAGTGGTTGATCATCGAGTCCATGTTGCCAGCCGAGATGCCGAAGAAGAGCCTCGGACGGCCGAACGCACGCCAGGGTTCACAGCTCCGCCAGTCGGGTTGCGAGAGGATGGCCACGCGGTAGCCAGCGGCTTCAAGCAGTCTGCCGATCAGCGCGTTGGCGAAACTGGGATGGTCGACATAGGCGTCGCCGCTGACGAGCACCACGTCGATCTCTTCCCAGCCACGCCGCTCCATGTCTTCCCGCGACATTGGGAGTGGCTCTGAGGGGCATGGCCCGGCAGGGTCCACGATCGGTAGCGCGAGCGGGAGGCTGGCAGGCACGGCAAGATCTGGGGAGAGCAGAGGAGTGGATGGTCAGGTGGTGCAGAACATGACAACTGTAGCACCCTTCTGAGGGCCCGGGTGCTGAGAACGTCGCTAGTTTCCCGGAAACAGCGGCTGCTATGCTTGGGAGATTCTGGTGAACAGTGGCATTCGGCCGCGGGAGAAGCCGCCGCCGCTTGCGGGGATGCTGACCTTGGCACACGTTTTTTCTCGACATCGATTTGACTGGCGACTGGCGGCCATGGCCGCGGTATGGCCGCTCGGCAGCCTGTGGGCCGCCGATCCCGCGGACATCGCCCGTGGAATCGCCGATCTGGCCAGCAGCGATTACGCCCGCCGGGAGGCTGCCTCACGGGATCTCGCTGATGGTGGCCTGGATGTAATCAGTCCGCTGGTGGCCGCTATCGAGACTTCAGATGACCTCGAGGTCTCCACCCGTGGGATCGAAATCCTGCAGGCCATGCTGGTCGGTGATGATGAGCTGGCGTCTGCGGAGGCAGAGCGGGTTCTCGAGGGACTCTCTGAAGAGGACGATACGGCGGCCTCTCGGATGGCGCTGGCGACACTCGAGTTTCACAATGTGGCACTCGGAGAAGAGGCCCGGGCCAGACTCGAAGCTCTGGGAGGGCAGATCGAGACAACCATGCTCGCCGACGGTCGTGTGGGTTTGCATGTGACACTGAATGACAACTGGACCGGCTCCCCCGACGACCTCAAGCTGGTGAGCCGGCTGCCCCAGGTGCTCCAGCTGAGTATTCATGGTGTGCGGCTCGATGATCAGTCGGTGAAACAACTCTCCCGTCTGCGGCGTGTTGATCAGCTGGCGCTCTTCAACACCGACCTCTCCCGTGAGGCGGCCACACGGCTGGCTGCGGCCTTGCCTGATACGAAGGTCGATGTGCGGCGGGGTGGCAAACTCGGGGTTGGCGGACAGCCGCTGATGGTGCCGTGTGTGATCACGCAGGTGCAGCCGGGGAGCGCGGCTGACCAGGTGGGCATCCAGGTGGGCGATGTGATTCGCAGCTTTGATGGCCAGCAGGTTGAGACGTTTGAGGATCTCACCAACAAAATTGGTTCCCGCGGTCCGGGTGAGAAAGTTGTCGTCGGAGTCGAGCGAGGGGGCAACCTCTTCGAGAAGACGCTGGCGCTCGATGGCTGGCAGTAGGTGAGGCTGCCCGCAGACGTCATGGACGATGGAGCGATGAATGAGCGAACCGGTTGAAGTCCACTGGCACGAGCATGCCGTGAGTCGAGCAGCGCGTGAGTCAGCCGCCGGACATCGCGGCTGCGTGGTCTGGTTCACGGGGCTCTCCGGGAGTGGGAAGAGCACCCTGGCGAACCTGGTGGATCATCGCCTGCATGCGGCTGGTCTGCGGAGTTTTGTGCTTGATGGCGACAACGTTCGGATGGGGCTCAATGCAGCGCCAGCTATGCTTGCGGCTGAGTATGGCGACGCATTTGCGAACCGTTTTGGTCTGAGCTTCGCGCCGGAAGACCGTTCGGAAAATATTCGCCGGATTGGTGCTGTGGCCGGCCTGTTTACGCAGGCGGGGCTGATCACGCTGACCGCGTTTGTCAGTCCGTTTCGGGAGGATCGCGAGGCCGTGCGGAAGGCTCTCGGCGATGAGGACTTTGTCGAGGTCTACGTAAAAGCTCCCCTGGAGGTCTGCGAGTCACGCGATCCCAAGGGGCTCTACCGCAAGGCTCGGGCAGGTGAAATACGCGATTTCACCGGAATCCATCAGCCCTACGAGGAGCCGCTTGCTCCGGAGCTGACGGTTGATACGTCAGCGGCGACGCCTGACGAACTGGCGACGAAGGTGCTCGGCTACCTGACAGCGACCGGACGCATCCCCGCTGCAGATTGAGCAGTTGGTGTTGAGCTACGGGATTGAGGGCCATGCGGTCCTGAAGCCGTGTGCATTCATCATGCGTGCTGCCCGCGCGTCCCGCTTGTTAGCGACGAGCCTCTTGAAGGGCAAACGCCGCCGAGAAGCCGGTGGCAGCTAGTTGCTGCGTGGGCCGATGAGCTCCACCACGTTGCCATCAGGGTCTTTCACGCAGGTGAGAAACATCCCTGGAGCCAGGTCTTCCGGGAGAGCAACGGGTGACTTGGCGAGGGGTTTCACGCCAATCGCGGCAAGCCGCGCGAGAGCGGCGTCGGTGTCTTCAACCATGATCGTCAGGTAGCGGAAGCCGGTGTGGGAATGAATGAAGTCGTTGTCACCGGTGCGTGGCGTGGTGCCGGGGACCTGCATCAGCTTCAGCTTGGTGGCATTCGGGCCATCCCCCAGGGCGAGTACCCGGATGGAGAGTGACTTGCTGTCGGTGAGTCCGGCGCTGGCCGCGATCTCAGCGGAGACGTCAAAGCTTTCAAGCTGCCGGAAGCCAACACCCTTGGTGTAGAAGGCCACCGACTTTTCAACATCACGCACCACGGTGCCGAGGTCGATCGTCGTCCGCGGGAAGGAGACCTCATCAGCGAGTGCACTGCTAGTCATGACCGAGACGACGAGAACGAGTGAAAGCAGGTGACGGATCATGAAAGAAGGCTCCTCATCAACGGGATCGGGTCGTGGGGATCGGGCGGTGGGTGTGGACATAAAAAAGGGGACTGGGACAGCGGAGGTTCCGCATGTGCCAGTCCCCTTCGTGTTCAAGCGTCAGGACTAGTCGAGGAAGCCGGAGAGCTCCTCGCTGCGAGCGGGTGCCTGCAGCTTGCGGACAGCCTTGGCTTCGATCTGTCGGATACGCTCACGGGTGACCTTGAAGATGTGACCGACTTCCTCAAGCGTATAGCTGTAGCCATCGCCGAGACCGTAACGGAGTTTGATGATCTCTCGCTCTCGGTACGACAGGCTCTTCAACACCTTGCTGATCCGATTGCGGAGCATCTCCTGAGCCGCTCCCACGGCTGGATTCTCAGCACCGGTGTCTGGCAGCAGGTCGCCGAAGTGGCTGTCTTCGCTGTTGCCTACCGGCCGGTCGAGGCTGATCGGATACCGGCTCATGGCCGTGACGCGACGCGTCTCATCGACAGGCGTGCCAGCCCGGGCGGCGATCTCCTCGATCGTCGGCTCGCGTCCGTATTCCTGCAGCAGCTGTCGAGCGACGTTCCGCACGCGGCTCATCGTCTCCACCATGTGGACCGGGATTCGGATCGTGCGGCTTTGGTCAGCCACCGCACGGGTGATCGCCTGCCGGATCCACCAGGTCGCGTAGGTGCAGAACTTAAAGCCTCGTCGATATTCGAACTTATCGACTGCACGCATCAGGCCGGCGTTGCCCTCCTGAATGAGGTCGAGGAACGACAGGCCTCGATTGCGGTACTTCTTGGCGATCGACACCACCAGTCGGAGGTTGCCTTCCGAGAGACCACGCTTGGCCTTCTGGTACTCGGCGAAGATCTTGCGGATCTCCTTCATCCGACGGGCAAGGCTGGCAGGCGTCTCCTGACACTGCTGGAGAATCGAACGATACTCCTGCACGAGTTCCTGGCGAGCCGAAGGTGGCTGCTTCGCCTTGCGGCTGGCAAGAATTTTGCTTCGCAGTTCCAGGACTCGACGGCAATGGTGCTCCAGTTCTGGAATCTTGGCCTCGATCCGCTGGGTCCGCAGGCCGAGTTCTTCGATCAGCCGGACGCATCGCTTGCGACGACGACCGAGTCGAGCCCAGGCAGCCCGCCGTTCGCCCATCTTCCGCTTCTTAGAGAGGGCGATCCGGTAGTCCGCCTTGTTCTGCTGGATGAGCACCTCGAGGGTCCGCAGATTGTGTGGCAGACGACCGAGGATCTGCTCCTTCTCAAGCCGGTCGGTGACAGAGACCTGCACCGTGCGGTCAAAAGGAAGCTCGCCACGATGGACCCGCGAGAGCACCTTGAACGCGTAGTTGCCGACATACTCGCACTCAATCAGCTTTGCTCGGAACGCCGCCCGAGTGGTTTCAATCTGTCGGGCGAGGTAAATCTCTTGGGCACGCGTGAGCAGAGGAATCTCACCCATCTGCGTCAGGTACATGCGAACTGGGTCGTCTGACCAGTTCTCGGCCTGCTCCAGCAGCACCTCCTCGGCATCACTGGAAGAATCGCCGTCTGCGTCCTTGTCACTATCGTCGCCGGATGAGCTATCGCCGTCGGCGATCAGTCCGGACTCGACGCCGTCTTCTGCTTCGTCACTTTTGTTGGCCAGGTCATCGACCTCACCAGGCGTGGTGACAACGTCGTCTTCAAGTTCGTCCAAGAGCGAGTCGTACAATGCAAATCTCCTTCAGAAACCGGACGTGACGGCGGGTCCGGGTATCGCTGCGTTGTCAATCGTGTTCAGGTCACTTGCCAGCCAAATCCGTTTACGTTCACGTCGTGTGCCGACAGTCTGATTCAAGGCACAGCGAAGTCCAGAACCTCACCCGAAACGGGCAGCAGATGGACTGTCGCGGGGTGGTTGTGAGGCGTTGCACACCGGAGGGGGTCCGGCGGCACTTTCCGATAGATGTGTGCAAAGGAATCAACGCGGTCCAAGACGGCGAACATCCCTGAATGCGTCACGGTCGCCTGCCCCGGTCACAGGTGGGAGGAACTCGGGGGCGAAACAGACCAACGGACATGCAGAAGGGAGGACGGATGTGAAATCCCGAGGGTGACTCGGGGGTGCCCATGGCTTCCTGCCTGGACGAGAGATTATGGCTGTCGGGCAGTCGGAAGGCCAACTTTTTTTCTGAAATAAATGTCTGAAAATCCGGTTTTGCGGACGCGTGTGCTAAAAACTTCCGACGGCGGAAACCCTGCCGTGGCAGGCTCGGCGACGCGACGACGCGTGGGCGGTGCGGCTTTGGCCCAACAGGGCGGATGAGAGCGAAAAAACGGGGAGTTTCTTGGCGATGCAGCTTTATCGACTGCGGTGCGATTGTGGGGCAGAGACCCGCGTCAGCAAGGGACAGGCTGGTGGTGAGGTCCGCTGCGATGGCTGCGAACGAACGGTCACCGTTCCCAACTTTCGCGAACTCAGTCAGCTCCCCTCCGCTGACCCGGATACCGCTGCGTCGGCCGGACCTCGGCGATGGACACTGCGGCAGGGACTGATCGCCGGAGGTGTGGTGATTGCCCTAGTCTGCTGGGGGCTTGCTGCCTGGATTACCTCAGTCACCCGTCTCGACTTTGACATTGAGCGGGTGCGGTACGAGATCTCTCGCGCCCCCTTCATGAAGGTCTATGCCGCGTGGAAGGAACTGCAGGTGGCTGATGTTGAGCGAGATGAGACGGTCGGTGAATACCGGGCAAAGAACCTGGGCAGAGTGGGCAAGTCTTCTGCCACGACGCTCACGGTGATCGGTGGCATTGGTGTGGTGATCGCTGTGGGTGGGGCGCTGCTGGTGAGAGATCGCTCGAATGCCGAGGAGGCCTCTGCATGAAAGCTGCGGTGATCACCGAGACTGGTGGCCCCGAGGTGATCCAGATCGTGCAGCTACCGGAGCCGAAGCCAGGTCCACGGCAGGTGCTTGTGCGTGTGCGGGCGGCGGCGGTCAATCCAATCGACACCTATGTCCGCAGCGGCACCGTAGCCATGTCGCTGCCACAGCCGTTTGTGGTCGGCTGCGATCTGGCCGGCGAGGTGGTGTCGGTCGGCGAAGACGTGGATCGACTTCGTCCGGGGATGCGGGTGTGGGGCTCAAATCAGGGGCTGCTGGGACGGCAGGGCACCTTTTGCGAGTTTGTGGTTGTCGATGAGTGTTGGCTCTATCCGACTCCGGAGAAGGTCACAGATGTCGAGGCGGCTGCCTCGGCCTTGGTGGGGATCACTGCCTGCCTCGGCCTAGTGGACCATGGGCGGCTAACGGCGGGCGAGACGCTCTTTGTCCATGGCGGCAGCGGTGGTGTCGGCCAGATGGTTGTGCAGATCGCCAAGCGGCTCGGAGGACATGTCATCGCGACCGCGGGCACGCCGGAGAAACGCACTCTCGTAGAGCAGCTCGGAGCTGATGTCGTACTGGACTACCACGACACGACGCTGCTGGAGCAGGTCGCCGCCGCCGCTCCCGGTGGCGTGAACCTCCACTGGGAAACCCGTCGTGAGCCGAACTTCGATCAGGCGGTGACCATGCTCAGCGAAGGTGGGCGAATGATTGTGATGGCGGGCCGTGACGCTCGTCCGCAACTGCCGCTGGGGCCTTTCTACGTCAAACAGTGCCAGCTGATCGGGTTTGTGATGTTTAAGGCATCTGCCCAGTCGCAGGCGGCGGCCGCTGCGTTGCTCAATCGCTGGATGGAAGACGGGCTGCGGGCAGGGATCGACCGAGTGCTGCCATTGGAGGCGACCGCGGAGGCCCATCTGCTTCAGGAGTCGAGTACGGTGGGCCTCTCAGGAGGCCTGACTGGCAAGATCGTGATCACGATTGACTGATGATGTCAGTCAGCACCCCTTCATGGGGTCTCGAGTTCACTGGGCCTCCAGTTCACTCCTCACTGCTGCCAAAGATGCTCTGGCGGAACCGTGTCCAGTCTTCGCCCACCTTTTCGATCCGGGCAGACATCCGGGGAAACATCGGTGCATCTTCTGCATCGTCGGCCTCAGCGTTCAGGTCAGACTGAGCATTCTGAGCAGACTGATTGATGGACTGCGGTGCCATCTGCGTGGGGATGGCAACCGGGGGAACCCGCAGGGTGGTCTGCGAGGCTGGTCGCTGTGTGGTCAACGGCCTGGTTTGCGTGGTAACCGGGGCGAACTGTGCAGGGCGAGCCGTCTGGCTTCGCAGAGGGTTCGGGCGAACTGCCGCTGGACTGGCCGGCTGAGCAGGTCGCACCACACTCATCGTCGGCTTACTGCTGACGGCGGGGCGCGAAGCGGCGGGAGGAGTGAGCCTCCGCAGCTGCTCGCTCGCAGGCTGAGGAGCGTTTTGGGGCGGAGCTGGTGTGGCTGATGCCGTGACTTCGTCGACCATCACGGCAATCCGTTCGGGAACCACAAGATGCCGCTGCGACGGCACTATCGCTGGTGTTACGGGTGCGACAGGCTGCGTTGAGGCAACACGTTCAGCGGCCGGACGTGGGGCAGGCGGCCGGGATACTGGTGCGGTCACTGCTGGTGCAGCAACTGCCGCCGCAGCTGTGGGGGTGGCTGTCGTCACGAGAGCTGGAGTGGGCTGCACGTCAGCGATGGCCTGGAGCGAAGGAGTAGGCTGCGAGGCAACCGGTGAGGGAATCTGGATTTCTGGGATCGGTTCGCGAACAGGCTCGCTCGGGGCTGTCGCCGGTGTCGGAGGAGCCTCCTCGGCGATCTGGTCAGCCGGCGGCATCACAGGAGTCTCTGTGGCGGCTGGAGGTGTCAGGGCAACCGTCTCCACGGGCTCGGCGACAGGCTCGTCGACCACAGGTGGGAGACTGACAGGCTCTGGTTGTGTGACGGGTCGAACTGACAGGCGGTCATCCTGTGGGGGACGAACTGAGAGCCGATCATCCTGTGGGCGGACCGCGAGACGGTCTTCCTCCGGCTGCACGGACAGTCGGTCAGAAGTCTTTGGAATGCTCAACCGATCGTCTGCCACAACCGCTGTCGATGGAGCGGAGATCGGCTGGCTCGCAGCAGGTGCGACACCGGTGGTGTCGGTTGTGGCAGGAGTTGCGGGTGTTCGTGGTGGCTGGGTGGGCCAGTTCATCTGAATCTTTGTGCGATCATCGATCGCGATCATCTCGCCATCGTCACCTGGCTCAGCAGCCATCTTCGACGCGGCAAGGGCCGGCTCAAGCTGCACGGAGAGCAGCGGCTGGCCCTCCCTCAGCGGCATCTTCAGCTGCATGCCCTCAAACGAGTCCTCAACCCGCATCGCCGTGGTGGGCAGCATGGCCTTCGGCCAGTTCCGTAACGCCACATCCCAAACAGTGATCGGAGCTCCGGAAGGCAGAGACCGCATGGCAATAAAGATCGGCTCCGACTCAACAACCGGCTTCCGCTGCGACAGGTACACATCGAGATAATGGTTGAGGCCAACTGCTGCTGCCCCACCAGCGAGAAACGCTGCGGCCAGAATGGTCAGCGGACGGGGGCGGTTTCCAGGCGTTGCGGAAGGGGCCATAAGTGGTCGTGCCTGCTACGAGTGTGTGCGATCACCGAGTGCTGAAGCGAAGATCTCTTCGTCGGCTCATCGGCATCGCTGACTCGCAGCGACCAGCCTGGGATGCCACCGTCGTGCAGACTCCCGAAATGCCGCATCTTCCGCAGCCGTGGAGTCTTCCCCAAAGACCGGAGGACAGCCCCTCGGAGTTACAGACAACACAACCCCTAGAGTCTTCCCGTATGAGACATTCACCGACTATCGCCGGATCAGTCTTTGAGACGCCTCTCACCCGCTGTTGTCGGAGAGACGGTGAGGGCGTCGGTATTGGTGAAGACGGGATCGGTCGTACGGGTAAGCGGCCTGATCACGAGGGTCTGCTGAGGAGTCCGAGGCATGTTGCGGCCTCGGAAAAAGGCGTCGCCAACAGTGGAACTCGGCGGGCCTGCCGCAGTGACAACAAGCACAGCGTTGTCGGCGAGCTCCAGTGACAGCTCGAGCTCGTCCAGGTGCTCGCGGCACTGGCCAGCTTCGAGACGAAACACCCCTTCTTCGCCAATCCACTCACGGCGTTGGTCGCCATGCTTGATCACCGGCACCAGGTTGACGGCGGTTTTTCCGTCGGCTGCTGCGTGGGCTGTGACTTCAAACACCGCTGAAGCCTGATGGTAGGTCGTGCCACAGAGCTGCTGCTGGTCTCGCATCAGCACCACCATCTCAGCGGTTGCAGGAGTGGCCACGACTTCGCTGTGCCGGCCAGGGAGAAGCCGTAGTGTCTGCAGCGACACATCAGGCAACAGCGTGTCGTCTGCAGCGGGCTGGTCAGTTGGCTCTATGGGCTCTTGCAGATACGCAAACCGCTCCGCTAGGTCTGGCGGCAGGGGCCACGGCACGAGGCCGGCCCGCAGCCCGTTGGCGGCAAGACGTTCCCGTAGGTCGCGGGGAAGTTTCTGCTCATCAACAGACGCCCATAACTGATCAACGACCAGTGGATCGTCGATCGAGTGACGGACCCAGCGGGTCTCCAGT
>JADHNY010000023.1 GCA_016779265.1 Pirellulales bacterium | reverse complement strand
GACAAACCGCGGCGTAAACGGAAGGGCTCAGAAGGATGCGGAAGAGACCGCTCAGACGGAGCTACGACCTGATCCTGAAATCAAGAAAGGCATGAACCGATCCCGAGAAACTCGGGCGGGCTGCCAGATTTCAGGTGCTGCGACGTCAGTCGCACGCGGTCAGTAGCTGACTCCTTCTTACATCGACCAGAAAAACTGCTTTCCGGCCATCACTTCACATAAATGTATCGGCCGACTGGGGGATGTCAACCGTCTCTCAAAAAGAAAATGCGATATTCCGAAAAATCGTCAAAATCCCCTCAAAAACAGGAAAAATCAGTTGGCCTTGCCTGGCCAGCGAAACTCGACCGGCTCTGCGGCAGGCTGCGTGAGGTCATCGTCGGAAGGCAACGCCACGCGGACCATGGTCTTTTTCGGGTCAAGGTTCTCGTTGAGCTGCAGCTCCGTAATCGGCTCTGAGGGCACGCCTCCTGCCGGCACGTCGATCTTGGCTGTCCATGCCATTGCATTGAGCGTAAGTCTGCGGAAATCGTCGACGGCCCAGTTGCGATGCCAGTGGCCACCCGTGAATCCAA
Source organism: Pirellulales bacterium (assembly GCA_016779265.1). Lineage (GTDB taxonomy): Bacteria > Planctomycetota > Planctomycetia > Pirellulales > UBA1268 > M30B53. Next base: position 42,708 of record JADHNY010000023.1, on the reverse strand, counting down.
CGCCACGGCCGCCGTCAGGCCGCTCGACCGCCCACATCAGCGTCTGACGGCTGCTGAGAGCCTCTTCGCCGGCGGGCGTCCAGTGGATGTAGCGATTGATCTTTTCTCGGGTGGGAGTGGACGTGAGCAGGTCAACAGCGGCCTTCGGTTCCGCCCAACGCATGCGGTAATACCACTCGTCGTTTGACGAAAATGCGGGCACGCCGCGTGAGACGGGGTGGTTCTTCGCCGGCGTCGCGTCAGCGGTCCAGTGTGGATTGCAGGAGAAGCCTGCCTCGTAATGCCCGCCGATCCACTTCTGAAAGAAGCGGCCGCGTGGTCCAGCGGGAACTTCAACGGCGTAGTGCATGCACATCAGACCCACTCCGCTGTCGATCAGCCGATCGACGGTTTCCTCGTGTCCAAAGGTGGGATGCCGGTCATTGCCGTCGGCATAGATCACCAGGGCCGCAGCACCATCGAGAATCGTTTCATCTTCAGGCCAGCCGTTGTGGACCACATCGACGTGCACAGGAAGGCCGCTCTGCTCGTTCATTGCCCGGGCTAGCAGAATCGCTCCCGCGTTGAACTCATGCTGACCAGACGGATGACTCGGCTCTCCGGCGATCAGCACAATCCGAGTGACGTCGGGTTCAGCTGCCGTCGCGCGGGCCGCACCGCAGGGAAGGCCTTGTGGAAAGCTGCTTGCCGCGACGGCAAGCAGCACCAGGGCGACAATCTGCAGGTGGTGTTTCACGGGATGCTCCTAAGGGGGAACGTGTGCTGCGGGGGATTGAGATCTTCGACTCTCAACGTGATCGGGTGACTCGGGCAAGCAGCCGTCTGCCAAACGTGGGGAACCAGTCAATCAGGCCTGCGAGCAAGGCCGCCCGAGCGGGGATCACCAGTTCGCAGGCACGCTGTTCACAGGCTGCAAGGATGCGGCGTGCAAGCGCATCGGGGTCGAGAGGCCGCAGGCTGCGAGTGCCTCCAGGAGCAGACGCTTCCTCCGGCAGGCCCGCGGCGGCGATCTCGTCGGCATAGCGAAGAGCAGCCTGGTCTGCGGCGGGGTCGTCGCTGCGGCGGGCGATCGGACCAGGTGAGACAAGGAGGACATGGCCACCTCGTGGGCTGAGTTCAAGGCGAACGGCATCGGTATAAGCAGCGAGGGCTGCCTTGCCGACCGCATAGGGACCCACAAACGGACTGGCGAGTTTGCCAGCGAGACTGCCGATGTAGACCAGGCTGCCTCTGGCGGCCGACACCTCGTCTGCCGCCGCCTGAGTGAGTTCGACCGCAGCCATGAGGTTGGCATCGAGAAACTCCTGCAGCCGTTTGGCGGACGTGTCTAGGATTGCCCCTCTCCCCGAGCGGCCCACACAGAAGAACACATCGTCCACGCCGCCGAGAAGCCGCGCCCCTTCGGCGGCGGCGCGTTCGCCCTCCCCTGCCCTGCCGAGATCTGCCGCGATGCCATGCACACGCTGGTCGTGTGGCGACTCGTCGGGAAAACAGTCGAGCCCGCGGCGGACTCCCTGGGACGAGCGGCCGATGATCAGGACGCGGCTCCCCGCAGCCACCAGGTGCCTGGCGAGCACGAGGCCAAAGCCAGCGGTTCCGCCAGCCACAATCACGCGGCGGCCTGCGAAGTGTGATGCGGTCATCTGACGTTCGCCCTCCTTCGTGTCAGGAAGGAGGGATGAAGCCACCTTCCTGCTCACACGCTTCCGATTTGCTCGCTCATTTGGCTCTTGAAGGATACGCTACCAGTCCTGCCGGTTCGCTCCCGCCCACTTCCCGCCCCTCGAGGACGCGTGCCATGCCTTCCACTGGCCCCCACTCTGCTAGTCTCAGCAGTGCTAGCCCCCGCAGTGCTGGCCCCCGCAGTGCTGGCCCCCGCAGTGCTGGCCCCCGCAGTGCTGGCTCGAACCGTCGCTTTTCTGCTGACGAGGTCGTCCGGACCAAGATCGTTGCCACGATCGGCCCTGCAAGCCGCTCTGAAGAAGCGATTCACGGTCTTGTCGAAGCAGGCGTTGACGTGTTCCGGCTGAACATGGCCCATGGATCGATGGAGGAACATCAGCAGTCGGTTGACCGCATTCGTGCTGTCTCTGCTGCCTTGCAACGCCCCGTGGCTGTGCTCGTGGACCTGGCAGGGCCCAAGATTCGCCTGGGAGAACTTCCTGATGGCATGGTGGAGTGCGTGGAAGCCGCCACGATCACGTTTGTTCGCGGAGATGAAGGCGGCTCGGCCGATCGGTTTGTCACAAACTATCCACCGCTGATCGACGAACTCGCGGTGGGCGACTCGGTGATGATTGCCGATGGCACGGTGTCGCTGATTGTTGAGAGCAAAGACAGCAATGAGGCTCGTTGCCGGGTGGTTCAGGCTGGGCCCGTCCGCAGCCGCCAAGGCGTGAACCTCCCGGGTGTGAAACTGTCTGTGCCGGCGATGAGTCAAGCCGATTGGCAGCATGCAGAGTGGGCTGCCGCCTCGGGGGCCGACTTTGTCAGTCTCTCGTTTGTCCGAAGTTCTGTTGAAGTCACCCTGCTGGAACAGCTGCTTCGCACCCGCGGGTCGCGTGCGCGGGTGATTGCCAAAATCGAGAAGCGGGAAGCGATCGAAAACCTTGAAGCGATCGTGGAGGCGGCGGGCGGGGTGATGGTGGCCCGTGGCGACCTGGGGGTTGAGACCGATGTTGCCAGCATGCCGATGGTGCAGAAGCGGATCATCCGCGTCTGTCAGCAGTTTCAGAAACCGGTGATCGTTGCTACGCAGATGCTCGACAGCATGCAGCATGCTCGGCGGCCCACGCGAGCCGAGACGACCGACGTTGCCAATGCGATTCTCGACGGTGCCGATGCCTGCATGCTCTCCGGCGAGACCGCGATCGGAGAGCATCCCCGCCTCGTTGTGGAGATGATGCGACGGATCGCTCGGGCTACGGAGCGGCAGTATCTCGAAGACCGCTGGCGATATGTCGAAGGTCGCATTGTGGCCACGCGAGGCAGCGTGGCCACGACAGTGCCCGACTTTCCACCCTCACCAGAGCGGCTGGTGGATGGGCTGCATCCCATTACGCAGGCCGTTGTGGAAGGAGCCAGCCGCATTGCCGGCGACCTCGATGCCAAACTCTTCGTGGTAGCCAGCAAGACGGGCCTGACAGCGATCGCACGCTCGAAGCGGCGCGGTGCCGTGCCCACTGTGGGGCTTTCCGACAGTGAGCAGACGCTACGGCAGATGGCGCTCTACTGGGGAGTCACACCGCTGGCCTACGTGGCCACCCGGGACATCAACCAGCTGCTCGAGCAGGTGAGCAGCTGGGGGCTCTCCGAGGGGCGTTTGGTCTCTGGAGACCGGATTCTGCTGGTGGCGGGTATCGGTTTTGGCACCGGTGGTCACAATATGGCTCTGGTGCATGAGGTTCCGTAGCCGCTGAGCGTGGCTCGGTCGGCGGGTTGACCCGATGGTGGTCCACGATGCCGATGATGTTCCAGAATGCACGATGGTGTCTCGCAATGGCGACTGCTCGCCGCCGCATGAGACTGGTAGATCACTAAAGGACTATTTGGAAACGGATCAGATGAAGCAGACGTGCGTCTTGGCGTATTCGGGTGGGCTCGATACCTCTGTCCTGCTGGGCTGGCTGATCGAAAAGGGATACGACGTGATTGCCGTTTACGTCGATCTCGGACAGCCTTGTGAGGACCGGGAAGCAATCCTGGCAAAGGCCACCTCGTGTGGTGCCAAGAAGGCAATGATCGTTGACGTCCGCGAGGAGCTCTGCCGCGACTTCGCCTTCCCCACGCTGGCCTGGCAGGCTCGATACGAAGGCACCTACCTGCTGGGGACGTCGATTGCCCGACCATTGATCAGCCGTGTCTGTGTCGAGATTGCCCATCGTGAGGGAGCCACCGTGTTTGCTCATGGAGCGACCGGCAAGGGCAACGATCAGTGTCGCTTTCAGCTGGCCGCTGAAGCGATTGATCCCGCGATCACGGTGCTGGCGCCATGGCGGATGGCGGAGTTTCGTGAACGTTTTCCGGGCCGCACTGAGATGCTCGACTTCTGTGATGCCAAGCAGATTCCTGTTAAGGCAACACACAGCAAGCCGTACTCCTCAGATGAGAACTGCCTGCACACCAGCTACGAGGCAGGCTGCCTCGAAGATCTCACCACTGACGGCTTTGCCATGGTGGACTTCGGCATGACCGTCTCTCCACAAGCAGCTCCCGATCAGGCTGAGGAAGTGACGATTGAGTTTGAGTCGGGCGTTCCCGTTTCGGTGAACGGCAAGCGGATGGCGCCGCATGAACTCGTGCTGGAACTCAACGCGATCGGTGGACGAAATGGAGTAGGCCGCACCGACATCGTGGAGAATCGGCTGGTGGGCATGAAGAGTCGAGGTGTCTACGAGGCTCCTGGCATGACCCTGCTCTACGAGGCCCATCGGCTCGTCGAACAGCTGACGCTCGATCGCGACCTCGTGCATCTCCGCGACACGCTGTCGCCCGTCGTGGCAGAGGTCGTTTACAACGGGTTTTGGTACTCCGCCAAGATGGACGCCCTGCTCGCCTTTATCCGCGAAGCCCAAAAGCCGGTCAGTGGCACGATCAGGCTCAACCTTTACAAGGGCAACATGCTCGTGGCGAGTCGCGAGAGTGGGAACAGCCTCTATGACGAAGCGATCGCGTCGATGGAGGGCGGTGGCTCCTACGATCAGACCGATGCCGAAGGCTTCCTGCGGATTCTCGGCCTTCCATTGCGAGTGCAGGGGGCGGCCCGGCCGCGTTCGTCGTCGGCTGAGTCAGGAGCCTCTTCGTGAGTATGCATGCGGCCGGAGGCGAGGGGAGCCCGCTCCCCTCGTTGCCGGCTGCAAGTTCACCGGGAGCAGTGCCGCAGTCAGCCACGCCGAAGGTGGCTGTGATCCTCCGGCTGCTATGGATACTGGCGGTTGTGGATGCCCGTCGAGGGGCATCGTGGAGTGTGATGCTGGCCGCAGCCTGCGGGGTGCTGTTGGTGCGTCTTGTGCCGGCCGAACTCGTGCTGCCAATCGCGTGGGCCCATGGCGTGGTCATCGGGGTGGCTGCTGTTGGCAATGTGCCACGGCAGCTGCGTTGTCCCGCTTCGTCGTTTCCTCCGGTTGGTTTCTCGGCTATCTGGATGCTTGAACGGGCTCTCTGGCCTGTTGCCGGGCTTTGGCTTGGCTGGAGCTGGCTTATCTGGAAGCCGCCGTTTGAATCGCCGACGGGTGTGATGCTGCCTCTGGCGATGGGGGGCGTGGTCGCTGCTTCAGCAGGGCTGGCTGGCTGTCGACGGCTTGGCTGTGCGACCGCTGACGCCGCGAGTGGCGTGCTGTCGGTCACTGCCCTGGCCACGCTCGCGTTTATGGGGCTTCCCCAGACGCTCCGCGGAGAGCAGGCGAATGTGGTGCTCTTGCCGGTGATTTGGACAACCGTTCTGGTGCTGCTGCTGGCCGCCGCAACACAGGTCGACAGGCATGCCAGGCTTGCTCGTGAAGTCACCGCCAGCAGTGGGCCTCTTGGGCACTCAGAACTGAGACGCTGGTTTTATCGGCTGATGATGGTGGGTGTACTGGTCGGGATGGTTCGCTGGCTGCTGACGACGGACCCTCAGGTTGGGCTCTACGGGCTCGTGGGCGGGAGCCTTGTGGCCAGCCTGGTGCTTCCTGAGGTGTTGCTGGCTCCTGTAACTGGACCGTCCGCAGCATGGCGGCAGCTCGCCTGGGTGGAAGGCGTACAGCGATCTCCGTGGCGGCGGCTGCAGCCCTGGCTCGTTGCGGCCGTCGTGACCGGCTGGCCGTTGCTGATTGCGGTGGCCTTGGTGCCGGTCGTCCGGGGGTGGATGGCGGTTCTCGCGGCGGCCTCCATCGCGTGTGTCGTGCTGACCGCGATGCTTGCGTTTCTGGCCGTGCGGCGTCGGCTGATCACAGCAGACACCGCGTTTGCCATGACGACGGTGGCACTCTGGCTCGCTGTGGTGAACGGACTCACGGCATTCATGCCATCAGTCACGCTGCGGTAGCCCTTATCCGTGATGCGTGGAAGCCGGACTGCATGTGAAGCTGGGCGGCCCACGCAGGACGCGTGGCGGCGGTTGCGTTTCCTGAATGCGCAAAACAAGTGCCAGTCAGGCAGCCGTTCGGGCGATCAAGAAAGAAGGTTATTGCCAGCGATGACGATCCTGTGAGTTTTCTGTCGAGAAGACCCTTGGGTTTGCTCGATACAACCCATACTCCGCGCACGATGTGCGCCAGGACCTCCACGTCCTCACTGGGGCCACCACCTGAAGGAGTCTTTCGTGTTCGCACCACGCCGCTCATTACCACTTCGTTCGTTCGTTTGCAGCCTGTTTGGCGTTTGTGCTGTATTGGCACTTGGGTGTCTCTCAGCTGCACAACGAGCGAGTGCCGCTGGCTTCACTGCCAGTGAACAGGTGCTTCCGTTGACGACCCGTGGCTGGCTGAGCATCGCCGACCCAGCGGGCGTGCGGGCGAGCTTCCGCGCTACCAACTACGGTGAACTGCTCAACGACCCGGTTCTCGAGCCGTTTGTGAAGAGCTTTGAACAGCAGTTGAAAGAAGGTGGAAAAAACCGGCTCGGCAAGCTCGGTCTGTCCCTGGAGGATCTGGAGAAGATTCCAGGTGGAGAGATCGCTCTGGCACTGATTGAGCCCGCGCCAGGAACGGCCGCGACACTCGTGCTCGTCGACACCACCGATCACGCAGAGGAAACAGAAGCACTCGTTCAGCAGATCACGCAGCGAATGGAAGAGCGTGGGGCGACAAAGCTGCCCGCTGACGAGGCCGCGCCTGAGGTGGTGGTGTTTGCTCTGCCCATCGATGAAGAAGATCCCCAGCCGATTCGCCGTGCTGTGGCCATCGCCCATCTGCCGGAGTGCCTGGTTGTTGGTGACCACGCCGGAGTTGTCGCCGAGACCGTAACGAATCTGGAAAAGGGGCGAGAGGACTGCCTGGCCACAGCCATCGCGTTTCAGACCATCAAGGCGAAGTGCGCAGCAGAAGTGCCAGAAGATGCCGACGCCGTTCGCTGGTTCATTGATCCTTTGAAGTATGCGTTTGCCAGCCGTGAGACCTACCCGCCGCGGGAGGAGCGAAGTGGGCCGGACTACATCGATATTCTTGCGAACCAGGGCTTTGACGCAGTGCAGGCTGTCGGTGGCTACGTGCACTTTGATGACGGTCAGTACGAACTGCGTCACCACACCATGATCTACGCCCCGCCGCTCGATGGGCGAGAAGGTGACAGCCCGGAGCGGTATGACCTGGCCGCTCGGATGCTTCGCTTCCCCAACACCGAGACGATTGAGCCGCCACACTGGGTGCCGAGAGATGCATCGAGCTGGGTCGCCGTTCGCTGGGATATGAAAAATGCGTTTGCGTCGGCAGACACCCTCGTCGACGAGATGGTGGGTGAGAAGGGTGTTTTTGAGGATGTGATCGCCAGCCTCAAAGAAGATCCGGATGGGCCGCAAATCGACGTTGAGAAAGATCTCATCGAGGCCCTCGGTGAAGGTGTGATGATCATTACGCATGCCAACGTGCCTGTTGATGTTGACAGTGAGCGACTGCTGATTGCCGTTGAGGCAGCAGACCCTGAGCGCGTGGCGATGACGATTTCCAAGAGCATGGCCACCGATCCAGACATGCAGCAGGTGGAGTTTGACGGCAAGGTGATCTGGGAACTGATCGATCGCTCAACCGAGATCCCGAAGCTCGAAATCGAGACGCCAGGGTTGGCGCCGCCGACGATTGACCGTGATCGTGACGACCGGGATCGCCGTGGCTCACGAAACCGCCAGCGGCTGCGTGAGCGTGAAGAACGACTGCTGCCACACTCGGCGGTGACGGTCGCCGAGGGCTTCCTGATGATCGCCTCTCACCGAGACTTCCTTGAGCATGTGCTCACCGCAGCCAAGGAAGGTAAAGGCCTTGCGGCAACCGAGGATTATCAACGGGTGACCGACCACATCCGCGAGATCATGCCGGATCCGAAAGCCTTGCGATCGTTCGGGCGAGTGGAGGACACGATCCGGACCGCCTATGAGACGATCAAGCAGGGATCGATGCCAAAGTCGAAGAGCCTGATTGGACAGGCAATCAACATGATCCTTGACGACGGTGATGATCAGACTGTCCGTGAGCAGAAGATCGACGGCAGCAGCCTGCCCGATTTTGAGGAGATTCGAAAGTATCTCGGCACGGTCGGGGTCGGCATGCAGTCACTCGATGAGGGCTGGTACATCACGGGCTTCTCGCTGCCGCGGCACACCGAGGCGGCGGCAGAGGACCCAGATGTGACGGACGACGCCAAGCCTGAAGCGACGGACGACGCGGCCACCGAGGCTGAGGAAAAGCCTGCAGAGAAGCCTGAGGCCGCGGAAGACGTGTCGGAAGATGCCGACGAGCCCGCAGCAGAGTCGGCGAAACAGCCTGAAGCGGCTCTGGAGTCTGAGGAAGCCGCCGAGTAGCTATGTCACGCAGCGTCGCGTGAGCGTTACTGCCCTGCTGCGGTGTCGATCGCTTGCCAGAATGGATGCTGGCGGTCGACGCGGAGTCGCAGGTCTTCCAGCAGAGTCCAGAGGTCAGCCTGCGGCGTGCCGCGGAAGGCTCGTCTGCCATCGATTGAGACCGTCAGGGGCTTGCTGAAGTCGACAAGCTCGGGCGAGAGCCAGACAACGGTCCTTGCGGCGCCACTGCGGACGGTGATCGTGTTTCCGGGAGTGAGTTTGGCCTCGATCGTCGCTGAACGATAGCCGGCAGCGGGAGGCCATTGGGCGGGCAGCAGCATTGTCCGCGCTGGTAGACCTTCAAACTCGGTCCACCAGAAGAAGCGATCCCACGGTCGCATCGACACCGTCTCGAACTCTTTCGGGAAGAACGTTCGCTTCTTGCGGCTCATCCAGTCCATGATCCGCAGGATCTCGTCGGAGAAGTTTTCGTGGCCGCGGCCGAGGTATTCGACATACGTCATGTCGAACGATCGTCGGAGGTAGCGATCGAAATCCATCGCATTGCTTTCCAGTCGACCCGTGTCGAGTTCACCACCCACAACGTACATGGGGAGCTCGCGGCCATTGCTCCAGTAGAGCGGCACGTAGAGATCAGAAGTGGGGGTGATCAGCACGAGCCCCGCCCACAGATCGGGATGGGCCAGGGCGAGGTCCCAGGCTGCGTCAGCACCCATCGAATGGCCAGACAGGAAGACGCGGTCGGTGTCGATGGCGAAACGGCGAGAGGCTTCACGGAGTGACGCAAGCACCGCCGCATGCTCAGTCGCGGCGTAGGTGTGGTTGGTCTGCTTCGGCTGGCTCCAGGCTGGAGCGATGACAATCACACCATGCCGTGTTCCTTGGCCAAGGCGGGTGCCGTTGGGGCCTGGCACGCCCGCCCACCAGTCGATCTGTTGCTCGGGAGTTGTCCAGGCGGCGTGCAGACTGACGACGACCGGATAGGACCGCAGTGGGTCGTACTCCGGTGGAACCTGCACCAGGCAACGGACCGGTGGCTCTCCCTCCAGCGGTGAGACCTCAAACGCGTAGAGGCCATCCCCGATCGGTTCTCCCGGGCTGCGCGAGGGCGACATCATGCGGGCAATCGTGCTGACGGTTGCGGCATCGAAGGCTTCCTCCTGCGTGAGGGCATCGTAGAGCTCGCGTCGGGCTGTCTCGTCATCGGTCTCAAGGAAGCTGCGGAGCCTGTCGCGAACTCGAACGGCAGAGAGGGCGAGCTTGAGGTTGTCGTCTGCGAAGGAGGCACCACCGAGCCAGCCGTTGATGGCCATTGCCATCGCACGTTCGGCGGGAATCTCAACACCATCCGTCATGCGCTCAAACGTGGCGAAGCGATCGACTGTGTTGAAGGTCAGCCGCGCCGTGATCTCCTCGATTACGTGTAAGGCGGCCTCGCGGTCTGCCGTATCGTCCAGCTGGGAGGCGAGCTCTTGAAGTTGGGCGGAGAGCCCGCGAGCAGCGGCAATCCGATCCCGATAGCGATCACGTCGTTCTCGCACCTGCTCCAGCACCACCGCATCGGCATCGTCGGCGGGAAATGAGTCGAGAAGCTGCATCGAGAGCCTGTGCTGTCCGGCGTCTTCCCGGAGCGTGAGTTCAGCGAGCACCGATTCCGCTGCCAGGCGGGCCAGCCGCTCCCGCTCGTCGGCGAGGTGTTTCAGATCGGGAAAGTCGCGGAGAACGCCATCGAGCTCGACACGGGCATCCTCAAACCGTTCTGCCTGCAGGTGGAGTCGCACGAGGCGAAGCCGCTGGTTGGCGTCCTCTCGGTCGAGATGCTGCTCGATGATCTTGGCGAGTGTCTCGCGCGGGATCGACGACGTGGCCAGCCGCATGTCCATCTGGATCGGTGTCTCGGTGATCAGCCCTTCAACGCGTGTGTAGCGCGGGTTGATCTCCGTAATGCCCTGCACAATGTCTTCGCGTCCGTTCGGCGTGGCCACGCTGAAGATCCGACGCCCCCACTCATCAAACGGTGTCACGGCCAGGATGCCGCCGATCTGAGCCATCCGGCGGCCACCGGTGGTCACGCGTTGTGGGATACCGATCTTTTCAATCGCGGGTTCTGGGGCCGACTCGACCGCTTCCACTCGTCGCCTGGGCACAAACGTCCGCGTCAGACCGTCATCGCAGACAAGGATGGGCGTTGCTTCCGCCTGCTGGCGATCGGCAAACGGGTCGGTCTTCACACCGGCGACGTTCGCAAAACGTCCGACGAGCACCCGTCCGTCATCGAGTCGCACGCGATCGGCCTGAACAATCGGAGCCGCCACCGCCACCAGCAAGAAGGTGATCGCAAACAGATGTCGGCGGGATCGCAAGACCGCGGTCGGTGTGAGAGCCGGTGGAGGACCTTGGCGGAACAGACGCGGCATAGAATCAATCGCCTACTGCGAGGGAAACGGCAAAACTCGCTCGCTTGACTCTAGCGGTTGGGTGGTCGCAAAATCCATGTCAGGTGAAATGCCTCAAAGGCTCATCGACGGGCCGTATCAACGCCCTTCGACGGGCGTTGTCGGTGTTTTTGGCCCATGCTGACGCAGGGGGGAGCCCTGGATGGCTCTCCCCGGCGCGTTGAAGCTTCGCTCCCGCGAGGCTGCGGAAGACTCTCTCTGGTGCTGTGTGGATCGTCATCTTCAAAGAATTCTGCTGAAGTCACTGGTGGGGGTGATCGGGCTGCCGATCGTGATCGCCGTCACTGCCGGCGTGGCCGCCTTGTTGGGCTCGGTTGGCGACCGCGTGGCGGCGAGGGTCTGTGCCTGGATCGCCTTGGCGGCTGGCGTGGGCTGGATTGTGCTGGTGGTGGCGACGGTGGTGTCAGCCAGCCTGGCCGTGCTTTCGCTGGAGTCCAGTCAGCGGCACCTGCGTCGCCAGCAGCGTCGGAGCGACCGGCACCGCTCGCGAACCTCATGAGTGTGGCCAGCGGTGGACACCGCGGGTGGAGAGACTGATGCCGGTCGATTTTCGCTGCACGAACTGTCGTCGTCGTTTGCGTGTGCCCCGTCGTTGGGCGGGCAATGCGATTGAGTGTCCTCGCTGCGAGGCCAAGATTGTGGTGCCGCAGCAAGAGGGGAGTTCGCAGGGAGGGGCCTTCGAGAGCCGGTCGGTTGAAAGGGCATTGCAAAAACTTGAGCCAGCCCGTCGTGCAGAGCGGACACCGTCTGAAGATGAAGAAGACATGTGGCAGGGTCCCTCGCTGACAGCGCTGGGCGATGCCGAGTTCGAGGTGCCAGAGGCTGTTGTTGCGGTGCACGCAGAATCCAGGCCGGTGGCCTCACGCCGCGGCCGCCGGGTCAGCCTGACGTTTGGGCTGCTGGTCAGCATGGGGCTTGCGGCAGTCGCATCGGCGGCGATCATCACCGCGTTCTGGCTGTTTCGGCGGTAAATCCGACAAGGGAAAAGGAGCACCTCTGATGCGTTATTCGCAGATAGGCCGTCGATCGCATGCCCGCCTGCAGTGCCTGCTCCTGCTGCCAGCCGTGGTGGCATGGCTCGTGATGTCGGGGCCGCCAGCGGCAGCCGACGACCCCGCAGCGGTGACTGCCGCCGAGGCTGCGATCGCAGCCGTTCACCAGGCGATTGAAGAGGGGCGGCCCACGGAAGCAGGGCTTAGCCTGGCGGACGCCGGACGGGCGATGGACGCTGTGGCAGACCTGGGCCGTGCGGTTTCTCCGGAAGTGATTCGGCGGCTTGCCGCTGAGTGCGAAACGCTGGCGTTTGAGCTGCGGTTCGACGCAATCTCCGTGAAAGGACTGCCAGACACCCAGGAGCTGCTTCGGCGGAGAGCTGAGCAGATTCGCAGTACGCCGTCCCGTAAGAGCCCTCCGCCGATGGCCGCAGCAGTTCCTGCAGGTCCAAGCTTTGCCCAGCAGATCGCCCCTTTGCTTGTCCGTTCCTGCGGCCGCTGTCATGTGACCGGTTCCCGAGGCGATTTCAGCATGGAGACCTACAATGCCCTCGCTGCGAGCGGGATGGTAGTGCCTGGTGATGGCCCTGGCAGCCGGCTGGTTGAGGTGATTCAGACCGGTGACATGCCACGCGGTGGCGGGCAACTCGCAGCCGGAGAGTTCGCGGCCCTCGTGGCCTGGATCAATGCTGGTGCCCTGTTTGACGGGGCCGATCCAGCGGTCTCGCTTGCGGATGTGCGTCCGGCGATCGCCATGGCGGATGGAGCTGCCGACGAGCCTGCGGCGATGCCGGAGCTGGCCATCGGGCCAGGCGAGGTTCCATTCTCATCGGCGGTGGCGGGCATTCTGGTGGAGAACTGCCAGCGATGCCATGGCGGTCGAAATGCCTCTGCCGACTTCAGCGTGGATACCTTTGCTGATCTGGCGGATTCAGGGGTGATCGAGCCTGGGAAGGGTGCGGAGAGCCTGCTGGTGCGGAAGCTCCGTGGGGTCAACATCGACGGGCAGCGAATGCCGCGAGGCCGCCCTCCTCTGCCTGACGATCAGATCGCAGTGATCCAGCAGTGGATTGATGAAGGTGGACGGCTCGACATGCTCGAGCCTGCTGCTGAGCTCACGCGGATTGCGAGCGAAGGGCGGTCACGAAACCTCTCGCACGAGGAGCTCCGGAACGTGCGGTTCGAGGCTTCCGAACCGCTCTGGCGACGAGGGATCGTCGATGAAGAAGGAACGCTCGAGAGACGCGAAGACCTGTGTGTTGTCGGCAACCTGGAGGGGGCCCGACTCAGCTCAGCAACAGAGGCGGCTGTTGAGGTGGAGCAGCAGATTCTTCGCCTGCTCAAACTCAACGCACCGCTCACTAAAGGTGGCATGGCCGTGTTCCTGTTTGCCCGCGGCTACGACTATTCCAACTTCTGGCAGAACGTGATGGGCAGGGAGCGGCCTCGAGGCCTGATGGGGCATGCCGACGTCTCCGGAGATGTGGTCTACGCCGCAGTGGCTGTCGACGGAGATGCCGAGAATGTGCGACTGCAACTCGCTGCTGAACTGACCTCGGCGGCTTTCAAGGCGCGAGGAGCCCCAAGCTGGTTTGCCGAAGCCGCAGGCCGGGTGGTCGCTCGGCAACTCGCCCCGGATGCCGCGTTGATTGCCAACTGGGATGATGCGGAACGGTTAGCGGGATCGACACCACTCCCGAACGCTGAGCAGTTTTTCTCTGCATCGCTCTCCAGTGAACAGGTGGCCGTCGCGGCCGCGATGTTCGCCGCCGTTGACCGTGATGGACGGCGGCTGGTCGGGCTTCTCAGCCGGCTCGACAAAGGAGACGACTTTGATCAAGCCTTCCGCCAGACCTACCGGATGGTGCCGTCTCAGATGCTGCTGACCTGGATGTCTAAAGGACGCTAGTGCGGTCTGGGCATGCACGCTTTGAGCATGGCCTGCGGGACCGGATAGAGTCGCTCCCGGGAACGCGGCCCTCAGGCCCGACGCGATAAGTTTTCCACCGCAATGCCGTGGCGGCGCGATCTGCGGAGAGCTCGTTCAATAAAGAAGAGGGAGCCTTGGACCTCGGGGCATGTGATCCGCGGGAGAACTACGAGAGTTCAACGCCGTGGCTATACACGCAGCCGAAGCCATGAATCGGCCCCCAACGAGCTTCGCTAAGAGCTCACCAACATTGAGCGACGACAGCACGGACATGGCAGAAAACTTATCGCGTCAGACCCGAAGGGCCCGTCAGCAACCATCCCCATTATACGGGCGGCGATGACACTGTGTGCGAAGATACTGTGTGCGAAGACGCATAAATGCCGTGAATCACAGAGCTGACAGTTTCCGCGTTTCCGGCAACCGTGACGTCTGCCGTTAGAGGTCGCCAGAGTCGCGGTGGTAGGGCTCCATCACCTTGGTGTTCCGCTCAACCGCTAGGACCACAGTCTGCTCTTCGACGCCGTCTTCGGTGCTGGCGACGATCGGCAGCACCTGCCGCTTGTCGGGCATGTCGAGCCGAACACGGAAGGTGCCGTCGTCTTGGACTTTCACGGGCTCGCCCTGCAGGGTGACATACGAGCCGGGCTTGGTGACACCAAACACCACCAGCTGTGCATCGACCTCAAGCAGAAAGTCACTGCGACGCGGGGCGCTATCTGCGGCCTCAGCATTGCCATTGGTGGAGCGGCGAGCAGCCGGAGGGCCGAGTGGACGGCGGAGCCGCTCTTCGAAGAGCTCCTGCAGTTCGGTGCTGTTGTTTTCCGGTGAGAAACCGCCACTCATCGAATAGATCTTGTCGCAGTTCTCAACGATCTCCCCCCAATGGGCATCGAGGGTATCCCCCTGGGATGGACATGGCGTGGTCACCATGTTGCTGCGGGCGATCGCGTGGAAGCGGCCCGATGCCGCGAGGTAGCCCACCTCTGCGCGACACGTGATGCGATCCTTGATGTCGATAAACCAGTTCTTCACGCCACCGTGGATCTCAATCTCACGCACCACCCGCTCGGAAGCAGACGCCTGCGAGCCCGATTCAATCTCGAGCAGCCGTAGCACCGGCACCGCACCGTGCCACTCCTGACCCAAGGCAGCTTCTGCCCGGGTCATGCTTCGCGGCGTGACCTCCCAGGAGGCGTGAATCCAGTGTGGCCCGCGAACCATGAGCACCAAGCGGTCGCGACGTGCCCGGCCTGGCTTCCCCTTCTCTGGGGTTGAGGCGAGATTCTTGGCGCGTGCTAGCCGCTCACGGGCGTCCTTGATCCGCCGTGCGATCGCTGCTTCCCTGGCGGCCGTTTTTTTGGTCGGTGCCCGGCCGTTCTTGACGGCAGCGGAGCCTGTCTTGCGGGCAGTGGGCGAAGAGCGGTCGGTGGTCTTCCCCTTTGCCTTCGTCTTGCTCGTCGTTGGACGCAACGTCGCGGCCGGCGCGGCAGCCTTTGTCTTGGCTTTCTTGACCAGAGCCCGGATCAACTGATCCTTTCGCATCGCATGCCAGCCGGTTACACCGTGCTGTTTAGCGAGGCGGGCAAGGTCGCGAACGGGCTTTTCTTTGAGGCTTGCTGTCGTCATCAACGGGTGTCCTGTCGTGGCCTCAGGCAACCCGCAGTGCAGCACGCGTTACCTGGTGAGGACGCGGGCTATGAACGCAGCCATTGCGTTCCCTCCACCGCCCAATGTCCCCGACACCAGGGATCTTAGCAAAAACAAGGCCAAAACTCAAGAATTGCACCCCTCAAAAGGGGTGTTTTCGTGATTTGTCCCGGCGTTCGGAGCTCATGCGGGGCTCGGCCAACGGCCTACTCCCCACGCAGTTTGAGGCCCCGTTCGGCGAGTTTTTCACGAACCTCGTTCAGGCTCGTAACACCGAAGTTTTTGCACTCCATCAGGTCTTCAGCCGTCCGACGGACAAGTTCGCCGATGCTCACAATGCCGAGCTTTGTGGTGCACTTACGGGCCCGCACGGAAAGAGCCAGGTCGGTGATCGGCAGGGAGTAGACTTCCTGCTCGTCGGCCGAGGGCTCGTGGTCAGGCAGCATCGGTTCGCCAGCCACGGGCTCTGGTGCAAACTGGCCGAGGGTCAGCCCCTGGGATTCGAGCATTTCCTTGATCTCGGTCAGGCTCGTCTCCCCGAAGTTCTTGCTTTCGAGGATCTCCTGCTCCGTCGTGCGGGCCAGGTCGCCAAGGGTATGAATGCCCATCTTCTGCAGGCAGTTGCGGCTGCGAACCGAGAGTTCGAAATCGCTGACGGGCAGACCCATCTTCTGCTCGAGCTTGTCACGCTGCCGCTTCTGCTGCTCGTCGAGCTGCATGTCACTGGAGGCCGATGAGTCCTTCAGGAAGAGCATCGCCCGAGGATGGTTGGGATAGGCCTCAAGAATGCGGTTGTAGCACCGTTGGGCGTCGGCAAACTCGTCGCGATCTTCGTGCAGAAGCCCAAGATTCAAGAGCGCCCCGACGGTTGCAGGATATCGCTTCAGTGAGCCTGCATAGCAGTCGCGGGCCTCGTCATCGTTGCCCAGGCGATCGTTCAGCACGCCAAGCTCAAACAGGCTCTCCGAGTGCAGCGGATCGATGGCGATCGCCTTCTCGAAGGCTTCGATCGTGGGGGCAAGTTCGCTCCCATTGGCCGCTGAAAGCAGGCCTCGCTGACACCAATAGTCGGCAGATCCTTCTGCCTCACCAGCGATCGCATCGAGTGCTGCGGCTGCTTCATCGAGCTTGCCAGATTTCCGCAGGCACGCTGCAGCTTCAGCCTCGCAGGCAGCCTTGTCGTAGCCGGCACGCCCTGCTCCGCGGAATGCGGTAGCCGCATCGTCGTAGGCCTCGGAGGCCGCCTGAGCCCGACCGAGGTAGTACAACGCCATCGCGCTGCCATCTGCTGCCTTGAGCGTGTCGATGGCGTCGGAGAAACGTCCCAGCAGGTACTGGCCAACACCGAGTCGCACCGTGGACGCGGGACTGCGGTCGGACGTGCCTTCGAGGTCGCGAACCGCCAGTCGCAGGCTGCGGAACATGTCGCCGCCCTCAGCGAGGCCCTCGCAGAGCTGACGCAACTCGCTTGGTCCGAACGGGCCGGTACCTGTGATCATGTCCGTTACGTCGATCGTGTCGCTGACAGCCATGGAAGCTGGAGTCCCTCGAGGGTAGGTGAAGCAAAGAGAACATGTGGAGCGGATTTGGGAGCGGTGTGCGAGCACAAACACTTCCAAAACACTCAACGGAAAGCCAGCGGCGGGAGTCGAACCCGCAACCCCCGCATTACGAATGCGGTGCTCTGCCAATTGAAGCTACGCTGGCGGCAACGAGGTCTGGGGGCGGCTTAAACTCCGATGTCGCCAGACTACTGCAAGCCTGCGAAATTAGGTCAGAAGGCACCCTGTCGTCAAGGGTTCGCTGACGCCTCGCTGTTGTCGCCTTGCTACTGGCTTCGAGGAGCGACAGCCGAAACCGAAGGAAACAGACGGCAGCAAAAAGAAAAAAGTGGGGCCTCTGACCCGGCGGTACGTCCCGCCAAGAGTCTACGGGTCAGGGGCAAGGCGACCGTAAACTCAAAAAAAGTCGGAGGCCCCACCTTTGTGGGTCCTTGGGTGTGACGCCGGAATACGTCACGAGAGAAAGAAGTTGCACGTCCCGTGCCAAAAAGACGCTACCTCAAAAAAAGAACGGCCTGATTTAGAAAAGATCGTTTTCATCCGGGCATAACGGCATTTTGATGTGAGGGTCAGAACCGTTCGGCGGTCGTGAGACGAAGGCGACGAATGCTGAGGTGAGGCGAAATGCGCGCCGCAAAATGCAACAGGTGTTGCAAAATGCGGCGCGCATTCATGGGGGAGGCGACCATGCGTGGAAACGAACGGAGCCTGCTAGGATTTCGCTGCTGCGTCAGAAAGCTGGCAGGGCCCAGCTGTCTCCCTCTGCTGGAGTCCTTAGGGCCTCCGGTGGAGCTGCCGCGACAAACCGCCGATGCGAACGCAATAGTCCCGTTCGGCGACCTACAAGGCTGTGAAAAGAAGGGCTGAGCGTGACTCCACGACTTCCTGCTGAGATTGGCGACCTCCGCTGTGGGCCCCAGCAACGGCCACTGGTGATTGCCGGCCCGTGTGCGATTGAGAATGAGACGCTCTGCATGCAGGTGGCAGAGGCTCTCCGGGCCATCGCTCAACGGCATGACGTGCAGCTGGTGTTTAAGGCATCGTTCGATAAGGCCAATCGCACCAGTGCCACGAGTTACCGCGGTCTGGGGATCGACGAGGGGCTGGCAGTCTTGGAGAAGGTTGGCCGCACGCTTGGTGTGCCTGTCACCACCGACATTCATCTCCCCGAACAGGCAGCCCCTGCTGGCGAGGTCTGTGCCCTGTTGCAGATTCCGGCCTTTCTCTGTCGGCAGACGGACCTTTTGCTCGCCGCCGCCGCGACCGGCAAGGCGGTCAACGTTAAGAAGGGGCAGTTTCTCGCACCTGAAGACATGAAGCATGCCGTCGCGAAAATGCTCGCCGGCGGCTGTCGTGACGTGATGCTCTGCGAACGCGGCACTTTTTTTGGCTATGGCCGCTTGGTCAACGACTTCACCGGGCTCGTGGCGATGCGGGCGATGGGCACGCCGGTGATTTTTGACGCCACCCACTCCGTCCAGCGCCCCGCGAGTCTCGGCGGTGCAACAGGAGGCGATCGCACGCTCGTCGAACCGCTCGCTCGAGCCGCGGCAGCCGTGGGGGTCGACGGATACTTCTTTGAGACGCACCCTGACCCTGATCATGCTCAGAGCGATGGGCCAAACATGGTGCCACTGAACGAGTTTGATGCGATGCTTTCCCGCGTGCTTCGGATTCATGACGCGCGAGTTGCTGGAGGTTCTGCATGATGCGTGCACAGGCACTGATCTGGATGTTCGTGGGGGGAATGCTGACGGGGCTTGCCGGCTGTGGTGAGACGTCGCCCGAGCCGAGCACCGGCAGGCAAAAGACAGTACGAGCGGTGCCCGTGGTGTCGGCCGAGGTGCGAAAGCAGCTCCTTGATGGTGCTGTGAGCGTGCTTGGCCGACTCGACGACTTTGAGGAAGCCGCCGCCTATGAACAGGTGTTTGATCGCCTGAATCAGTGGAGCCACGCTGGCGTGGCCGACGTTCCGTGGACCGCGGACCCGTTGATCGAGAGCTTGCCGGAAGGCCTGCGGGAGATCGTGCCAGCGGAATCGTTGGCCGGCTCAACGTTCGACGCGGTCGATGACCCCACGTTTCTTCGTGATCAACGCTGGATGTCCGACCTCGCCGATAGCATCCGCCAGGATGCTGTCGACGACCTCGAGATCGCCCAACGGTTGTTTTCCTGGACGATACGGTCGCTGGCGCTCGTCTCTGATCCGCCGATGCAGCCAACAGCAGACAATCCTGGCAGCCGGTGGCTGCGGTCAGGCGAGATTCTGCTCTCGGGACGGGCCAGTGCAGCTCAGCGGAGTTGGGTCTTTCTCGATCTTCTGCGGCATGCCGGGCTCCAGGGCGTGATGCTGGCGACGCGGGCGGCGGATGGAGATCAGACATTGGTGCCCTGGGTGCCAGCGGTTGTGGCAGACGGTGAAGCCTGGCTGTTTGAGCCAGCGTATGGCATGGCGATTCCCGGCCCGGGTGGTGAGGGCATTGCGACTGCGCGGCAGGCCTTTGAGGATCCCTCCATTCTTGAGGCGATGGATCTGGATGGCCGACAGTATCCGGTGCGGGCTGCCGATGTTGGTCGCCTTGGTGTGCTCGTCTCCGCGGCCCCCGCCAGCCTTTCACGGCGGATGCGGCTGGTGCAGACGTCGCTCGTTGGTGGGAATGCGATGTCGCTGGTGGTTGACCCCGCGACTGCCGTGGAGGCCACTGCTGCCGTGCTGCCTCAGGCCGACGGTCCTCCACCTGGAGGCCTGTGGATGTTTCCCTGGGAGTGCGAGCGAATGCGACGTGAGCGGAGCGCAGAACTGCGGGCCGAGGTGGCCAGGGAGCTGGCTCCACTCTCCGTGCAGTTGCCGGAGCCGTCAGCAAACGGTGCTGGCCGGCTGTTCCGTCCGCTCTTCAACGCACGAATCCGTGAGTTTCGCGGCGAGCTCGATGGACGCGGCGGAGCCAAGTTTGCCTATCTCGCAGCACGTCCAAGTGAGCAGACCATTCGCCGGCTGATGAGCACGATGCCACCCCAACAGGCAGGGCTTTTACAGCAGCTGGTAGGCCAGATGAAGGAAGACGCGACCTACTATCTCGGCGTTGTCACGCTTGGAGAGGGAGAGTACGAGGCTGCGATTGACTTTCTCGACCGCATGACGCTCGAGGCGAGCCCTGACAGTCGCTGGGCGGATGCAGCACGAATCAACGCGGCCAAAGCCTACGCCGCCATCGGGAATCCGGAGCGGGCACGCGAGCTTCTCGAGGCAGACGAATCCCCCCAGCGGTTCGGCAGTCGGCTCGCGGCACGGGGGCTGTCAGTCGCAGATGAAAGCGATTCACCCGCTCCGTAGACTGGATTGCGGCGACCCGCGTTGCCGATCTGCCAAAGAGCGGGTATCGTGTGGGGCTCCCGATCGCGACGTGTTTCGCGAACAAGACAAGGCGATTCCATGAAAGACGGCATTCATCCCAACTACATCGAGACCACCGTCCGTTGCGGCTGTGGGAACACCTTCACCACTCGGAGCACGGTGCCTGAGTTGAAGCTCGATATCTGCAACCTCTGTCATCCCTTCTTCACCGGGAAGCTGAAGTTCGTCGATACCGCTGGACGGATCGAGAAGTTCAAGACGAAGTTTGCGGGTGCAAACTACGCCAGCCTCGGCCGCAAGAAGGGCAAGGCTGCCGCAGCACCGGCCGACGCGTAAGGTTCCCTTCCCCGCCGTTGTGGGCGAGGGCCGTGGGCGTTGTGAAGTGACCGCTTGCGATGTGTGAGCGTGTGGTGTGCCGTGGCCGCCGCACGGTCTTCGGGCGGCTGTGTTGGTTTTGAGACGTGTCCTGACCACTCCGGACCGAGCAGTTTGCCGGTACCGTAACGATGCGCGACGAACTCGATGAGAAGCTTGCTCGATTCGAGACCCTTGAGCGGGATCTTGCTGACCCGGTGATTCAGGGTGATCCGCAGCGGATGGCGGCCGTTGCTCGTGAGCATGGCGTGCTCTCTCGAGTGGTTTCTCGCTATCGCTCGCTGCTCGATCTCGAACGTCAGGTGGAGGAGCATCGCGAGCTGATTGCTGGCGATGATGAAGAGCTCCGGAGTCTCGCTGAGATGGAGATGGAGGAGCTCAACGCTCGTCGTGAGCAGCAGTGGGAAAGCCTGCTCGACTCTGTTGGCGCTGACGACGACGCCGATCGACGTCGCTGCATCATGGAACTCCGTGCGGGAACGGGGGGTGACGAGGCGGCCCTGTTCGTTCGTGACCTCTACGAGATGTACCGTCGCGCTGCGGCTGCAGCTGGCTGGACGGTGGAACTGCTCGACGCGAGTCCCACAGAACTTGGTGGGTTTAAGGAAATCGTGCTCGGCCTCTCTGGTGAAGACGTCTTCAGGCGGCTGGAGTTTGAGAGTGGTGGCCACCGCGTGCAGCGGGTGCCTGACACCGAAACCAAAGGCCGGATCCACACCTCTGCAGCCACTGTGGCGGTGATGCCGGAGCCTGAAGACGTTGAGGTCACGATCTCGCCGGATGAATACCGTAAAGACCTGTTTTGTGCGAGCGGTCCAGGTGGACAGCACGTGAATAAGACGGCCTCAGCCGTTCGTCTGACCCACCTCGAGACCGGCATTGTGGTGCAGTGTCAGGACGAGAAGAGTCAGCATAAAAACTTTGCCAAGGCTCTACGTGTCTTGAAGACACGGCTCTATGAGCGGGAGCGTCAGGCGGAGCACGACAAGCGAGCTTCGGCTCGGAAGAGCCTTGTCGGGTCTGGCGATCGATCTCAGCGGATTCGCACCTACAACTTTCCACAGAACCGGCTGACGGATCACCGCATCAATCAGAGTTTCACGCTCGATCAGGTGTTGACGGGTCGCCTAAACCTGGTGCTTGATGCCCTGATCGAGCATGAGCGGGCGCTGATCCGCAAGTCGGTTCAGCCTGGTGCATGAGGAACGCAGACGCGTCATGACTGCAGCGTCCACCACAACCGGTTCGCAGGACGCGTGGACAGTCGGACGTCTGCTCCAGTGGACCAGCGGCTGGCTGCGGGAGCGAGGATCCGACTCGCCACGGCTCGATGCAGAGGTGCTGCTGGCATGGGTGCTGCAGTGCAGCCGCATCGACCTCTACACACGCTTTGATGAGGTGGTGGAGGACGAGCCTCGTGCCGCGTTTCGCGAGCTGGTCAAACGGCGGGGCCGAGGCGAGCCGGTGGCCTATCTGACGGGGAGCAAAGAGTTCTTCTCGCTGGCGTTTCGTGTCACATCGGATGTGCTGGTGCCACGGCCCGAGACTGAGTCACTCGTGGTGCGTGCCCTCGACCTGTGTCGTTCACGAACCGCTCCCCGCATCGCCGACGTGGGCACGGGCAGCGGTGCGATTGCGGTGGCGCTCGCCAAGCATCTACCGCAGGCTGAGGTCACAGCGATTGATATCTCGCCCGCCGCCGTTGCGATCGCCCGTGAGAACGTGGAGACGCATGGGCTCGCCGAGCGGGTGCATGTCTGCGAGGGAGATCTGCTCCAAAGCCTTCCGGCTGGCGAAACGTTTGACCTGATTGTCAGCAACCCTCCCTACATCCGTGAGGACGAGTTCGCGGGACTGCCTCGTGATGTTCGCGACTTCGAACCCAGGGGAGCACTCGTGGCTGGGCCTCGCGGTGTTGAGCCGCTGGAACGGCTGGTGGCGATGACTGCCGAGCGGCTACGGCCCGACGGCTGGCTCCTGGTTGAGATCGGTCCGCCTGCAGCGTCGGAGGAGGTGCTTGCGGCCGCTGTTCATCTCCAGGCTGAGCGAACGCTGCCAGACGACGCGGGTATTCCTCGCGTCATTCAGGCCCGGCGACGTCGAGCGACGTCGGCCGACTAGCCGTCGCCTGCATGGCCTGTCGCTGATTGCTGCAGCATGCTGTGCCGAACGCTCGCATGAGGGGGCTGTTCGTGTACGGTGGGGGTGTGAAGACGGCGCTCCTCCAGGCTGGCGATCGCGGGTGGTGCAGGCGGCTGCGAGGCGTCTGCACGGGGGCCGTTCGTGCTCTCTCACTGGGCGACATGGTTGCACAGCTGCCGGCGGTGCCAGTTGCGGCTGCCGTGCTGGTTGGCGTGGTTGCTGGGGTGCTCCTGCTGCCGCCGCGACTGCCTGTGGTGGTGGCGTGTGGATTCATGGCTGCTGGTGGGCTTGGCTGCTGGTGGTGGCTTTTCTGTCTGAGACGAGCCCAGGCGGCGGCAGGTGTGTTGCTGCTCGCGATCGCGACGGCTGCGGCTGGCTGGGGCTTGGTCTGGCACGGTCTATTTGCCGCAACAGACCTGGCGTGGAAACTGCGAGAACAGCCGGCGCCGGTGGCAGTCGTCGGACGTGTCATTGAGGCTCCGCGGCCGTTGCCGGCAACGCTTCGAGATCCCACCACAGGCCAGCCGATTCGGCCCGCAAGCGAAATGATCCTGCAGGTGACGCACCTGCGCGAAGACGATGCCTGGCGACCAGCAACTGGGGTGGCGGCAGTGATGATCGACGGTCTCACGCCGGAGAGTGAGCAAGGCCACTTCGGGATTGATGCGGGCAGCATTCACGAAGACAGCATCGACGCCGGCTGTACGGTGCGTCTGTTTGGCCGGGGGCTGCGTCCGGCCGCAGCGATGAATCCCGGTGAATACGACTTCCGTGACGAGGCGAGGGGACGCCGTTGGCTATCGGTGATTCGCTGTGCATCCCGTGACTGCCTCACGGTGCTCAGGCCGCCGCCGTGGTGGCATCCAGGCCCTCTGGTTGATCAGTTGCGGACACGCGGGGCGGCGGTGCTTGCGGCGAGCATGCCTGCTGACATGGTGCCGCTGGCCGACGCGCTCCTGCTGGGAAATCGGGATTGGCTTCCCAGGGAACAGACGCAGCCCTTCTTGGTGACTGGCACGATCCACATCCTGGCAATCTCGGGCCTCCATGTCGGCATTCTGGCATGGGCCCTGTTTGGGCTTGTGCGGGCGACGCCCATGAGCCGCGGGCTGGCACTGCTGCTGGTGGCTGGTGTCAGCGGGGGCTACATGCTGCTGGTGCATGCGGAGGTGCCGGTGGTGCGAGCCACCCTCCTCGTCTGGCTCGCTTGTTTGGCGGCCTGGCTCGGCCGTCGGCCTGTCGGGATCAACACGCTCGCGGTGGTCGCGGTGCTGATGGTGCTGCGACAGCCGACAACGGTTTTTCGCACGGGGACACAGCTCTCGTTTCTCTCCACAGCGGTGCTGATTCTGCTCGCGACAGCGTTGGCCCGTGAGCGTCGCACCACAGACCCCATCGCTCGGTTGATTGAGCAGAGTCGTCCCCGTTGGGAGCGGTGGCTGCGAAGAGTGGGGAGAGGGGTGCTGGTGAGTGTTGGAGCTGGAGCAGCGGTGTGGGCGGTGGCGGCTCCACTGGTCGCGATGCAGTTTCATGTCATCAGTCCGATCGCGGTTCTGCTCAATCCGCTGATCGCTCCCCTTGTTGCCGTGGCCATGGGCTGTGGTCTTGGTGCGCTGGTGGTGGGGATTGTCTCACCATCGCTGGCGGCCATTCCGGCATCAGGATGTGCCAGCGTGTTGCGTGTGATTGAGACGATGGCCTCCACCGCAGCAGAGATTCCCTGGGGATTTGCCTGGGTCAGCGGCCCGCCTCGGTTGTGGGTTGCCGGCTGGTATCTCGCGGTGCTGTTGTCTGTTGTGCTCGCCGGTCGCGTTGGTGTCCGCCGCGTGGGGCGGTGGGTGTTGCCCTGTGTGATCTGGCTCATGGTCGGGGCAGCGGCGTGGGGCGTGATGCTGGTACGGCCTGTTTACACGCCTCGCCTGGAGGTGACGATGGCTTCCCTTCGGCATGGGCTCGGCCTTGTCGTGCGACCGCCTTCTGGAGAGGTGCTTGTCTACGATGCCGGTCGGCTCGGTGCTCCTGCGGCGGCCCGTCGAGCCATGGAGGCTGTGCTTCGTGACGCAGGGATCACCACCATCGACATGCTTGTCATCTCGCATGCCGACGCAGATCACTTCAATGCGGTCCGTGGACTAATGGAGCGTTTTCGCGTAAAGCGGCTCGTGGTCACGTCTGCGTTTGTCGCAAGCGAGTCTCCAGAGGCTATTGCCGTTGTCGAGGCGGCGTCCAAGCGAGCAGTTCCCGTGGTGGTCGCAGCCGCTGGAGACCGCCTGCCTTTCAGTGAGACGGCCACCGTGAAGGTGCTGCATCCGGCTGTTGACGCTGAGAGTGATGGGAACGACAACCTGGTGAGCCTTGTGCTCGAGGTCGAGGCAGCCGGCCGCCGCCTGCTGCTGACGGGCGATCTCGATGGGGATGCGGTTGATGACGTGCTCGCGAGGGGCGTGCAACGCGTTGACGCCCTGATTGCACCACACCATGGCAGCCGCACGTCGCTGCCGCCGAGGCTTGCTGAGGCGGTGCAGCCGCGCGTGGTGTTGGTCAGCGGCAGCGGCGATGCGGGCTGGGATGACGTCCGACGGGCCTATGAGCAGACCGGACCCGCTGGCCATGCCAAGGTGGTCCGGACCGGCAGTGGAGGGGCGATTCGACTTCGCATGAACGCCGAAGAGCTGCGGCTGGCCCGCTCGACAGCCGCGGGCTGGGAAGCGGATGACGTGATCTCAGTCGTGCCAGAGAAGGCTTCACGGCAGGAGCCACCGAAAGCCAGCGGGCCATCCTCCGGAATGATACTCGACAGGAACGCCGCGTCCTGACGTGCGTGTTGCCGAGTTCTTACGACGCGGTGCTCCGCGAGGCGTTGCTGATTTCAGTAGCAACGTTCTCGGTGTCGGCTTCGCTGCCACCTGTTTCCATTCTGAGTCGCCAGCCGGCGGCGGCGAGCAGCAGCAGGTTGAGGATCAGAAAAGAGAAAAACTCGGTCTGCCCACCCTGGCCAAATCCGTAGGAGTGAAGTCCCGCTCCCAGCAGGAAGTTGACCCCGTACCACGACATGCCAATCACGGCTGCCCCGAGAACACTGCCACCGGCGAGGCCAAAGTCACCGATCCAGCCGATGTAGCGACCGTGCAGAATGATCAAGTAGGCCAGCAGCGAAACGAGTGCCCAGACCTCCTTCGGGTCCCACCCCCAGAAGCGTCCCCAAGAGACGTCGGCCCAGAGCCCACCGAGGATCGTGCCCGCTGCCAGTAGCAGCACGGCCACCTGCATCGCCTTATAGATAAAGCCTGCCAGGGCCACCGTCGCTTCGGGAGCCTTGCGACCTCGCGGAGAGTTGCGGTAGCGGCCAAACAGGTAGTAGCCGAGTGACAGGCAGCCCAAGCCCCAGGCAAGCGCTCCGGCGGCGTAGCTCGAGACAATCGTGAGCACGTGGATGGTGAGCCAGAAGTTGTCGCGGAGCACAGGCTGCAGCGGGCTGAACTGCTTGCCAGGAATCGGGAAGAACCAGGCGATGAACGTGCCGGCGAAGGCGACTGCCGTCACGACCAGGCCGAACGAACGGCGGGCATACACATCAGGAAGCCGCTCCTGAAGAACATCTTTGCCCCAGCTGACAGGGACTGTGAGCAATGCCACGAGGCTGGTCAGGACGACCCTCGGAAGGAACCAGACGGTGGGGATCAGCACCGACAAGCCCACGATCCAGACGACGAGGTTGTTAAGGTTTGGGATGGCAGAGTCGACGTCGGTCTGAGGCAGAAGGTTGATGATCGTTCGGTCGCCCGCGGCATACGGTGCCAAGGTCAGGATCCAGACCACAACCGCAGACACCGCCAGCCTCGGCAGCACAAGCAGCCACTGGGCAGAGGCAGGCCCCCCCTGCTCTCCTGGAAGGAATCGGCCTGCGGGTGGAGGCAACGCCGTTGCCTTCCAGGCAGCCGCTACGCCTGCAGCGCAGATCGGTGAGAGCAGGAACCAGAGCCCCAGCAGTGAGAGAAAGAACGGGACGTAGATCACCGTTTCGTACATGTTGGTCACCGGAGCCCAGCCGGTGATGGCGATCCGCTGCGCGAACGCCCAGGCGGTCCAGCCGAGCTCGCCGATCAGCAGGCTCACGCCGCTCCAGAACATCACCCCCCGCACCCGGCCAAACGCCAGGGCAAAGCCCGCCATCGCGGCCAGGCTCAAGACCCACGAGTTGCGGAAGGGATCCGTCGTGTTGTAGGCCACCTCACGCTGCGTGCTGCCTGCTGCTGGGTAGGCCGTCCAGGTGAGTAGGTCAGCGTCGAGCCGTTCGATCGGCAACGCTTGGCGTGCCTCCTCGACGGAGGTGCCGAGGCTTTGGAGGGATGTGGCCAGCGTGTCAGTGGCAGTGGCGAGCTGATCGGCCTCGCTCGCCGTGGCCGACTCCGAGACAATCCGCCGCATTTCTGCAAAGGCTTCTCGGGCAGCCACCACGTCTGCTTCTGCGTAGCCGGGAAGGAGCTCAAGCGGGGCGTCGAGGAGCACGGTCAACGCGAGCCATGGGGGCATGTCTTCTTCGGCATCACGCTCCGCCTCAAGAGCAGCGGCATGCAAAGCTGGGACGACAGCCGGTGAGCCGCCGTTGTCAAACAACGCTTCTCCCAAGACCAAGGTGCGTTCGGCGAACTGTCGCGACTGCCGGACAAGTCTGGCCGAGAAGCCACCGTTGGCCACGGTGTTCTCGAGTGCCTTCACGGCGCGGTAGGCCTGCAGCATGCCAGGGAGGACGTCAGCGGTGTCGAAACGAGTGCTCTCACCCATCCCCTCGAGTACTGCCAGCAGGCCTGCGTCGACGGCCTCGCAAGCAGTCGTCACGCCAGATTCGGTATCGCTCGTGCTTGGGGCAGCGGAATCTGCGTTGGCGCCAGCGTCAGCCTCGGCGGCCGCCTCTGCCTCACCAACCGCCGTGCGGAGCGATCGCCAGCTGCTGACGAGTGATTCAAAGAGACTCGTAAAGCGAGTGCGGCCGATCGCGTCATCGTCACCTCGGAACGTCAGCTGTCGATACGTCACGTACGCCCGCCACAGCTGGTCGACTTTGGCGTCGACGCCCTCGAGCCGAAACTCTTCTCCAGCAGCCATTGCCTGCCGCCGCTGCTCATCGAGTGCGACGAGTCGCTCGCGGAGGGGGCCGGAGGCTGCAACATCTGAAGGGGCAGCATGCTTCAGACGCCGACGTTCGCCGCCATCATCACTGAAGATGGGGAGTTCGAGCAGCTCACGGAGTTCTTCATGCTCGGCGATGAGCAGGGGCACATCTTCCCAGGCCGCTGGCCGAGCCAGCCAGTCGAGAAGAAGTTCGTCTGCATTCCGCCGCTGGGGTTCGTCGCTCTCCGGTGAGGCGAGTGAGGGCCGCTGAGCGTTGGTGATCGTCTCCACTCTTCGCCGGGCAAAGGTGTCCAGCGGCATGATGCGGCCATCGTCGAGGACGGGGATCGCCCGCCAGGCTGCGAGAGGATCCTGAGCATTCGCTTCCGCTGCCCCAGCCGTGGCGGCGGGCACGACCAAAGCCGCCAGGAGCAGGAGAAGAAGAAAAGGTTGCACAGCGACTGTGATGCATCCCCGGAGAGAGCCAAAGGCTGTTCGCTTCATGCTGGAGGACTCCTGAGTTGGGCTGCTGCGTCCGTCTCACGCTCGCCGGGCTAGACCGCTGCGAGTTCCTGGACGGGCTGAGGGGGCGTTGAGGGCTGCTCACGCGGGGCACGCCGTTTCGGGCCGAAGAAGTAGGCCTTCATATAAAACATCGTGAAGATGCCGGCCACGATCAGCAGGCTGCCGAAATACTTCACACCCCGGCCGGGGTCGTAGTTCACCGTGAGCACGGAGGCCTCGAGCCGCTCAGGCAGTTCTCCGCCATCTTGCTCTGCGATGCCGGCGGTGAAACGTTCGTAGAGCGGATCACCCGGAAGCCACGGCCCCATGAAACTCTCTTGGAAGAGTCGGTACGAGTGGCCGCTGGCTGGGTCAGAGAAGTCGATCGGGGCGTTCATCGTGATCGTCACCGGCTTGTCGATCAGCGGCTCGCCCGCATCGTCCACAAAACGCACGATGCTTGAGAAGTGACTCGCCTGGCTCGTGCCCGGGTCGAGCCGACGCTCAAAGTTGTTGAGTTCCACATCAAAACCGATGTTCACCGCGTCAGGTTCGAGGGTGACGGCGACGGTTTGCTGACGGCCGCGGACGACCTTCCGTTCTGTTGAGTTGGGTGGCTCTGGAGAGGGTTCAATCGGCATGCCAGCCAGCCAGAACTCGTCTGCGGATCCATCGACGGTGAGTCGAACCTTAGCGGCTCGTCGTTTCGCCGACGGCGGCTTCGACTTGTCAAACGGCACCGGCAGTGTCACCACCTCAAGGGCATCAGCAGGCAGAAACCGTTCCACCTGTAGTTCGAGCGTGCCCATCGGCATTGAGAAGGCTTCCACGCCCTGACCATCCGTTGGCAACGGGCCTGCGGTGAGTTTTGGTGGCTGCCAGCAGCGGTAATAGAGCTGTCGGTCACTCCCCTGAATGATGTCGATGCGGCTCTTGGCCTTCCCTTGCATCCGCGCGGCGGAATCTTCAACCTCAGGCTCGATCCAGAGAGCTCCGTAGACACCCGATCGTGTGGCCTGCACGGCAACCTCCGGCATGTCGGCAACGATCACGATCTCTTCACCGTTATCCTCAGCACCTCGGTAGACCCGCCCCCGGACTGCAGACAGCCTCGGCTCGAAGTCGTTGAGTTCAAAGGCCACGTTCGTGCCTTCAACTGTTTGACGGCCTTGGCCGAGGGCCTGATCGACAACGACTCGATGGACGGTGTCGTCGATCACGAGCACCAGCTGGCCTTGTGTGCCGAAGCCGAGTTCAGAGTCAGGAACGGCGGCGATAAAAGCATCAGTTTCCGCCTGTGAACCGGCCTTCCAGAACACGACCGTGCCACCACCGACAGTCTGGCGATGCCGGGGTGTGCCGCCGGCGAGTGGATTGGGCTGCCAGCTGAGTTCCACCGGAATCCACATACTTCGCTGAGACGCGGCAGCCGCTCCCCCAAAGGCGTCGGTGCCAATCCGCAGGCTCACGCTCGGGGCCAGCACTGCTGTGGAGTCGGCAAAGTAGTCGAGGACCTCGAGACGCACGCTGCCGTCGTCGTAGAGCACGCCGTGGTCACGCGCTGCGAGGCTCCAGGGAAACCAAGAACGCGGAGTGGCCGCCGGAGCGCCGAGGACCGACTCGCTGGTTGTGCCGGGGTATTCATTCCAGTTGAAAGGTCCCGAGCGGAACGGGATCGGCCCGATCGTACGGGCGTCATCCTGAGACGATGACGAGTCTGAATCTCCGTCCGTGATTTTCAGCACAAACGAGTGTGAGTCTTCGTAGGCGAGGCGTCCGCGGTCGCCTTCGATCAGGGGGATCTGGGCGTCGACGCCTCCTCGCTGCGACATCAGGCAGCCAGCCAGCAAGACGAGCAGACCGATGTGTGTGATTACGAAGCCGGTCTGGTGACGCTTCCAAGGAAAGCGAATCGCTGCAGCGCAAAAGATACTCACCGCCAAGAAGGCGTTGAGCAGCGTGAACCACCAGGTGTTCCAGACCCCAAACTTGACCGCTTCGGTGCCGAAGCCGCTCTCGACGAAGGTGCCCACACCGAGCACGATCGCCAGGAGTGTGATCAAAACCACGGCGAACTGCAGGGAAGCGAGGAACTCGTAGACCCGCAGAACGGTGCGAATCAACCAGGGCTGGTGGGGGGAGGCAAGCCGGCGGGCCATGAACTGCTCAAACGGACGGGGGCGGGCAAGGAAGACGAGCCGGGTTGCCCATCTCCCTGCGTATTATAGCGCCCGCGACGGCCCCGCGGAGCCAGATCGCTCGCTCCCGAGCGAGAGCCCCCTCGGCAGACGGTGAGATGGCAAGGTCGCCGAGTAAGGGCCTGCCCGCCACCGTGTCAGGCGGCCTGCCTATCGCCAGCCGATCGTTTCGGCGAGCGCGTCAAGAACGGGATTTCCGACCGGGTTGCTGCTTCCAATCGTCCGCACAAGGTCGTAGGACATGAAGGCCCCGAACAGCATCAGCAGCGTAATGCAGATGAGCCCGGCGGTCTGAAGGCCGCTGAACCGCATCTCAGGAACACCTGGCTCGGTGATCACGTCGGCTGCCGCCAGAGCCCCCGAGAAGCTCTCGACACCACTTTCATCACCGAAGCTCGAGCCTGCTCCGTCGAGCGCATCACCAAAGAAACTGCCTTCACCCGATTCGGAAGAGAGCTCCATCACCTGCGAAGCGCTCTCGTCTTCAGCCAGCGGAGAGCCGAGATCAAAGTCGTCGCCACCGCCACCGAGATCAAGCTCGTCGGTCGAGCCGTCTATCGAATCTCCCGAGAGTTCGATGCCGTCGCCTTCGTCGCCTGAAAGCTCAACATCAGAAATGGCAGCACCGAGTTCGAGGTCGCCATCGCCGGATGGGCCCGAGGCCACATCGCTGTCCCCCAGTTCGATCCCTGAGATCTCGAGGGAGCCCTCACCCAGTTCGAGTCCACTCTCGCCTGACGCGGCGAGGCTCGCACTGTCGGCGAGGCTGCCGCTCCCTTCACCAAGTTCGAGGTCGCCAAGGTCGAGATCGTCGGTGCTGCCTCTCGCGGCAGGAGGCGGGGTGGCGTCGTCACCGCCAGCCGCGCCAGATGCGATGATCGAGTCGAGATCGTCGCCGGACCCGCCAAGCAGGGAGTCTCCGCCACTGAGGGCGAGGTCATCAGCGAGTTCAATCGCTTCCCCCTGAAGATCTATTGCGGGAGCGGAGTCAGACTTGGCGTCGAGGTCGAGGCCGTCGAGGGCCAGTGGCTCGTCGAGGTCGAGATCGACGGAGAGGCCATCATCCGTGCCCGCTGTCTGCTCCCAGGAAGCCGCTTCCCCGCTGTCCTGTTTCCGCTGGTCGATCTCTTCGCTGCGAAACTTCAATGCCCCACCGTCGCGGATGGGGAAGAGCTCTTTGCGGTCCACGAGCTTTTGGACGTCGTCTGTCGAGATCCCCAGCGCGGCTGCCGCCTCGTCGAGGGTGAGGAACTTTCCTGCCATGTCAGCCACTCTCTGTAGGCACTCGAACCAGTCGTGATGGGAGCGATGCTCTGCGAGCAACGTCGGTGGATACCGACAGATCCGCGGAACGATCGACCTACTGCCGTATCGGCCCCACCCGGATCACTATTTTACGCACGGCTCGCACCGCCGGCCTCGCAAACTTTGCCGATTGCGAGGAATGGGCAGGTCTAGCGGGGCGTGGTGCCTGTCTCGAGCATGTTCTTGAGGGCAGTCGGGCTCGGCTCGCGGCCGTTGAAGTCGTCGACCAGGAGATCCCAGGAGAGGTTCCGGGTGCTGCGGAGGGTGAGTGTGCCGTTGGTGGCGTCGACGTGATACACCGCGGCGTGGCGGGTGTCCCGATCAACGGCCACAAGCAGCTGTTGGGGGTCACCCTCGCGGTGAGCCATCGAGAGCCAGAGACTGCCTGAAGATGACTCGATTGCAACTCCAGCAGAATGCTGGCCTGAGGCCCAGGGTGGTGCGGTCAGGTGGCCAGCCAGCAACACCATGCCGAAAGCTCCTACGAGCATCCAGATCCCAGAAGAGAAGACCGCCTCGAGGCGTCTGACGGACAGCCGGCTTGTTACGGGGGCGACAGCGTAATCAACGTCGGCAGCTGGTTCGCTGGAGCGTGGCATGCGAGAATCCTTCCCGCCCGCGGATATGTGTCGGGCGCCGACATGGTGTCGGGGGTGCTGGAGGTCAATCGCCGGGATACCCGGCAGCTGGGACGACGTAAGACGGTAGGGGCGGCAGGTCCTGGAAAACAAGGCCGATCGCGTCTGTGAACAGGCCGTTGGTTGGCCGCGGAGGGCTTTGGTTGTGGAGATCGATGTCCGACGTGCAGCGGGGGCTGCTGCCGGAGAGACTGTTGCCGTGCTGGTCAGCGGAGGCCTCGACAGTGCCGTGCTGACCGCTCTGCTCGCTGCCGGCGGGCCCGTTGTCCCGATCTACGTTTCCTGCGGGCTCTCCTGGGAGCAGGCCGAACGCGACGCGGTGAACTGTCTGCGCGAACTGCTCACGCCGCAGCAGGTGCGGCCGCTGGTGGAACTGGCGATGCCTTTGGCGGACCTCTACGGAGAGCACTGGAGCGTGACCGGCACCGGCGTGCCGGCTGCCGACACCGACGATGCAGCGGTGGAACTGCTTGGGCGAAACGCCCTGCTCGCCCTCAAGCCGCTGCTCTGGTGTGCCCGCGAGGGGGTGCGATGCCTGGCAATTGCCACGCTTTCCGGAAATCCCTTTGCGGACGCGTCTCGGTCTTTTCTCTCCAGGTTCGCAGGAGTGCTCTCAACAGCCACGACGACCGAGCTCGCCCTTGTGGCGCCCTTTGAGACGATGTCGAAGCAGCAGGTGGTGCGAGCGGCGGCCCCCGAGGTGCTGGCTGCGTCGATGTCCTGTCTTGCTCCGGTGGCGCGGAGCGATGGCTGGTGGCACTGCGGCAGCTGTAATAAGTGCAGCGAGCGGCAGCGGGGCTTTCGCGAAGCAGGGGTGGCAGATCCCACTTCGTACG
This sequence comes from Pirellulales bacterium, assembly GCA_016779265.1. Taxonomy (GTDB): domain Bacteria; phylum Planctomycetota; class Planctomycetia; order Pirellulales; family UBA1268; genus M30B53. Next base: position 9,162 of record JADHNY010000023.1, on the reverse strand, counting down.
AGGTTTCGACTGCCGGTTGAAGCGGCTTAACGCTGCGCAGACCCTCAGCCGCCTTGCCTGAGTTGCCGATCTCTCCCTGTTTCTCGCCGAGAGGCAGCCCGGAGACCGCTGTTTCGTCAGATCGTGCGATTCGATTCAATCGTTTGGTGAAACCCTGTCGATGGTAGTGATGAAAGGTGTCGTCCCGGCCGGGCGAAGGTTGTCGGCTGGGAAATCCACGGCTGCCCGCGAGGTGAGGAAAGTGTCAGCGATCAATTCCCTGGCGGCGGTTGTGATTCGATCGCCCATTCTGTGGGGGGCCGCAGCGGCCTTCTGCTTTTATGCGCTCATCCATGGTGGGCTCGTCGACAATCCGATGGCGGTTCGCTACCTCGCGGGCCACTGGGTGGAGTACGTCGAAGTCGGGATGTTCTTCGTGGGTATCGCGGCCCTGACGCTCCGGCTTCAGGATGTCTTTGCGCAGCGACGCCGCGTTGATGCCGAGCCGCTCGGGGCCATTCCCGTCGGTGGGCAGACCCTCGATGATGTTGACGCCCTCCTTGAGGAACTCGACGAACACGATGCGGGCGAACGGCTCACCGGTCGTCTGCGAGCGGCACTCGACTTCGTCCGCCGCACCGGCGACGCAAACGAACTTGAAGACCATCTGAAGTATCTCGCGGACATCGATGCAGCCCGAGCGGCGCAGAGCTATGGCCTGGTCCGGTTTGTGATCTGGGCGATTCCGATCATGGGCTTCCTCGGTACGGTGATTGGAATCACGGTGGCGATCGCCAATCTGTCACCGTCGCAGATGGAAAACATCACCGACGTGGTAGCTGGTCTGGGCACCGCGTTTGACACGACAGCGACAGCTCTCGGCCTGTCGATGGTGCTGATGTTTAGCCACTTCGTGGTGGACCGACAGGAGCAGTCGCTGCTGCAGCGTGTGGACGATGCCTCCTGGTCGGCGCTCGCGGGACGCTTCCAAACGATCGACTCCGACAACGGCACCGCCTTTGCGATGGCGAAGCTGGGTGATGCCGTTGGCCGTTCGTCGGCTCGGCTGCTTGAGTCACAGGAACGGGCCTGGCGGAGCATGCAGGCCAACACGAAGGACCAGCTCTCTTCGGCAGCAGATATCGCTGGCACACGGATGGCAGCGTCGATTGCAACTGCAGTCGACGGCGTGCTGGCTGGCTGGGGAGATCGGCTTCAGGATGCGAACCGGCGGATCCTCGCCGACCGTGAGGATCGCTGGTCTTCCGCCAGTGATTCGATGGCCACGGCAATGCAGCAGGTCAGTGATCTGGTCGTTCGCATGGATGAGCAGCAGCGAATCCTTGTCGAGCAGGGCGAGATTCTGGGCCGTGTCGTGGAAGCCACACGCGACCTGGCAGCGCTCGAGCGGACGCTGGCCCGCAATCTTGAGACGGCAGCGGCCAGTGCCAGGTTTGAGGAGACGCTCAATGCGCTCGGGGCGGCGGTGCAGCTACTCGCTTCGCGAACGGGGAATGTCGTGGATACAGGGCGGCTCTCCGCTCGTGAAAGTGTCTCACTTGGAAAGGCTGCATGAGCCGCGTACGCGCCAGCGACGGTCCTGGCATCTCCCTATTTCCGTTTCTCGCAGTGCTCCTGTGCACGATGGGAGCCCTGCTGGTGCTGCTGGTGATCTTCAGCCGCTCCGCAGCTGGCACGCGGGCGGCGGCGGAGACCGCAGCGCTCGAGGAACTCGCTGTCGAGCGGGAGAGCCTGCAGTGGCGGATTGACCAGTTGCGGGCGATGCGGCAGCAGGCCCTCGATGATCTCAGCCAGGCTCGCATGGGGCTCGCTGGAATCGAAGACAACGCACGCGAGCTCAGTGATGAGCTGGCAGCCTTGGAGCGGGAGCTCGCGGCCTTGTCCGCTGATTCGAATGCCGGTTCTGCGGCCCTTGATGCCGAGCGGAAGAAACTGCAGTTGGCCCTTGCCGACGCAACAGCCGCGCTGGACGAAGCACGTGATGCGGCGGCAGATCGCCCACCGGCGTATGCCATCGTTCCGTATGAGGGTGGCAACGGCACGCATCGCCGGCCGCTCTACATCGAGTGCTCGCTCGATGGGGTGTTTTTGCAGCCGGAAAACATTCGCCTGAGTCCTTCAGACTTCGAAGGGCCGCCCGGCCCGGGCAATCCGCTCGCCAGTGCGCTGCGGGCCGCCCGCGAGCATCTCGCTGAGCGTGGCCGCACGTCCGCCGTGCCCGAGCAGCAGCCCTACCCCCTGCTCTTGGTGCGGCCTTCAGGTGTGATGGCCTACTACACGGCTCGCGAGGCGATCTCGTCATGGGGAAGTGACTTTGGCTACCAGCTCGTCGAGGAGCACTGGCAGCTGAAGTTTCCACCACCCGATCACCAGCTGGCCGATGTCGAACGCCGCGCGATTGAGGAAGCCCGCACGCGTCTCGCCTGGCTTGAGCAGGTGCAGGCTTCACGAGTCTCCAGGCAGTCGTCGCCGAAGGTGCAGTATCGAGCCGCCCAGACCCGCGGTGGCGTGGTGGTCGACGGCGGCCCGAGTGTGCTTGGTGACCAGTCTCGCTGGGAGTGGAAAGAGACCGGCGGCAACGGTCAAGGAGATGGCCAGGGACAGGGCGTGTTCGGTTCACCGAACGGTAGCGGCATCGCTGGCCCTTCTGGTCTTGGCGGTGAAGGACCTGTGGCTTCAGATGGTCGCCAGGCCGCAGGTGGTGGCCAGGGCCCAGGAGGAGACCCTGTGCTTGGCAGTGGCACGGGCACCACGGGAGCCGGCTATGGACCTGCCGGCAGTCAAGGTTCTGGTGATGCTCGCTATGGCAGTCCTTCGGCGTTCGCTGCTGCTGCGTCCGCGAACGGTAACGGTCTGGCTGGCAGCGGCGGCTGGCCAGGAGCGGCGTCGGGAGATGGCGCTGGAACCGAGCCCGGCAGCGGCGTCAGCGGCAGCGGTAGCGGGGGTGACGGTGAAGGCACCGGTGGGAATGGTGATAGCGGCGGCGCGAATGGATCGGCAGGGTCAGCCTTTGCGGCGGACGGGGGAGCAGCAGGTGAAGGGGCAGGAGGACCTACGAGTGGCTCGGCTGGTTCCGCTGCCGGCTCCCCTGGAGCTGCCGGCGGTGCAGGCATGATGTCGATGGGCGAGACCGGTGCCGGTGGAATGAATGTCTCGTTGCAGCCAGGTGGCGAGGGGGGCGTGGCGTCGTTGGCCTCCTCTCGTGGTGCCAACTGGGCAAGCATGGCCACACGTGACCGACCTGTTCCACTGTCTCGGCCAGTGCAGGTGGAATGCGATGCGGAAGAACTGAGGATTCTCGACAGCAGCCGACGTCGCGTGGTGAAACGCGTGCCGCTTGGGAGTCGCACGGCTGATTCGGTCGACACGCTGATCTATGCGGTTCGCGAGCATGTGGAAACCTGGGGCATTGCAGGCGATCGGATGTACTGGAATCCGCGCCTCGTGCTCTCAGCAACGCCCGATGGTGCGTCGCGTCGCGAGGATCTCGAAGCGCTGCTCGCGGGCAGTGGACTGGTGACGACTCGCCGAGAGTCCCGTGCGGTGGCTGAGAATCCGGCTGCCGGCACAGCGACAGCACCGTCAGTGGTTCGATAGTGCGTTTGTAGGCACGCCTCATTCACGGAGTACTTGACATGCGACGCGTGGCTGTGCGAGAGGACGCTGATCCGGCGCAGGACTCCTTCCTCGACGTTGTGACCAACATCGTGGGGATCCTGATCATCCTGGTGATGGTGATCGGGGCGCGGGTGCAAAGCCTGTCGCTCTCCTCTGAGGCTGTTGCGTCGCCCGCGATGACCGCGACGGTTGAGGAACTCACCTCACTCGCCCAGGAGGCCACGTCGGTCGAGCACGAGCTTGCAGAACTCGAAACACAGATGGCGACTCTCGCGGCAGCTGCCAATGGTGCGTCGATGGGACGCATGCAGCTCGCTGAGGCGCTTGCCGCGCTGAAGGTGGAGCGGGAAGTTCGCCGGGCGGCAGTGGATGAAGAGACAGCTCTCTCCGCCCAGCAGCGTGCAGAGATCGCAACGCTCAAGGAAGCCATCGCCGACGCTGAGGAAGAGGCAAAGACGCTCGCCTTTGACGAGGCGGAGACCGAAGAGATTCTCGCCTACCCCACTCCGATTGGTCGGACGGTCAACGGCGACGAGATGCACTTCCAGCTGCAGGGTGGCAACATCGCCTACATTCCACTGCAAGAGCTCTTCGGCATGGCACGCAACCGTGCCCAGCGGCACACGGGATCGATTTCGCAGCTCACCAACCACATCGAGTCGGTCGGTCCCACACAGGGCTTCGCGCTCGACTATGTGATTGAGACGCAGGTCGATCGGGCGAGAGGGCAGATCCTCGTGCGGAGCCGCGAGTGGGTGGTGCGGCCACAGCAGCAGGCGCTGGGAGAGCCACTGGAAGTGGCGATGGTGGAGGGCTCTGCCTTCCGACGGAAGCTCAGCCGGATCACCCCCGCGACCACCGTCACGCTCTGGTGCTATCCCGACAGCTTCGAAGCCTTTCGCGAGGTCCGCGCCGAGCTCTACCGTCTCGGCATTGCCGCCGCAGGACGTCCTCTTCCGGACGGCGCGCCGATCGGCGGCTCGGCGGACGGCACGAAGTCGGTGGCGCAGTAGCTGACGGCCTCCAACGCAGCCTTGCGGTCAGCATCGCCGTGCGAGGCGGCTGGGGCGTTGCGTTACCCTCCGCAGACCTCGTTGATGCCGGCTTCGGCGGCGTTGCAGAGAGTGTCGATCTCTTCTGGCGTGACACACAGCGGTGGCATGATCACGACGTTGTCGCCCAAGGGCCGCAGCAGCGCCCCGTGTTTGCGTGCGGCGAGGCAGGACCGCATGCCGCGGGCTTCGCTCGGGTCGTAGGGGGTAGGGCCGGAGCGATCGGCGACGAGCTCAATCGCGGCAATCATGCCTCGGGTGCGGACGTCGCCAACGTGAGGATGGTCGGCCAGGGCGGCCACCCGCTCATGCAGCCGCTCGATAGAAGGCTGCATCCGTTCGATCAGCTGCTCGTCTTCAAAGATCGCCAACGACTCGAGAGACACCGCCGCCGCCAGCGGATTGCCGCCGTAGGTGTGGCCGTGGAAGAACGTCTTCCGTTCGGCAGCCGAGCCGAGGAACGCGTTCCAGATCCGCTCGGTGGTCAGAGTCGCAGCCATCGGCAGGTAGCCTGCGGTGAGGCCCTTGGCCAGGCAGAGGAAGTCGGGGGCCACATCCTCCTGCTCGCAGGCAAACATCGTGCCGGTGCGGCCGAAGCCCATCGCCACCTCATCAAGAATCAGCAGGATGTCGTGCGCACGTGTCAGTTCCCGCATGCCATGGAGGAAACCGGGGGGATGTACAAGGATGCCACCAGCGGCCTGCACGATCGGCTCCATGACAACGGCAGCAATCTCACCGCGGTGGGCCTCAAAGGCGGCGGCCACCTGCTCCAGCGATCGGCGGCAGGCATCTTCAGGCGTCATCCCCTTTGGCTGACGGCAGACCGCGGGCGACGGCACGCGAATGGCGTCGTAGGTCAACGAGCCGAAGATCGAACCGAAGCGGGCCACGCCGCCGACGCCGATCGTGCCGAGGGTGTCACCGTGATAGGCCTCGCCGATGGAAAGAAACCGCTGACGCGTGGGCTCTGCAGGTGAGGCCTGTCGCCAGAACTGGAAGGCCATCTTCAACGCCACCTCGATCGCCGTCGCACCATCATCGGAAAAGAAGACTTTCTCCAGGCCTGCCGGGGCGATCTCGGTGAGACGTTTGGCCAGCTGCACTGTGACCGGATTCGAAAGCCCGAGGTTGGTGCAGTGGGCCACCTTCTCCAGCTGCTCCCGGGCGGCCCGGTCGAGCCGCGGATGATGGTGGCCATGCACGTTGCACCACATGCTTGCGGAGCCATCGAGATAGCGGTTGCCATCGATGTCAAACAGGGCTGCCCCCTCCCCTCGCTCGATCAGCAGCGGCTCATACTCCGCCATCTGTGTGAAGGCATGCCAGACATGGGTCCGGTCCCAGTCAGCGAGGGTGGCGGCATCGGCCTGGCGAACAGCGGCGACGGACTGAGAAGACACCAAAGGAGAGGGCATTAGGAGCAGCAGACGTTGGAGAAACAAAACGACAGCGGGCGTCAGCGGCGAGAGATCCGCACCGGAGTGCCGATCTCGCCACCGAGAAGACGTGCGGCGGAGCCTTCGACGACAGCGATCTCCAGCACGCCCTGTGAACCGACGAGCGTGACGGCGGTGCCGGGAGGGGCATCGCCGTAGGTGCGGACAGGCCGGTCGATCAAGCGATCGCCGAGCACGACACCTCCCGCTTCGACCACGGCTGGCCAGTGCTCGGCCGGGATATTCGTCAGCAGGTTGCCGAAATGGTCGATGAAGCGGACCTCCCCCTGGATGCCATCTTCACCTTCACTCGGAGCCGCCTCGGGAAGTTCTTCCAAGCGGGTGAGTTCACCGCCCAACGCCGTCGCCGGTTCGCCATCGAGCAGACGGCAGGCGGCAGCCGCGATCACGTCACGGCCGTGAAAGGTGGCCGACGCATCCGTCGGCACGGGCAGCAGCCGGGCCTCCTGAAGTGGAGCGACTTTCATCGCATGGGTCAGCAGGCCATTGTCAGGGGCGAGAAACTCCTGCGTGCCGATCCGAGCCCAGACGAGCTTCCGCTCAGTGCCCACGCCCGGATCGATCACGACGAGGTGCAGCGTGTCGTCGGGAAACGCCAGGCAGGCTTGGCCGATAAACCAGCTCGCCCCGCGCACGTCGTGGGCGGGAAGATCGTGGGCGATGTCCACGAGTGAGCAGCCCGCCCGGGAATGCAGGAGCCGGGCTTTCAGCTGGGCAACGTAGAGGCTGCCCGGGCCGAAGTCGGTGGTCAGGGTGAGAAGGCGTGGCATGGGGCAGCCTGCTGGTGGTCAGGTGGCTGGCGTCAGCAGGCCCCAGGTCACGGCGCCGGCAGTTCGCCAATGATCTTCAGGCAGAGTTCACGAACCTTGCCTGGATTGACGTTCGGGTTCTTCTTCTTGGCCTGCCCGATCAGACCGCCTGCGGCCTGCTGCTTGCCGCTTTGGACGTCGGCGACAATCTTCGGGTTTTCCGCGACGAGTTCGCGGCAGAGCGTCATCAGCTCATCTTCACCGACCGCTGCGATGCCCATCTCGGCGACCACCTCGTCGGCTGAACGGCCGCTGTTGATCATCTCCGCAAAGATGTCACGGCCACGCGAGGTGTCGAAGTCGCCCTTCTTCACGCGGCCGATCACGTCAGCAAGTCCTTCTGCCGGAACGGGGAAGGCGTCGATCGTGATGCCCCGGTCGTTGAGCGTTCGCAGCACGTCTTGCTGCATCCAGTTGCTCGCCACCTTTCCGTCGTCGACGAGTTTGGCGAGTGCTTCAAAGTAGGCGACGAGTTCCCTGCCCTGCCCCACCAGCACATCGGCGTCGTAGGCAGAAATGTTCCAGGTGTCGGCCAGCCGTTGCCGCAAGGCCCGAGGGGTTTCGGGCATGCCTTCGCGAATCGTGGCGATCTCGTCAGCCGTCAGCCTGACGGGCACCAGGTCGGGCTCGGGGAAGTAGCGATAGTCACTCGACTCTTCCTTGTGACGCTGGCCTCGGGTGATCCCAGCGGCATCGTCCCAGCCACGGGTCTGCTTGGGAGCCGAGCCGAGTTCTTTGCCAGTTGCCTGCCACTCCTCGTACTGGCGAGCGACCTCGTAGGTCAGGGCCCGCTCCACCGAGCGGAAGCTGTTCATGTTCTTGATTTCAACGATCGGTGTCTTGGCGAGACTGCCATCAGCACGCGGGATGTGCAGGTTGACATTCGCGTCGACCCGGAGGCTGCCTTCCTGCATGTTGCAGTCGCTGACGCCAAGGTAGACCAGGAGCAGCCGCAGCTCACCGAGCCAGCAGCGAGCCTCTGCCGCAGACCGCAGATCAGGCTGGCTCACGATCTCGAGGAGTGGTGTGCCGGTGCGGTTGAGGTCGATTCGGCTGTCGGCAGTGCCCGCTGCCTCGTCATGCATGCTCTTGCCAGCGTCTTCCTCGAGGTGCACACGCAGGATGCGAACCGTTCGCGGTGCGAAGCCACCCTTGGGATCAATCGCTTCGAGCTGCCCATGCTCCGAGAAGGGCAGGTCAAACTGGCTGATCTGATACCCCTTCGGAAGGTCTGGGTAGAAGTAGTTCTTGCGGTCCCACTTTGTGAACTCGGCGATCGTGCAGTCGAGGGCCGAGGCAGCTCGCACGGCAAGCCGGAACGCCTCGCGGTTCATCACCGGCAGCGAGCCGGGGAGGCCGAGACAGACCGGACAGGTGAGTGTGTTTGGCGGCGCTCCAAAACGGTTCTCACAGCTGCAGAAAAGCTTTGTCTTGGTAAGCAGCTGGACGTGCACCTCGAGCCCGATCACGGTCGTGTAGGGCGCGGTGTTGTCGGTAGATTCGGACATAGCTCAGGCAGCAGGCGTGACTCAGGCGGATGGTGGGCGGCGACGGTGCCATTCAGTGAGACGCTGGAAACGATCGGCGGCTCGCAGCAGCAGTGGCTCACCGAGGGCTGGGGCCTGAAGCTGATAGCCGATGGGCAGTCCCGATCCGGTAAAGCCGCACGGGAATGAGATGCCAGACACGCCAGCGAGATTCGTGGTCACGGTGTAGAGGTCGAGCAGATACATCGCCAGTGGATCGTCAGTCTTCTCGCCGAGCGGGAAGGCTGGCGTGGCAGACACCGGCCCGCCGATCAGATCGACCTTGGAAAAAGCGTCGAGGTAGTCCTGACGAATCAGCCGACGAACCTGCAGGGCTCGCTTGTAGTAGGCGTCGTAGTAGCCAGCGGAGAGGGCGTAGGTGCCGAGCATCACGCGTCGCTTCACCTCAGGCCCAAAGCCTTCAGCACGACTGCGGCAGTACATCTCTACGAGTGGTGAATCAAACGCATCGCTCCGGCAGGGCTCAGCCGTGCGATGGCCGTAGTGCACGCCGTCGTAGCGGGCGAGATTACTCGACGCTTCCGAGGGGGCGAGCAGGTAGTAGGTGGCAACGCCATACTTGGCATGCGGCAGATCGATGTCGTGGATCGTGGCGCCGGCCGCCTCGAGCACGCGGAAGCCTTCCTCCACTGCGGCAGCGACTTCCGGATCGATACCTTCACCGAAGTGCGCTGGC
>JADHNY010000125.1 GCA_016779265.1 Pirellulales bacterium | reverse complement strand
TGCCGCTGTCCGTGCGGTTGCGAAAGAGTCGGTCGCTCGGCTCGTTGGCTCGGTTGACAACCGATGGGTCGCCTCCCTGGCCGATGAGGATGTCGGGGCGGCCGTCGCGGTCGTAGTCAAGCCAGCCACAGCCACCGCCGGTCGCCTCTGCCATCAGCGACTTGCCCGATTCGCCGTTGTCGTAAACGTGGATGAGTCCGCTGACATCAGAGACGTCGTCAAACGGCGTGCAGCTGGTGGACGTTGGCCCAGTCTCTTCCGAGGCAGGCTTTGGCGACGTGGCCAGATCAAAAGCGAAGGGAGACGTCTTGCTGTCTTGTGGCTCTTGAGTGTCACGAGCAGCAGCTGGATCGCTTGCGTTACCGGTGTCTAAAGGGGGACGGCCGTCGCAACCAATGAAGGCTGCGACGGCCGTCAGGATTCCCAGTGCACGAGAACGTGCTGCTTTCCCAGTCAGGCTTGCGGTGTTGCTCATAGTCACTCAGTTGCCTCTGCAGAAAGACTCTGGAGTAATAGGCATAAACGCAACTCCGAACAGCGAGTCGATTTAAGCGACATCTCCTCCCGCAGCGGTTGCCATCACATGCAGCACCCACTCATCAATGTCGTAAGCCAAGATAGTAACCTCAGATGCTTTCTTCATAGCAAACGCAGCGTCTGAGTTGTGAGTCTTTGAACCAGCTCGTAGGAGGAGAACCGTTATCTGTATACGTCACAAATGGGTTTGGCCTATGGCTACTGGCCAACACCAATGCCTGGAGGAACAGATGCGACCCGCTCCCTGAGGCGGTTCGCAATGTCTTCCGCTCCGCAATCGCCGATGTAATCGGCAATCTCCAACAGCGTTTCCGATGGTGTGGCCTGCACGCTCGGCTGCACCAGGATGGTTCTGCGGAGAGTGCGGCCTCGATCGGCGAGGTCTGCCAGACGGGCAGCTTCGTCGTCGTTGCCGAGTTTTCGTTGAATCACCGCCTGCTCATGCATGGCCATCGCGTCGAAGGGGAAGAGTTCGCGGGCTTGAAGATAGGCTGCATCGGCCTCTTCGAGTTCGTTGCGTGCGCCGTGAACCCACGCCTTGAATCGCCAAAAGCGGTTGTCATCGAGCGCCGCCTCCGGGGCGGTGGCAAGCAGACGAGTGACCTCCTCGACATCGCCTGCCGTCTGCGCCTTCTGGAGAAAGTAGGCCAATGCTTCAAGATTCTCCGGGTATTGCTCAAACAGTTCCCGCAGCCGTTCTTCGCGGCTCTGGGCCAGGTCCGAGGTGCTTCCCTCCTGGGCCGCGGCTTCATCGTTGAGGGAGTCTTCCAGGCCACGATTGGCGATTTCTCCACGGATCACGGCGATCGCATATCGCTCGGTGCCTGGGTTCGCCTTGAGCCAACGGCTGTTCACCGATTCGGTGTTGGAGAGGGTCAGCCAGTCTGCTCCCATCAGGTAGACGTAGGTCTCGGGGAGGTCGCATCCCGCCTCAATCGTGCGACGGGTGATCTCAGCGGTCTTCATCCGCTGCAGCGTGATGGCGTAGTAGAAAGTCAGCCGCATGCGGGCATCGCAGTTGGCGGGATCGAGAGCGAAGATTCGGTTAATCGTGCGGACAGCTTCGTGTGGCAGGCTGAGCTGCCCAAACATCAGATCGACTCGCTGCAGAAGAGCCGGGATGGTCTTCGGGTCATCATCAGGAAGGGCGTCGAGGTAGACGCCGGCGGCGGTGAAGTTGCCCTGCTCCATCGCCGCTTCGGCAGCAATGATCAGCGGGTCTGCCAGACCTGTTTCATAGACCGACCACTCCTTGGCAAGTCGCTCAGCCTCTTGCCAGTCACGGGCCTCACGAGCCGCGAAACAGGCCTCCTTGAGGGAATAGGCCCGACCTGTTTCCCAGTACTGCAGGCCGATCACCACAAAGGCAATCACGATGGCAGCCGCAAGCACGATCCGCAGCCACGGCCGAACCATGTGGGTGGAGGTTCCCTCGGTCACAGAGCCTACTCTCCCGCGTTCTTCGCTGGTGCGATGGCCGTCAGCATGCCGCTGGAGTCGAGCTGCAGAATCGCGTTGGTCCGTGGATCCGCGATCAGCACACCCCCAGCACCCTGGGCGAGTCCGACCGGTCCGGAGAGTGGCTCTCCAGAAGCGACCTTGGAGACCTCGCCGGCGAGGCTGACCTGCCAGATGCAGCGGGCATAGTTGTCGCTGACAAAGGCGATGCCCGCCTCGTCCACGACGACATCATGCGGAAACTCAAATGCACGCGTGGTGACGACCGGCTCGATCATGCCGTCAGCACCGATGCGAACCAGCGGCGCCTCACCAGAGGCCGCGATCGCCCAGAGACGGTCTTCGGCATCGACAAACAGCCCACGCGGGGCGGCCAGCTGGGCGACTTCCTCAGCCGCGATGGGTTCGCTGGTGGTGCTCGCCGAGGCGGGCAGTTTCCAGATCCGTTGTGTCTCCAGATCAGACACGAACAGCTCGCCTGTGCTATTGACCGCAATATCGACAGGAATGCCGATCGCACCATCTGTCAGAGGCGTTGCTGTGCCGTCCTCACCAAGCCGGTAGACCTCGCGGGTGGCCGAGTCACCGACGTAGAGCGTGCCGTCGGCGGCAAGGGCAACGGTGCGGATGGCATTGAGCGGCGTACGAAACTTCTTCTGTCCTTGGGCGAAGACAACTGCTTCACCGTTGGTGACCTTCCAGACGCCAGGCAGCATGCGGTCAGCGACATAGAGCGTGCCATCGCTTGCGGCTGCCACAGAGAGGGGATAGCGAAAGCCCTCTGACGGAGCGTCTTGCCCATGCGCTGCAGGCACAGTGAGTGCCATCCCAATGAGCGTCGGCAGGATCGAGAACAGAAGCAGTGCAGGCAGCACATGCCCATGGGCGTGCGTCAGCCTGAGGCTCGGCAGCCGACGGCAGCGGCGTTGCTGATCCTGCTGTGCTTCGGTGTCTACTTTGCAGAAAGTCGCGACGTGAGCGTGCTTGCTACGCATGGATTATCTCCGATTCCCCTCGTCCCGAGACAAGCCTACCGTCGAGTCTGGGGAATCGCGATGCAACCGCCTCCAGAACGCATCCGGCTGTCGCCGAGTTTGGTATTTCAAAAGATAGGCCCGATAGGCATCGGTGTCTGGAGGTGGGTCGTCGATTGCGGGCGGATAGCTTCTCATCGCGGAAAAAGGCAGCGGCTCGGCCGAATCACCGGCAGCCGTGGCAAGATTGGCATCCTTATCCCAGCCGACGCTCGCGAGCACAAAATCCCGCTCCCAGCCTTCCTGCACGATCGGCGGTGCTGCAAACCGCAGGGTCATCTCATCGCCGGAGCCCATCACGACAAGCTGGTCGTCTCGCGAGAGGAGGAGCTCACGCACGTCGCCGAAGCGGGTGAATGCTCCCGACAACGGGGGCCACTTCGGGCTGGGATCGACCTGGTCGTAGGCAAACCGCTCCGGGCCGGCGCCGGCTGTCTGCTCGATCCGTGAGAAGCCACGCGGGTGGAGGTCGGCGGAGAGAGGGAGCAGTTCCTGGGTGCTGAGTTCAACGGCCATCTCACCAGAGGTGAAGAAGATGGCGTCCCAGGCGATCTCCATGCTGGTGCTGATCCGCACACGAGGGTCATCGGCAGGCACGAGGCCGCTGAGATCGACCGCAATCGTCTTCGTCTTGCCTCCCGGGAAGCCCATCATCGGCAGCACGGTCTGCCAGCCGCCGGCCCCGTCTGGCACCTGCAGGCTCGGTGGCTGTGGGAGGCCGAGCTCTGGGTCGCGGCCAAGGGCCACATTCATGCTCACGGTGGTGGGATACATCCAGCCGGTGAGGAACAACGTCAGCCGGTCAGGGTCGGCCAGGGGGCCGAGATCAAGTTCAAGCGTCGAAGGCTCCGTCAGGCCTTGGCGGATCTTGCGAGCCGCTGCCGGCAGGTAGTCTCCATCCTCAGCGGTGAGCAGCTGCAGCACGTCTGTGCCGTCTGCGGTGTGCGCGGCACGTGGCCACTGCCGCCTGTTCACCGTATGCAGTCGATAGGCGGCGATGTCGGGCGGCCCCACCTTTTCGTTGGAGAAGATTTCCACGCCAGGGGGATGATCGATCGCCAGGAGTTTGACCTCGTCAAAGTAGGCCGCCTCCCAGAGTTCTTCGGTGATCTGCAGCCGATATTCACCATCGCGTTCAGCGAGCATGCCACGGGGAATCGAGAGAAACTCCTGTGGACGGTCAGGCATCAGTTCACCTTCGCTCCGCTGCAGTCCGAGGGGGGCCGCCCAGAGCAGGTCTGTCACAAAGCGATACCGCGTGCCGTCCCAGGTGTAGAGATAGGGACAGGATCCGAGCAGGATCTGCTGTTCACAGACCAGTAGGTCTGCCTGAGGCTCGAGGATGTTCTGCGGCACACCGTTGAGCCACAAGACGCGGACCGCATCGGCAGTGGTCCGATTGCCAAGGCCGAAATGGGTCGTGCGACGACAGACCGATCGCGGCTGGTAGAGGCTGCCCGCCTTGAGCTCGAGCAGGCTCCCGAGGCCGTGGGCGTTGACCCGTCCGCTCGGAGCAAAGTCGCCCCCTTTGATCTGCTGGGCTTCAAGATCAATCGCTAGCCAATGGTTGGCGTTGCCACCATCGTTGGTCAGGACAGCAGACACGAGCCCGGCAACCGCGAGATCGAGATCACCATCGTCGTCGATGTCGCCTGCATCGAGGCCGCTGATGGCCCCGCTTGGCTTTGGGAACACCTCAGCTGCCGCAAACCCTTCTGCGGTTCCTCGCCAACAGAGGACTGACTCGTCCTGCCAGGTGGCCAGGTCAAGCCAGCCATCGTTGTCATAATCAAAGCTCAGCAGGCCATCGGCAGCGGTGGACGACAGCGGTGTGAACTGACGGCGTGCGGCAGAATCGCTGCCCTCGCTGGCGATGTCGGGAAGCAACCAGAGGCCGTCCGCTCCCGCGGCGACCACGTCCCAGCGACCATCGGCATCCGCATCGAGCACCTCAATCGCCTGGCAGGCAGTACCAAAGGCCGTCTCACGAAAGCGGAACTGGCCATGCCGCAGGTTTTCGAGGATGCCCACGCCTCCTCCGCCAGCGATGACGAGATCGATGTCGACATCGCGATCGATGTCGAGTGGCACAATCGCTGTGATGGCAGTTTCAGCTGCAGGCATCGCCTCCGTCGGCGTCGCCTCGATGAAGCCCTGCGAGCCATGGTTGATCCAGAGATGCAGCCCGTCGTCATCAGCGATCACCAGATCAATCGGCCCATCGGCATCGAGATCGGTCGCGACGGCCGCCGACACCACACCACGGACGTCTGGAAGCGGCACTGCCAGCGGCACCAGCGATCGTGAGAGCCCATCCTCCCCGAGTCGGTTTTCGAAGCAGACCAGGCCGCCCGCACCATAGGCCACAAGGTCGAGATCGGCAGCAGGACAGCGACGCATCGAGACCTGTGGCGTGCTGTCGGCGGCGGTGCTGGAGGCGACGACCTCCGCCTGCCGCTTGGCCTCATCAAAGTCGAGATCGAGATCGACCACGAGAAGACCGGTGCAGCCGGCTGGCAGCGATGCTTCCAGCGAGAGTTTCCAGCCCTCTTGAGACTGCGTCATCACAGCGAGGCGGGCATCGTCGAGGAGCACTAGGTCGAGTCGGCCATCGAGGTCGATGTCTTCAAGCCTCGTCGCTGTTGCAGGGTTCTCCAGTGTTGCCGAGGTAAACGTGACGGGAATCGCGGCGGTGTCGACGGCGATCGAGGCCGCCGACTGGATGTCTGGACCGAGCCGTTCGATCACAAACTCCAGGGGATGGGGGTCGACGGCCGTGCGGTCGCCGGCTGCCTGAGGCACGAGCAGATTGGCGAGTCCACGCAGCGTGCCTGAGGCCGTGCGGGTGTCGGACGCGTTGATCGCTGTGATGGCTCGGTCAAGCATCTCGCGGACATCGGTCTTGGTGAAGGCGAGCACCGCCGGAGCAAACGGGGCGATCGCCTGCCAGCGGGCCTCTGTTTCTGTGGCAGCAGCGGCATCGGCAGGCATGCCACCCTGGTCGAGCAGGATCGCAGCCGTGCGGAGCCATTCCACCGCCAGCCAGAGGTTTCGCGGGTCGGCGGTGCAGGCCTGCTGCAGGGTGGCGGGATCTGCGGCGTCGTCACCAGCTTCTTCCGCCTGCATCTCTAAGGCCTGCCAGTAGCCATACCAGGCGGCCGCATCGTCGCTGGCGAGCTCAACCAGCCTGGCAAAGGCAGCGGCGGCAGCATCAGCGTCACCGGCGAGGATCGCGAGCTTGGCGGAGAGCCAGTGGAAGGCGGTGGACTCTCCTTCGACCACAGCGAGCCGCTCAAGCGCCGCAACCGATGTGGAGAGCTGCTCGGCGGTCACGGGGCCCTCACCGATCTCCAGGATTGAGGCGACCACAAGGTTGCGGGGACCAAATGGATCGTTGGGAAGAGCGTCGCTGATCGCCTGGAGTCGAGGCTGGGCCTGATCGAGTTTCTGATTCTCCAGTTCTGCAATCGCCAGGTTGGCTTCGTGAAGCAGTTGCTCAGCGGCCTGCGGAGCAATCGCTGGGCCACGAGGCCAGAGCCACCAGGCCGCGACCACTCCCAGCACAACGAGAACAAGGCCTACCCAGGAGAGGAGGTGTCGGGATTGCATCAGCTCACTTACGGGTCTCGGAGGAAGACGGCTGGTTGGTGGAAAGCTCGGTGGTCACGGTTGCCCGCAGTCTTTCAGCTGCCGGATGGCCAGGAGCGATGGCCGTCAGCTGATCGACAGCACGCAGGGCGTTGTCAAACTGCCGGCGGTCGATCAGCAGTTCTATCAGGCGAACGCGTTTCTCAACGTCGAGCGGCTCCAGACGAATGGCCGTTTCGAGGGTGGCAACGGCGTCGTCACGGCCGAGCTGTTCCTGGACGAAGGCCAGGTCACTCCAGGCGGCGGCATCGTCTGGCTTGAGACGGATCGCTTCACCGAGGTCGCTTTCGGCGTCGAGCCACTGCTCTGAGAGCAGCGATGCCGTGCCCCGGATCTTCCAGAGTCCAACCGCATCGGGGTGGAGGTCGAGGGCTGTGCTAGCAGCCTGCACCGCAGCCTCGTATTCCCCAGCGACCAACAGCAGCTGAGAAAACTCCCCGGCGATCGTCCAGTCATCAGGATGCTCACTGGCAAGCGCTGCCAGGGAGGCCAGGGCCTCTCCTGCCGGCAGCTGCCCAGCCGTCGCGGCCATCGCCAAGCTGCTCGCCTGCCAGTGCGGATCTTGGCGAAGACTGCGGACCGCTTCCCGCCAGGGGTCTGGCCAGCCGGCTGTTTCGCGTGGCAGCCGCATGGCAACCGCAGCCTCCTCGCGAGCCTCGTCGAGTCTGCCGACACGAGAGAGCAGTTCAGCTGCGTATTCCCTCACACTGCGATGCCGCGCTGCCAGACGGGCGGCGGTGGCGGCTTCTTGGACAGCGGCGTCGAGCTGACCATCCTGCTCAAGACAGCGAGCGAGTTCGTAGTGGATCCTGGCGATTTCGGGGTCAGCGGCGACCTCGAGCCGGAGCACCTCAACGGCCTCGGCAGTCTGCCCTCGCTCACGGAGCATTGCTGCCAGCCGCAGGCCTGGTTCAGGCTGAGTGCTGTGTTTGGTAGCGAGACGAAAGAGGTCTTCTGCGGCGGCGGGATCGCCGACAGCCAAGAGGTTTGCCAGCAGGTAGGGCCAGCGTGCGTCATTGGCATCGAGGGCCATTGCCTCGCGATAGGAGGCCATCGCCTGCTCAGGAAGGTCATGGGCATCAAAGAGCATCGCCAGGTCGCCCCAGGCAGCTGCAGACTGCGGGCTGTCGAGGATGCCCTGGCGTGCCTCAAGAAGCGAGGCGGCAACGTCGTCATAGAGGGCTGCGGGAACTGGTGGTGGCACTGCAGCTGGTTGGCCGCAGCCGACAAGCACCCCGGCGAGCAAGAGCATCACTGCGGTCGGCCGGATCATGGGGTCACCTCTGCTGGAGGAGGTGTGAGCACAACCTCACAGTCTGCGGGTCCACCCGGATGGCGTGACCGGGAGCCGTCCGGCCAGAGCACCTCGATGGCATCGTAGCTGGAGGCTGTTCCCAGTCCCACATGCACACGAGGGTCACTCGAGGAGAGATAGCCAACAGCCGGCTGCACCAGTCGGCGGAGGCGGCTGGTGCCTGCGACCACCGTGACCTCCGCGCCAACCGCGTCCCGGCCGCCCTGCTTGGGGAGCCGCGTGCGAATGCGGAGCCAATGGGGCCCGGCTGCAGAGGCCGGCTGGTTCGCGGTGAGCTGCTCGTTGCGAATCACCATGGGCGATGCAGCGGTGCGACTGATCACCAGATCGAGGTCACCATCATTGTCGAGGTCGCCGGTGGCTAGGCCACGTGCCACCATCGCCACGGCCAATGCCTCATCGGCACAGCCGGCCTCTCGGAAGCGACCGCCGCTGTTCTCAAACACCTGGAGTGGCTGGCGATAGGGGGCAAACGGATCGGTGTCTGGGCCCGGCGGCATGCCCTCCGGGCGGCGGACACGTCCGTTGGCGACGATCAGATCGTCATCCCCGTCGAGGTCGAGATCACAGGCGGCAACGCCGAAGCCGGTCGAGGGGCGGGTGGACACGGCGAGGTCGATGGCCACGGTGGCATCTTCAAAGAGGCCTTCTGGACGGCCGCGGTAGAGCGTGTGGTATTCACCGGCGAGGTGCGTCAGGAATAGATCGAACAGCCCGTCAGCGTCCACATCAGTCAATGCGATCCCCATGCTGGCCTGAGCGCGTCCCTGTCGGTCGTAGCCACAGCCACGCAGGATGGCCTCATCCTTGAAACGGCCATCTCCCTGATTGACCCAGAGAAAGTTGGCCATCTGGTCATTGGCAACATAGAGGTCGACGAGGCCGTCGCCGGTGAAGTCGGCGGCGAGCAGTCCCAGGCCGGCTCCTCGGCTGCCCGCCAGGCCAGCGGCAGCAGTGTGGTCTTCCAGCTGCAGGCGGCCGTCGTCTCGGCTGCCGCTGGTGTTGAGAAACACACGGTCGATCGTGCCGGCGAAGAGATGAGGGCTGCAGAAGTCGGGTGGGCCACCGCCGGTGCTCCGACAGGGGCGAGCGACATAGTCGACGTAGTTGGTGACGACAATGTCGAGCCAGCCGTCGCGGTTGAGGTCGACCAGCGACGCTGCGGTGCCCCAGGCGGGGTTGAGGTAGCCAGCTTCACGGCCCACTTCGCTGAATCGTCGCTGTCCGTCGTTGTGAAAAATCGCATCGTGACCAACGCAGGTCACAAGCAGTTCGGGCAGGCCGTCGTTGGTGAGGTCACCGATCGTGATCCCCATGCCGATTCCAGGCAGTGGGAGCACGGTGGCTGCGTCTTGAGGAAAGTCTCCGCGATCGTCCTGCCAGAGAATTGTCAGTTCGCCATGAGCCGAGGCGTTCTCGCTGGCTTGGCTCACCAAGAGGATGTCGAGCCGGCCGTCGCCATCAATGTCACCGAGGCCACAGCCACTTCCCGTGATCGCCGGCAGGTCATACGCAAATGGCTCACCAGCTGACTGATCCACCAGGCTGACGATACCGTCAGCAACCGCGGGCCAGAGGGCCAGCGGAAGAGGATTGGTAGCAGCAGTGGTGACGGCAACTGGCTGATCGACGGCTGCCTCGCGTGTCGCGCAGCCCGGGAGAACGGTTGTGAGCATGAGAAGACACAAAAAGCAGGCCGGGCCACCCGCAAGGGAAGCCCGGCCGCTGTTTGGAGCATCAATGCTGTTGAAGTGAGTGGCCAAGGCCGACTCGAGAATCTTCAAGCACGTCCGCATGCATCATCAGTCCAG
>JADHNY010000022.1 GCA_016779265.1 Pirellulales bacterium | reverse complement strand
CGGCCACATCAAAAACACGTCACAGTGTTTTGCGCAGAGATCTTGTGCGGCCGGTGAGATGCCACCAAAGTAGAGCAGCGGACCGCCGTTTTGCTGATAACACTTCGCAGGCTCGGCCGTCGGCAGTGTGAAGTTGTAAAACTCGCCCTCCCAGGCAAACGGCCCGTCAGCAGCCCAGAGTCCCTGCAGGATCTGGATGATCTCGCTCGCCCGCTGGTAGCGAACCTCGTTGGACTCGCTAATCCCCGGCATGTTCGACGAGATGATGTTCAGGCAGAGCCGGCCTTCGAGGGCATGGTCCACGGTGCTGATCGCTCTCGCGAGCATCGGCGGCCAGACCTCTCCCATTCGCAGGGCCACCAGCAGGTTCATCTGCTCCGTCTGCGGACCCACAAGCCCGGCAAAGGCGAGGGCGTCTTGGCCGGCGATCCAGCCCGACGGCAGCAGGATGTTTTGGTAGCCCGCGGCATCGGCCCGCTTCGTGATCTCACCGCAGTGGGCATAGCTCGACCGCAGCCGCCCATCCGGCACACCGAGAAACTCGTAGTCGTCGCTGCATAGCGCCGCAAACCAGGCCACCTCGCAGCATCGCTCGCTCGTCCGAATCGCCGGCGTGGTCATCGCTCCCCCTCGTGAACCACAGAACCTACCGCGAGGGAATGGTGGGGGGCAAAGACGCCCCTTCAAATCGCCCGTTCAGAAGGCTCGTCTGCCCTGAGTCAACGGCGGCTGCCAGTTGCGGAAGGACGGTTCGCAGCGATATCGTTTTTGTATGAAATATCTCATCGCTTCCCGTTGCGTCCACGCGTGCGTGCTGGCCTGCGTGGCTGTGGCTTTCGTTACAGGCGCCCTCGCGGGCCGTGATGCCTCCGCTGCTGATGCCCGGCTGGAGCCGCTGAAGGATCTCAACGGCTATTTTCCGTTTTCACCGCCTCAGTCGCAGGAGGCCTGGGAGACCAGACGGGAGCAGGTGCGGCAGCGGGTGCTCGTGGCCGAAGGGCTCTGGCCGCCACCGACCAAGAACCCGCTCAACGCCGTGATCCACGGCACGATCGAGGTGCCCGACCCGATCGCTCCCGGCGGAGGCTACACCGTCTCCAAGGTCTACTTCGAGAGCCTGCCCGGCTTCTTCGTGACTGGCAATCTCTACAAGCCGATGAAGATCGAGGGGCAGGCACCGGGCGTGCTCTTCTCGCACGGCCACCACAAAGATGCCCGGCTGACGATCTTTCCCGAGGCCTCAGTTCGCCGTGAGATCGCCGAGGGGCAGGAGCGGTTTGAGCGGGGAGGCGTGAGCCTCTATCAGTCGATGTGTGTGCAGCTCGCCCGCATGGGATGCGTGGTCTGGCAATGGGACATGCTCGGCGACTCCGACTCGCAGCAGCTCTCCCGTGAGCTCGTCCACGGCTTCGCCAAGCAGCGGCCGGAGATGAACGATGAGACCCGCTTCGGCCTCTTCAGCCCGCAGGCGGAAAGCCGGCTGATCTCGGTGATGGGCCTGCAGACCTGGAACTCGGTCCGTTCGCTCGACTTCCTGCTTTCGCTCCCAGAAGTCGATCCCGATCGCGTCGCAATGACCGGCTCGAGCGGCGGTGGCACGCAGACGATGCTGCTGGCCGCCGTCGATGACCGGCTGGATCTCTCGTTCCCCGTCGTGATGGTGAGCACGTCGATGCAGGGGGGATGCACCTGCGAAAACGCGTCGCTGCTGCGGGTCGGCACTGGCAATGTGGAACTCGCCGCCCTCTACGCCCCGAAGCCTCAGGGCATGAACACGGCCGACGACTGGACCAAGGAACTCGCCACCAAAGGCTTTCCCGATCTCAAGAAGGTCTACGACCTCTACGACGCTGGCAATCAGGTGATGCTGCTGCGTGGCGAACACTTTCCACACAACTACAACGCCGTCACCCGCTCCGCCTTCCACACCTTCCTCAACAAGCAGTTTGGCCTCGGGTTCGTTGAGCCAGTTCTTGAGCACGACTACCAGCCGCTCAGCCCAGAGCAGCTGACCGTCTGGAACGACGAACATCCCGCGCCTCCAGCGGCTGACCCTAGCTTCGAACGAGAGCTCGTTGCCAACCTGGCAACTGACATCGAGAACCAGGTGCGGGAGGCTGCGAAGACTCCCGAGGGAGTCGCCGCCGTGCTGCGGCCCGGATTCGAAACCATCCTTAACCGTTCCTTCGCTGACGCGGGTCGTGTCAGCTGGGAGCTCGACGGCAAAGACCGTGAGGTTGGCGTGGTGCGGATGACTGGCGTCTTGGTCAATGAGACACACAACGAGGAGGTGCCCGTCGCCTGGCTCTATCCCAACGACTGGAACGGCAAGGTCGTGATCTGGCTCGACGACAACGGGCTCGACGCTGCCTCGATCACACCCACGGCTGCCCTCAAGCAGCTGCTCGATCAGGGCACAGCGGTGGTCGCAGCAGACCTCTCCCATGCCCGTGATACGGTGGCTGGCGACGACGATCAGCCCCGACAGCGAAAGGTGGAAAACCCCCGCGAGTTTGCCGGCTACACCTACGGCTACAACGACACCGCTGCCGTTCGCAGCGTGCATGATGTGCTCACGATCCTCTCCTTCCTGCGCAACACAAAGGTCGAAGGACATCCGGCGCCGTCGCAGATTGGCCTGGCTGGGTTTGGTGACGCGGCGGTCGTTGCGCTGGCTGCCCGCGTGTCCGCTGGTGATGCCATCGATCGGACAGCCGTCGACACCGAGGGCTTCCGCTTTGCCAGCCTCCGCGACTGGCGACATCCGCTGTTTGTGCCAGGGCTTGTCCGCTACCTCGACGTGCCCGGCCTGATCGCCTCAGGCCAGGGCGATCTCTGGCTCGCTGGTGAAACAGCCGCCACGCTCCTGCCAGCGAGCAGCGAACAGGGCATCCTGATGCATAGCGGCAGCGATGCGACCTTGGCAGCAGCCACCGCCGCGTCGTGGATGGCTGCTCCCTGAGATACGCTTGCTCGCCTCCGCACGCACTCCCTCGAGACCGAAGCAGGAGACGCCGCCATGCCTCTCACGTTTGCCCGCATTTGCTGTCAGTGTTGCCTCGCGGCAACCATGCTCTTCGCTGCAGCATGTCAGCTCTGTGCAGACGACCAGAACGGTACCAGCCCACCACTCGGCCCGTCCCCCGACGACGTGCTGACGAGCTTTCAGCACGACCCAGCGGTGCGAGTCGAGCTGGCGGCCGCTGAGCCGGTCGTCGTTGACCCAGTGGCCCTCTGCTTTGACGAAGCCGGGAGGCTGTTTGTGGCCGAAATGGGTGACTATCCCGTTGGGCCTGGGGATGATCCGCAGGCCGTCTCGAGAATCAAGCTCCTCAGCGACACAGATGGTGATGGCCACTATGAGTCGGCTCAGGTGTTTGCCGACAACCTTTCATTTGTGACCGGTCTCACTCCCTGGCAGAACGGCCTCGTGGTAACGCTCGCCGGCGAGGTCTGCTGGCTTGCCGACACCGATGGCGATGGCCAGGCCGACACCCGCGAGAGCTGGTTCCAGGGCTTCACTGAGGAAAACACGCAGCTGCGGGCCAACCATCCCACGCTCGCGCCCGACGGCACTTTCTTTGTTGCTAACGGCCTGCGGGGCGGCGACGTGCTGGCCGTCGATCCACGCTGGCAGACCAAAGCCGACGCGCCGCCGGTCTCGATCCGCGGCCGCGACTTCCGCTTCGATCCCTTTGGCCGTCCACTCGCTGCAGGCTCAGGCAGCTTTGAAGCCGTGACGGGCAACGGCCAGTTTGGCCTTTCGGTCGACGACTTCGGCACCCGCTTCTTCTGCAGCAACCGCAACCCCTGCGTGCAGGTGATGCTCGAAGACACCGACCTTCGTCGTAACCCGGCAGCGGCGATTGCCTCGGCTGTCCACGATGTCTCTCCTGCGGGCGAACAGTCGCGGATTTATCCGATCTCGAGCGGCTGGACGACGTCGAATCTCCATGCCGGACAGTTCAGCGCTGCCTGTGGCGTCACGATCTCGCGCGGCAACGGCCTGCCTGCCGCGTTTCACGGAAACGCCTTCACCTGCGACCCCACCGGCAACCTCGTGCACCGGCAGCAGATCGAGCGGGATGGCCTCGCTTTTCACACTCGGCCAGCGGAGAGCGAACGGGAGTTTCTCGCCTCCAGCCACACCTGGTTTCGCCCGGTGGCCCTCGCCGATGGCCCAGACGGCAGCCTGTATGTGATCGACATGGCCCGCGCGGTGATCGAGCATCCGCAGTTCATGCCTGATGAGCTCAAGACACGGCCCGATCTTCTCCACGGCCGCAACCGCGGCCGGCTCTGGCGGATCACCGCAGCCGGCGGCCCGCAGCAGGTAGCGGCCACACCGCTTCCCGCCACTGCCTCAACAGACGAGTTGGTGACCCTGCTTAGCCATGCCAACGGCTGGCACCGCGACACCGCCGCTCGCCTCCTGCTTGAACAGCCAACGGCGATGCCGGTCGAGCGGCTCCGCGAGATGGCGATCGATGGCCCAACACCCACAGCTCGTAGCCGCAGTCTGTGGCTGCTCGCAGCTGCCAAGCGAGCCAGTGCCAAGGATGCCCTGGATCACGTGTGCCTGACCGCGGCCCTCAATGACGACAGCCCACGGGTGCGGCAGGTGGCTGTGCGACTGGCCGAAACACTGCTGGCCACCGATGCCACGATCCGCCAGCAGGTTCTGGAGATGGCCGAGGATCCTGATGCCGGTGTTCGCGGGGAAGTGGCGATGCGACTGGCCACGATCGATGTCGCCTCCGCGTCTCCCACGATCGAAGACCGGGTCGTGGCAGCCCTGGCCACCATCCTGTCCCGCAGTCCAGCCGACCCATGGATCCGCGACAGCGTGTCCATCGCCTCTGCCGGCCGCGCCGCGACCGTGCTCAGCAAACTCCTTCCACAACTCGATACTGCTTCTCCCGAGGGAAATCAGACGCTCGCACGGTTGACGGAACTGGCAGCTGCGGACGCTGAGGCCGAGCAGCTTGCGGACGTGGCAGTCCAGATTGCCGAGACCGTTGATCGTGAGACTGATGCATGCCGAGCCTTCATCACCGGCCTTGGCAAAGGGCTCAGCCGACGGCGAGAGCGAATCGAGACAACGGCACCGCACTGGCCACCAGCGATGCAGACGGCTGTTGAGACGCTCGTCGAAAAGGCAGCTGATAGTGCTCGGGATGAACGTGTGGCCCCAGCGACGAGGGCTCAGGCAGTTACCTGCCTGTCGTACGCACCTGCCGGTCAGGCTGTGCCTGTGCTGGCCTCCTTGCTCGGTCCCGCAGCCCCGCAAAACATCCGGCTGGCGGCGATTTCCGCAGCACGATCGTTTGATGACGCCCGCCTCGATCCGCCACTGCTTGCCGACCTCGGCAGCCAGACACCTGCCGTGCACCGCGCAGTCGTCGAGTCACTCGCAGCCCGCACCCGGTCGGCAACACAGCTCCTTGAGCGTCTTGAATCTGGCGACCTGCCACCGATGCAGCTCTCCGATGCTCAGTGGAAGCGGCTGGCGTCTTGCGAAGACGGGGCAGCGGCCCGTGTTGCGGTCCTGCAAGCCGCGACAGCGCCAGAAGGCCGTCAGCAGGTGATCGCCCGCTACCAGGCAGCAGCCCGCATGGATGGTTCTTTCGACCGAGGCCGTGAGCTCTTTCGCTCGCAGTGCAGCAGCTGCCATCGCGTGGCGGAGATCGGCGTCAACGTCGGGCCTGACATTTCGGACTCCCGCGTGAAGCAGCCCGCCCAATACATCGCTGACATCCTCGACCCCAACCGTGCCGTCGATGCCAGCTTCTTCGGCTACACGCTGCTGACGACCGACGGTCGCTTGCTCACCGGCATCATCACCGCCGAGACCGGCTCATCCGTCACGTTCCGCCAGCCCGACGGCGTGACCGTCACCCTCCTCCGCGACGAGATCGACGAGCTGCGGTCCACCGGTCGGTCGCTGATGCCCGTAGGCCTCGAACAGACCATCAGCCCAGATCAGATGACCGACCTGATCACCTTCTTAAAGACCTGGCGGTACGCCTCGGGCGAGGTCACGCCTGGTCCGCAGGCAGCAGCCACTACCAGCAACAGGACGTCAGCTCTGTAGAAAGGCTCTTCAATGCCCGCCTTCCCGTCGATCTCGCCTCTTGCGATCAGAAACTGTCTGCTGCTCGCTCTCTGCTCGATCAGCCTTGCCCCCACAGCCATCGCCAGTGAGCACACCTTCTCGCTGACTGTCATTGACGACGCCACCGCGGCCCCAGTTCCCTGCCGGGTGTCGCTCACTGATGCCGAAGGCCGCTCGATCCCTCTGACGACTCATGAGCCCAGTGCTGCCGTCTCCTACGACGTGACCAACTGGATCAATCCCCAGTCGATTGAGCAGCACACCACACTCGCTACCTTTCCAGCGACTGCGAGTCTCGAGCCAGGCGAGTATCGACTGCGGGTGAGCCGCGGGCAGGCCTGGCTTGCTCACGATCAGCCGTTCACCGTGATCAACACCGACGTCGAACTCACCGTCCGGCTCACACAGTTTGTCGATCCCGCCTCCCGCGGATGGTATTCCGGCGACACGCATCTCCATCGCACGATTGATGAACTGCGGACCGTGATTCAAGCCGAAGACCTGAACGTCGCCCTACCGTTGACCTACTGGGTCACCCAGTCGGCCACGCCGCCGGCGTCAGGCGACAAGAACCAGGAGTCCATCCCACCGGCAGAGCTGATCGAAGTCGATCCCACCCATGTGATCTGGCCTCGCTCCACGGAATACGAAATCTTCACCGTCGGCGACACACGGCACACGCTCGGAGCCCTGTTTGTGCTCGGCCATCGCGAGCCGCTGCAGCAGACCGTGCCGCCCTGGACCCCGCTGATCGAGCATGTGCGAACCGCTGAGCCTCAGGCAGCCTTCGACACCGACAAGCTCGACTGGCCGTTTGCCATGCTGCTGCCGGCGATCGCCCCCGGGGCACTGGTGGAGCTCGCCAACAATCATCTCTGGGAAACCGACTTCGCCTTCCGCCAGTGGAACTCCGAAGCGCCGCCCTTCCTGCGACCACCCTTCGGTGGCAAGAGTGGCGGCGAGCGAGCCTGGCTCGACTACACCCTCGGCATGTACTACACGCTGCTCGACTGCGGCCTCCGGCTGCCACCATCGGCCGGCACTGCCAGCGGTGTGCATCCGGTGCCTGCGGGGTTTGGGCGTGTCTACGTACACTGCCCGGACGGTTTCAGCTACGAGCGATGGCTTGCCGGCCTCAAGGCTGGCCGCTCAGTGGTCTCCACCGGCCCCTTCCTGACGGCCACCGTCGACGGCCAGGATCCCGGCCATGTGTTTTCCCTGCCGAGGCCTGACACACATGCTGCAGACAAGAGCTCAGCCTCGGCTATCGAACTCCCAGTGGCGATCGAACTGATCACCGCCACGCCAGCAGTCTTTGCCGAGCTGATCGTCAACGGCCGGCCTGATGTGCTCTTGCGTCCAGCCAACGAACCGCTGCCCGATGGTGGCTACCGCTCAACATTTCAGACAACGGCTCGCGTCGATCGCTCGGGCTGGATCGCGGTGCGATGCTTCGAAGATCGCGAGGGCGGCCGGATCCGCTTCGCCCACACGGCGCCGTGGTATGTGGAGGTCGACGAAGAGCCCGTACGCATTGCGGGTGAGAAGAAGCGGTATCTCGTCGATCGCATGACTGTCGAAATCGAGCGGAGTCGGGGTGTGGTCTCCGACGAAGCCCTGGAGGAGTATCAACAGGCCCTCGACTTCTACGAGCAGCTGCCTGAGCTTGACGACACCGATCAGGTGGCCCGCGCAGCCCGCCAGCTCGGCGACGGCCCGGAGCGGGAAGCCTGGCTGGAAAACATGCTCGTGCACCATCGGCTAACGATTGATGAACTGAGAAAGGCGACCGGACTCTCACTCAACGACGCCGCCACCCTCTGGCGGCGTTACAACCTGCCAGACGACCCCGATGCCACGCCTGCTGCCAATCGCAGCCCCACACAGCCGATCCGCGTGCTCCCCTACCCCGGCGGCCGGCATCCCCGCCGTGGCTTTCTTGATGGGGCTCTTACTCCTCAACGAGACACCAAGGTCAGTATTTTCCCCCCTTGGCCTGAAGGCGGCTATGTGGTGGTTGATGTGCCCGAGGCGATCTTCTCCAACCTCGGCCTGACCTACCTCGCCCACACCCACATCCCCACGATCTGGGACGACCAGGGCGTCACCTTGGAGCCACTGGAGTGGCAGCAGAGCGACGATTCTCTCGCCTACACCCGCCGGCTCCCCAACGGCATCCGCTTCCGAGGCGAGGTCGCCCGCATGCCCGCCGACGATGGCTCCATCGGTATGCAGATCAGCCTCACCAATGGCACCGACGCGCCACTGACACAGCTGCGAGTGCAGGTCTGCACGATGCTCTCAGCGGCCGAAGGCTTTCACCACCAGCAGCCGCTCGAACAGCGGATCCGCGGGCCGTTGATCGCGGTCAAGTCGGTCGACCATGACCGCTGGATCATCACCGCCTGGGAGCCTCTACACCGCGTCTGGACCAACCCACCAGTGCCCTGCATCCACGCCGACCCGATCTTCCCCGACTGCCCCCCGGGTGAAACCGTCACCGTCCGTGGCCAACTCTGGTTCTACGAAGGCTCCGACATCGACACCTTCCTCGACACAATTTCATCCATGGAGTCTGCTGACAAACGGCAAACACCGTAATCTGCTCCTGGACTGACTCATCACCCCATGTCGTGGATCGCACTGACACTCACCTCAGCAGTCCTGCTGGGCATCTACGACATTGCCAAAAAGCAGTCGGTGCGAGGCAACGCCGTGCCGATCGTCCTGCTCTGCAATGTGGCCACGGCCGCAGCCATCTGGCTCATCCCCGTGGTGGTGGCTGGCCTGGCAAACATCGGCTGGGTGACACTGTCTGCCGACTGGCACAGCCAGCAGCTCATCTCGCTGAGCCTGAGGGAGCATGGGCTCGTGTTATTGAAATCAGTGCTGGTCGGCTGCTCCTGGACGACGGCGTTTTTCGCACTCAAGCATCTGCCGATCTCGATTGCGGCCCCGATTCGTGCCACGAGCCCTCTCTGGACCATTGCGCTGGCTGTGCTTGTGATGGGTGAGCGGCCGAGCGGACCACAGTGGCTGGGAATCGCGGTGGTGCTCACCGCCTTCGTGGTCTTCTCACTGGTGGGCGCCAAAGAAGGCATCCATTTCCATCGCGACCGCTGGGTGCTGCTGACGATCATCGCCACGCTCACCGGATCTGCCAGCGCGCTCTACGACAAGTTTCTGCTGCAGCAGGTGGCGATTCCTCCAGCCGCCTTGCAGGCCTGGTTTTCGGTCTACCTTGTGCCCGTCATGCTGCCGCTCGCCGTCCGCTGGTATGTCCGAGACCGCACGAGTGTGCCGTTTGAGTGGCGGCCGACAATCCCCCTGATCGCCATCTTCCTGCTGGCGGCGGACTTTACGTATTTCCACGCGCTCGCCGATCCCGAGGCCCTGGTGGCCATCATCTCCCCCATCCGCCGCACATCGATTGTGATCCCCTTTGCCTACGGGATCGTTCACCTCAGCGAAGCCAACTGGCGTCTCAAAGCCGCCTGCGTGGCCGCCACACTCGTTGGCGCGGTGCTGTTGAGCCTGACCGCCGCCTAGCCGTAGCGGCTCCGCATCGACCGGGAACGGCATGGCATCTGCCACGCCGACAACGATGCGACATCCCTCGCTGCTGTTCCTCACTCCGGCCGGCGGGAGTCGATCATGATCGTGACGGGCCCATGGTTGACGAGACCCACCTGCATATCGGCTGCAAACACGCCGGCTTGTGGCGGGCGGCCAAGTTCGGCTTCGATGCGTGTGAGGAAGCGTTCGTAGAGCGGGACGGCCTCATCCGGCTTTGCGGCGGCAAGAAAGCTCGGCCGGTTGCCTTTCTTGGTGCTCGCGTGCAGGGTGAACTGGCTGACGACGAGCACGTCGCCATCAATGTCCCGCACGCTGCGGTTCATCTTGCCCTCCTCGTCGGCAAAGATCCGCATGGCGACCGTCTTGGCGGCCAGCCAGTCGATGTCTCGGGCGGTGTCGCCTTCTTCCACGCCGGCCAGCACGAGCAGCCCCTGTCCAATCGCAGCGGTCTCGGCCCCATGAATCGTCACACTCGCTTGGCGAACCCGCTGAATCACTGCCCGCATCACACCTCCTTATGAGTGCTCGTGCGGGCTGCGGCCCCCAGTCTGATGAGCATCCTGGGAGTTCTCATCCCCACGCAGCCGCCTGCGAATCTCCGCCAGCCGCTCGGCGAGTTGACGCTCCAGCCCGCGATCCGTCGGCTCGTAATACTCTTTCTCAACACCCAGATAGTCTTGGGCCGCAATCGCATCGGGGGCATTGTGGGCGTAGGTGTAGCCCTCGCCTCGACCAAGCCGTTTCGCTCCGGAGTAGTGCTTGTCTTGCAGATGACGCGGCACCGGGATCGACTGCTTTTCACGGACATCCCGGCGAGCCGCTCCGATCGCGGTCGTGCAGGCGTTGCTCTTGGGCGCCAGCGCCAGATAGATCACCGCCTGCGAGAGCGTCAGCTGACACTCCGGCAGCCCCACAAACTGCGTGGCCTGCATCGCCGCAGTCGCCAGCATCAAAGCTCGCGGGTCGGCATTGCCGATGTCTTCACTGGCGAGGATCACCAGCCGACGGGCAAGAAACATCGGATCTTCGCCTCCCTCCAGCATGCGAGCAAGCCAATAGAGCCCCGCATCGACGTCGCTGCCACGGATGCTCTTGATCAGGGCGCTGGCACAGTCGTAGTGGGTGTCACCGGCGTCATAGACCATTGCCTTTTGCTGCACGCTTTCGCGAGCCAGGTCCAGCGTGAAGATCAGCGGCCGCTCCTTCGTGGAGAGCACGCCCACCTCCAAGCCGCCGAGTGCTCGCCGTGCATCGCCATCGCAGGTCTCCACTAAAAACGCGAGCGCGTCTTCCTGCAGTTCGACCTGCTCATTGCCAAAGCCATGCTCACGACTGGCCACCGCTCGCCGCAACACCTCGGCGATCTCGGCAGCAGCGAGCGATTGAAGTTCAAAGATGCGGCTGCGGCTCACGAGGGCAGAGGTGAGAGCAAAAAATGGATTCTGGGTCGTTGCTCCCACCAGCGCGATCACGCCGCTCTCCACATCTGGCAGCAGCACATCCTGCTGGGCCTTGTTGAAGCGATGGATCTCATCGATGAACAGACAGGTCTTCTGTCCGTCGTCCTCCAGCCGTCGCCGAGCACCCTCAAGGACCTCGCGGAGTTCCTTCACACCTGAGGCCGTTGCCGAGAGTTCGACAAACCGACGACTCGTCTCAGTGGCAATGATCTCGGCAAGCGTCGTCTTACCGACACCCGGAGGACCATAAAGGATCACCGAACCGAGCCGGTCTGCCTCAATCAGCCGCCGAAGCAGCTTGCCCTCACCGACCACATGCTCTTGGCCCACGTACTCAGCGAGCCGACGCGGCCGCATGCGAGCTGCCAACGGCGCTGCCCGGGCAACATTTTTGGCACGTGACGCGGCAAACAGGTCGGCCATCAGACCCGCTCAAGCTTGGTCACGCGGCCAGTGGCCACCCACTCCGCCACAAAGATGTCACCCTCTTGTGTGAAGCATGCGTCATGCGGATGCACAAACTCACCATCACGCCACTGGTCTGGCTTGCTACGGAGATTCTCAACCTCGTTGAGTCGCTCAACCGCCCGACCAAGCTGCACAATCGGCCGATAGTCCTCATCGAGCAGCGTCACACAGGCCTTCAGTTCAGGCACCACCAGCAGGTTCTTCCAGGTGTCGATGTTGGCTGGCAAACCAAAGCCCGTGACGGTCTTCTCGTAACTGCCATCAAGCCCAAAGACCTGCAGGGTGTTGTGGGCGCGATCCGTGACCACGAGCTTCGGCTCGCGAGCAGAACCATCCGCCGCAGCACGGCGATCGATCCACAGGCCATGCGGCGTGGCGAAAGTGCCCTCCCCCTCACCCGGCCCGCCGAAGCAGCTCTGCCAGCGGGCAGCAGTGTCGTAGCGGTGAATGCGAAACGATCCGTAGCCATCAGCCAGGAAGAAGCCACCGCCGCCCACATCCGTGTCCTCAAGGAACGTGATGTTTGTCGGCAGAAAGCCCTGGCGATTCCAGGTGGGCGTGGTGGAGATGTCTTCCCCCTCGGCATACACGCCGGACTCCATCGGAGCCTTGCGATACCAGACGATCTCACCCGCCAGCGTCAGCTTGGCAAAGGCCTTCACACCCTGGTAGCCGCAAACGTAGAGAAACTCCTCATTGCCCTCGCGGCGGACCTCAATGCCGTGGCCGCCTCCCTGAAACTCACTACCAAAGGCCCGCACGAAGGTTCCTTCGGCATCAAACACAAAAATCGCAGGGTGATCCTTGAGGTCCTTCTGGCCTTCATGGATCACATACAGGTGACCACTGCTGTCGAGAGCGACATTGTGGGTGGTCTGCCAGGTGAAGCGGTCGGGCAGCTGTGGGAAGTGGTGCTTCACACGGAATGTGTGGTCGCCGTCGCCGAGAATCGTCTCGTTGGCAAAGCGACGCACCCGCGCTGCGGCAGGCCGTGCTGAAACGGCGGCTGCGGCTGCGGACAAGGCTGCCCCAGCAACAAACCGGCGCCGCGAATAGGCGGCTGAATCATGGCTTTCTGAACCGGGAGCAGACATCACAGTCTCCAAAGCAGGCAAGGATCCCAACACGGCCGGGATTGTAGCCTCCTGTCGAGACCGTCTGCCACGACTATGATGCCGCAGGTTCCACCGCGTCCGCTTGGCCATCAACCTATGGGATTTCGCAACCTCCGTGACTGCTGCCGCGGCCTGCAACAGGCAGGCGAACTCATCGAAATCGATCATCCGATCGATCCGCACCTGGAGATCGCCGAGGTCCAGCGGCGGCTCTTTCGCAGAGGCGGTCCGGCGGTGCTCTTCACGCAACCGAAGGGCTCGGCCTTCCCGGTCTTGATTAATCTCTACGGCACGCAGTCGCGGATTGAGCGAATCTTTGCCGACAGCTTCGACCGCGTGAAGCGTCTTGTCGAACTGAAGGTCGACCCCTCGCAAGCAGCCCAGAAGCCATGGCGGTATTGGCGAGCGCCCCTTGATGCCCTCTCGATGCTCCCCAAGCGGGTCTCACGAGGGCCCGTGATGGCCCATTCGACCACAATCTCACAACTGCCCGGGGTTGTCAGCTGGCCAGGCGACGGAGGCCCATTTATTACCCTCCCAGCGGTCTACACCGAAGACCCAGATGCACCCAGCCCCAAACGGAGCAACCTGGGGATGTATCGGGTGCAGCTTGCGGGCAACAGCTACGAGAGAGACCGAGAGATCGGACTGCACTACCAGCTGCACCGTGGCATCGGCATCCATCATGCCGCTGCAATGCGGCGGGGTGAGCCGCTGAAGGTCGCGGTCTTTATCGGCGGCTCGCCGGCAATGGCTCCCTCAGCCGTGATGCCCCTGCCTGAGGGCCTGCCAGAACTGACATTTGCTGGCGTGCTGGCGGGCCATCGAATCCCCATGATTCGCAGGCCAGGCCGGCCGAGCATCTACGCGGACGCCGATTTTGTGATCGAGGGCACCGTCCTGCCGGGCGCCACCAAGCCTGAGGGCCCTTTTGGTGACCATCTGGGTTACTACGCGAGGCAGCACGACTTCCCACTGATGCGGGTCGACCATGTCTGGCACCGCGAGGGGGCCATCTGGCCAGTGACAGTGGTGGGCCGTCCTCCGCAGGAAGACACACTCTTTGGCTGGCTCGTCCACGAACTCACCGGACCGGTCATCCCCACAGTCTTACCTGGGGTAAAGAGCGTGCATGCGGTCGACGCCTCCGGGGTCCACCCGCTGCTACTGGCGGTGGGAAGCGAACGCTACCTGCCTTGGCGAACAAGTGATCGCCCCGCAGAGCTGCTCACCCAAGCCTCGGCCATCCTTGGCCAAGGGCAGCTTTCATTGGCGAAGTATCTCATGATCGTTGCGGAGGGGGATGCCCCTGGTATCGATGCCCACAACGTCGAAGAGATGTTTTCTCATCTGCTCAGCCGAGCAGACTGGCGGCGTGACTGCCACTTCCACACCGAGACCACGATCGACACACTCGACTACTCGGGCAGTGGACTCAACACCGGCAGCAAGCTGGTGGTCGCTGCCCGTGGACCGGCTGTTCGGGAACTCCCTCGGGAGCTCCCGTCGGGGATCGCTTTGCCCGATGGATTTGCAGAGCCCGCGGTCTGCCTTCCCGGCGTCGTCGCCATCCGCGGGCCACAGATCGATCCAAGGCCGAGCCTGCATGTTGCGCCGGGTGAGGGAGACGCCGCGATCTGGAAGGCCTGTGCCACATCCCCTTGGTCAGCGGAGATCACGCGACTCACCAAAGCGATTCACGCGTCACACCCACTCCGCAGCTGGCCGCTGATCGTTGTCGTTGATGATGCGGCATTCACTGCCGCATCGCTTGCCAACTTCCTGTGGGTGACCTTCACTCGCTCAAACCCTGCTGCCGATGTGCACGGCGTCGACGAGGCGATCCACCAGAAACACTGGGGCTGCCACGGGCCGTTGGTGATCGATGCGCGGCTCAAGCCACACCACGCCCCACCCGTTGAGGAAGATCCCGCGGTCACACAGGCAGTCGACGAGCTCTGTCGAGCTGGACAGCCCCTCGCCACACTCCTCGGCTGAAGGTTCTCTGCAGAACTCCTCAGCCGCCCGCTGCATGGTTTCGCCGGCGTGGATCGGTGGTTCAGCCAGCCTGGATCGAAGCCACTCGCACGCGGGTCACCAGTTCACGGTGACCGGTCCGACGACGGTAGTTCTTGCGACGGCGGAACTTCTGCACGTAGATCTTGTCGCCCTGCTTCACGCCGAGCACCTCGGCCTTGACGCTCGCGCCCTCAACAACAGGCGTGCCGAGCGTCATCGCACCTTCCTTGTTCACCGCCAGCACGCGATCGAAAACGATCTCCTCGCCAGCGGGAACATGCCGGAAAGCAACCTCGAGTTCCTGGCCTTCACGCACGGTGAACTGCCGTCCGCTGTCGGCAACAACAGCGTAGAGCTGTGCGGATTCAGCCATCGTAGCAGCGGAGTCAGACGCGGAGTCAGCCATCGAAGTCACTCACAGGAGTCGGAAACGGGGTGTGGAAACCGAGAGCCCCGAAGATTAGCCCAAAAAATGTTTCGAAGAAAGGGGGGCAGAGCCTTTCCCAAGAAAAAAACAGCGGCCTTCACGGCGAAAACAGGCTCTTTCTAGGAATCGGGGTCAGGGAAACCGTACCACCTTTCCCTTCTCATCGGCCGCCTCAAAGACAAGATGCTCCGGCGAAACGCTCTCCCGGCCGAGAACATGCAGCTCAATATGGCTGGAATCCTCGAACTGGGCCATTTCTCGCCGTTTGCGGTTGTTGATCCAGGTGCTGACCTCTTCATGAACCGTCACCGTCAGCTTCACGATGTCGTTCCGCATCGCTGCCAGGCCCAGCAGCCGCATAACCTCAATCGACATACTCTCCGCCGTTTTGACCATCCCCGTGCCGTCGCAGGTGGGGCAGTCGCGGAAGATGCTCTTTCGCAGCGACGGACGAATCCGCTGACGGGTCATCTCGATCAGGCCAAACGGACTCGTCCGCAACACCTTGGTCCGAGCCCGATCGCGTTTCATCGCATCGTGCAATGCTTTTTCGACACCGCGACGATACTTTTCTCGACGCATGTCGATGAAGTCGTTCACGATCACGCCACCAAGATCCCGCAGCCGCAGCTGCCGAGCGATCTCCTTCGCCGCGATCAGGTTCATCTGGTAGGCGTTTTCTTCAGCCGTCTTCTCCGTTCGGAAGCTGCCTGAGTTGACGTCGATGGCGACCAGTGCTTCGGTCTGATCGATCACGATCGAGCCGCCACCCTTGAGCGGCACCTTCCGCTGATGGATCCGGCTGATCTCATCCTCAAGTCCATAGCGGTGAAACAGCGGTTCGGAGCCGTCGTAATACTGCAGCCGCGAGGCGTACCGCGGCATCACCAGCTCGAGGAACTCCCGTGCCCGTTCGTAGGCTGCCTGATCGTCAATCAGAATCCGCCCCACATCCTCCGTGAACATGTCACGGATGGTGCGGATGATCATGTCGCTTTCCTGATAGATATCGACCGGAGCTGGATACTTCCGCATCCGCCGGACGATGCTCTTCCACAGTCGCAGCAGGTAGGCCATATCGCGGGCCATTTCCTGCTTGGTCCGAGTCGTGCCAGCGGTCCGCACCACAAAGCCCACGCCCTTGGGAGGCTGCAGGTCGACCATGATGTCCCGAAGCAGGCGACGACTCCGCTCATCGTCAATCTTCTTGGAGATTCCCACTCGGCCCAGCGGCGGCATCAGCACGAGATACCGGCCAGGAATCGAGATGTACGTTGAGAGGGTTGGCCCCTTGGTCCCGAACCCCTCCTTGATCACCTGTACGAGCACCTCGTCACCACGCCGCAGGACATCCTGGATCGGTGGCTTGACCCGCGGACGGTCTCCAAACCGCACGCGACGTTTCGCCGCCGCAGCCTTGCTCGCAGTCGCGGTGGCCGCGTCGTCCCCCCCCGCAGCCGCCTCCTTGCCAGGAGCGGCAGGCTCTGGCAGATCGAATGCCTTGTCAGGATCGATGCCACCTTGGCGGTAATACTGCGGCTCCACATCACTGATGTGCAGGAAGCCGTTCCGCCCGACGCCAAAGTCGACAAACGCCGCCTGAATGCTCGGCTCGATGTTGACGACTTTGCCCTTGTAGATATTGCCCACGTAGTTGTCGCCGCTCGTCCGCTCCACATAGAGCTCCTCGAGCGACCCATCCTCAATGATGGCGATCCGACACTCTTCTGACTGCGAGACGTTGATCAGCATCTCTTGTTTCATTCGTTTGTTTCCTTTCAGGCTTGATACGCCGTTTGCGGCGGGGCCTCGTAGGCCCGTGATTGTTAGCCGATCGTTTGGGCTAAGACCCGTCTCAACTGATCGCGCAGAAACGCCTTCACTTCGCGGGCGCTATCCATCTCAAGCGCACGCTGGGCGACTCCGCGGCACTCCACCGCAGAGACGCTCCGACAGAGCTGTTTCACTTCGGGAATGGCAGAGGCCGGCACACTCAGGTTCCGAAGCCCCAGCCCGAGCAGCAGTGGCGTGAACATCACACTGCCGCTCATCTGGCCACACACATTGGCAGGGACTCCAGCCGCAGCCGCCACGTTCAGCGACTGCTGGAGAAGCCTCAAGACTGCCGGATCGCAGGCACTGTAAAGATCAGCGACCTCCTTGTTTCCACGGTCGGCAGCCAGGGTGTATTGAATGAGGTCGTTCGTGCCAATCGACACGAAGTCCACCTCGCGAATAAAGGTATCGAGCATCACTGCTGCCGCCGGCGTCTCCACCATCATGCCGACGGGCAGATCGCGATTAAATGCGATGTCATGCTCTGCAAGATCCTCCATCACGTCCGCAAGGACCATCCTCGCCTGACGGAGTTCGACGATTGTTGAGATCAGCGGAAACATCACCCGCACATCTCCCAACACGCTCGCCCGTAGGATCGCCCGCAGCTGCGTGCGAAACATCGGCAGCTGCCGCAGCGAGAGCCGAATACTCCGCAGCCCCAGGCATGGGTTTCGCTCTTCTTCGGGTGTTGTCTCGGTGAGCATCTTGTCGGCACCCAGGTCGAGGGTGCGGATCACGACGGGCTTGCCCTCCATCGACTCGACCACTTCCCGATACGCATTGAAGTGGTCTTCCTCGGTTGGCTCGTGCCGACTGGTGAGGTAGAGAAACTCCGTTCGGTAAAGCCCAATTCCATCACATCCTTGCTGCTGGCAGGCCACCACCTCGCTGGGGAACTCGATGTTGCCCATGATGCTTACACGCGCCCCGTCAGTGGTCTCTGCCGGGAGATCGCGGAGCCGCCCAAGCGAGGCAGCCACGGTCTCAGCGGCCTCCACCTCCAGCTTGTAGCGAGCGATGGTCTCTTCATCAGGCTGCAGGATGACCACGCCCTGATGGCCATCAAGAATCACTGGCTCACCACCAGAGACGTCCGCAAGAAACGGCCCAACGCCCACGACTGCCGGGATCCCGAAGCCTTCTGCCACAATCGCTGTGTGGCTACCAGGACCTCCTAACTCCGTGGCAAAGCCCTGCACAAATCGCCGGTCGAGGTTGGCCGTTTCACTCGGCGTGAGGTTGTGAGCGAGCACCACCACCGGCTGAGAAATCTCCGCGAGCGTCTCGCGGCGATGCCCCAGCAGGTTGCGGAGCAGACTCTTCTCGATGTCGTAGATGTCGTGTGCCCGCTGGGAGATGTGGTTGTCGAGGTTTTGGAAAACCTTGGCATACCTCCGCAGGGTGCGGCTCACCGCATATTCAGGCCACCAGTTGCGGTCTCTCACCGCACTGTTGAGCTCACCAATCAGCCGATCATCGCGGAGCATCGCGATGTGCGCATCAAAGATGGCGGCATACTGATCACCAAGCTCACCCTTTACCGCATCGCGATTCCGCTGTATGTCGCGGGCCGTCTCTTCGATCGCATTTGCGAGACGTTCAAGCTCGGTATCGACCGCACTTCGAGCAACGAACCGACGCGGGATCCGAAACCCCTCGCTGTCGAGCACGAGCGCTTCACCGATGGTGACACCTGGCGAAACAGCTATTCCCTGTAGTCTGAGCATGACGCAGTCTTTTCGCGCCAGCCAGCAAACCGAGCGAGCTTCAATGGGCCTCTGATCAGCAGGGGCGGCTGCTCCTACGAACAACCATCCCCAACTGTCGCGTTCCCTGCGTCCTTCAGAGGCCTTGATCGATCCCGCCGGCACCGGCCGGCATCTCTAACCGCCTCCACGTCGGAAGCGGTCTTCCATGTTCACCAGTCGGCCGCACCGTCGAGGAGATCGCAGGCTTTCAGTTACCGCGATCAGCATCCCCGCATAGCGATGACTGATGAACTCTCTGTCTTTCCTATGAACGGTCTGTGTCCGAAACGGACGGTTTCTTACTCGTGAGCTGTCTGTGATTCGTGAAAGTTCTGCTCAAACAGCCGCCCGATGGCAGCCAGAGCCTGCTCTGCGTCAGGGCCGGTCGCTTCGATGACGAGGCGAGTTCCCTCAGCAGCCGCAAGTGAGAGCAGGTCGAGAATGCTTTTCCCATCTGCACGATGCGAGCTACCCACAAACTCAATCCGCGACTGCCACCGTCGGGCCTCACGGGCCACGAGGTCGGCTGGCCGAGCATGCAGCCCCTGCGGACTGCCGACGGTCACCTCACGCGTTCGCGGCGCAGCCTCAGCCTGCCCAGGAGCCTGGGTGACGGGTTCGGCGGCGTTCGGTGGGGTGTTGTCCATGATCAGTTACGTGGCCACTCCCTGACGGTCAGCCTCTTCAAGCAGATGCTGCACATCAGCGGGCGTAGCAGCAGCCTTGAGATCGCGGCAGAAGGCGTCGTCGCGGAGCTGTCGCGAGATGTTCTCCAACGCCCGCAGGTGGTCGCCCGGACGATCGGGCGGAGACACCAGCAGAAAGAACAGCTGGACAGGCTCGCCATCGAGACTCTCGAAGTCGATCCCGCCTTGGCTGATTGCAACCGTGCCCACCAGCCGATCCACGCTGGGATGCTTGGTGTGCGGGACGGCCACGCCGCGTCCGATCCCGGTACTCCCGAGATCTTCGCGTTTCATGATCGCCTTGACGATGCTCTCAAGCTGCTCCCGCGTGATCTTGCCAGCCTCGACCAGGGCCGAGGCCATCTCGCGGATCACCTCTTCTTTGGAGGTTGCCTGAACGTTGGAGCGGATCGCATCGACCGCCACAAAATCGGAAAACTTCATGCCGTCATTACCCGAGGGTACACGCCACACTGCCATCAGCAACGCTTAGCTGCGGCGGGTGTTTTCCACGTGCTTGTGGTCCCGGGTCTTCTCCTTGTGTTTTCTCAGCTGTTGCTCAAGTTTTTGGACGGCCCCGTCAACGCTTCGCCACAGCTGGGCCGAAACTTCGTGACTCACCATTTCATGCATGTGCTCACCCGATGCCACGATTTCAACCGCAGGAAGCGATTGATGCTCAAGGTCAACAGTCACGTTGAGGGCGGTCACTCCGTTGAAGTACCGCACCAGACGGGAAACCTTCGTCGAAATCTTCGACTGTGTAGCTGGGCTGAGGTGCCCATGACGGGCGGAGACGTTGATTTGCAAAACGACGATCCACTACGAACATCCGACGCAGCCGCCAGAACACGCGCTTGGGCGGCCGACAAGCGTGACACCTGAGCATATCACCCAGCGTCGGGCCCGGACAATTGCCCGGCTTTTACCCGCTGGATGAGCCCTTTCTCGAGCTGGGCAGCCCACCATCGCATCCCTTCAGCCCGCACGCTGTCGGCCCCATCGGCCCGATAACGAAGCCGATCTCGCGTCATCGGTTCGACGATCTCCTCCAGCCGCAGGGCAGCGTAGCGACGGCTGACCAGTTGTGGATCAGCGAGAGCCGCGACCAGATCCGTATCGGCCCCGGCAGCGAGCTGAGCATCAGAAAACCCGACCGCCATGCGGAAGACCCGCCCCCCCTCGTCTGGTGGCATTTTTGCTTCAAACGCCTGCCGGAGTCGCTCCGCCGAGTTCTCGCCGCGGGCAAGAGCCAGTGGCACAATTTCCGCTTCAAAGGCCCGCCAGCGGCGTTCACCCAGGCGGTCGCCAGACTGGTCTGCACAGAGCAGAGCGACTGCCGCTGAGTAGTCACCGATCAGAGCCAGCGTGCCAGCAGCGATCTCCCGTAGCTCAACACGCCGTGCCGACGCCAGGCTACGGGCGGCCTCTCCGGCGTCATCCTGCCGGCGAACGGCCTCCGTCAACACCTCCAGAGCCGACGCCGAGAGCCGATCTGGGGTGGCCAGTGTGTCCCAGGCAATCTCCGCCGCAGGTGTCACCAGCGTCTCGCCGGTAGCACTCGACCAGGCAGCCTGCGTCCCGGCTGCGAGCATGCCGCCGGAAGGCATGCCTGCTGGTGAGACGGCATTGGCCAAGGGCTGCCAGGTCACGTCACCCTCAAAGGCCGTCATGCTGGCGGTGAGAATACTCGCGGCGCCAGGCTCCCCGCCAGGACTCCGCTGCAGGACAACGTCAACGCCAACCGCTGCAGGTGGGCCAGTGAGCTGCCACTGGAGACGGCCCGCCCGCAAGGTCACCGCCGCCTCTCCACTCAGCCGTCGCAGCACCGCTCGCCCAAAGACCACCTCCAGATCAACGCCATCTTCCCCGTCTTCACGCGGTCGCAGCATCAGCTGGGAACGTGGAGCAAGCTGGACCACCACGCCACCGAGTTTGAGTTCTGGGCTGGAAGCGGGTGGCGTGAGCAGCTGCATCCCTGCACTGAGCGGATCTCCCTGAAATCCTCCCCGCCACACGCCGGGGTCGGCGGGTTCATTGATCAGCAGCAACGGCCCGCGATTCACCACTCCCGCCTGCGAAACAGCTGCGACTCCAGGGTCACCTGGACCATCCGGCTGCCCGGCGGTCGCCAGAGGAGCGGCAGGGGAAGCTGCTGGCTCAGGAGGCACAGCCGCAGGAGGAGCCGGAGCGAGAGGCGCCGCGATCGCCAGCGCATCCCCCATGGGCACCGTCGGTCCAACTCCCAAGGGTGGTTCTGCCGCTACCGCCACCATGCCATCACCGACATTCGTGCTGTCACCGACATCGTCTGCGGACTCAATACGGGCCACTGGGGGACCGCTGTCTGCGTCTGCTTCAGCGGTAGCATCTCCCTCGGCGGCGCTCTGCTCGGCCAGCGGCAGCCCTTCCGGCTCCCCCGCATCCGCATCGACTGGCACTTCCGAAAGTGCTGCAGAGTCGCTGGCATCTTCAACTGTGGCAGGCTGCGGAGCGGCGGCCACACGACCGTCCTGCGGCGGGACAGCACCAGCTCCAGCATCCCTGTTGTCGACAACGCCCGGATTCCACCACAGCACCACACCGAGCCCTCCCCCCACCATCAGCAGCAGGCAGACGGCGAGCGTCATCTGCAGCCATGGCGACCCCTTGGAGGCAGCACGCCGTGAAGCCGGAGCCGAAGACTCGGCGACAGACTCCTCGGCCAGTCGAATCTGTGGAGGCAGCTCCTCTTCTCCTCGGCGACTGCGTGGAGCTGCTGGCTGCCGTCGTATTCCATCGGGAACAGCGTCTGTGGTCGACGGCTCCACCAATCCCCCGGCGAGCCGCTCCGCAACCGCGGCCACGAGAGTCTCGTCAGACGCTCCACGATCGCCGCGGTTCGCTGGGGCTTCAGCGAGCATGCCATGACACTCTGAAACCTCCGCAAGATGCCTGTCCGATTCCAGGCATATCCGTTCAAACGCCTCAAGCCTGTCTGAAGGGAGCACGTTCTCGAGATACTCCGCAACCGTGTTGGCGTCGGCTGCAAGCCCACGGCCTTCAACTTTGGGGACCTCAATGTCGGTTCGGCTCTCCACGGCCTGCATCCGATCGAGCAGGCCCTTGGCGACACTCCCGTCAGTCACCTTTGCCGAGAGTTCCTCCTGCTCGGTGCCGGTGAGCAGGCCGTCTCGCCAGGCCAACAGGGTTCGTAGGGTCAGCCGCATCGCATTTCTCCAACTGTTTTGCTTGCTGTTTTGCTCGCATATGTCCCGAGCCGCACCGACGGGCTCGCGGAGCCCTTGGGGGAACTCGTGGGCTGGTCACCCGCTCTATAAGTGGCCGGCGTGAGGAGCGGCGCGTACAAAAAAATCGCGGAGACAAGAAAACGGGCGAAACGAACCGAATCCACTTACCGTTCGTAAGGAAATCAGCCGGCAAAACACGCAGCTGACGCTCGAGATATGCCGTGATTGTGGCCTGACGGCCGCGTGAACTGGCGACGCACTTCAGCACGAAAACCGAGTGGGCACCCCCAACAAGAACGGTAAACTCAGTGGTCTGGGCGGAAACCCAGCCCTGCCTTTTGCTCCACGTCACACCAGCAGCAGCACCACAATGTATCCCGTTTGTCAGCAACACCTGCTCCGTCAAGCGGCCGGGTTCCTTGAACTCGGGGAGTTGCTGCTTGAACCAGATCAGCCGGTGCCACCGGCGTCGGTCACAGTGCTTGAACACGCGCTGCAGACTCTTGAAAACATCGAGCCGCCGTTGAGGCATGAGCCCGAAACGATGCTGCTCGAAGCGGAGACGCTGAGGGCGTTGGGCCAGTTTGAGGCAGCGTTGCCGTTGTTTCGCCGCACGGCTGCGGCGGTGCCAAAACGAACTGAGCCGTGGCTGGGAATCGGCTGGTGCCTAAAACGACTCGACCGACTTGACGAGGCGATCGAGCAGATTCGCATCGGCATTCAGGCAAGCCCGCGACAGCCAATCCTGCACTACAACCTCTCCTGCTACCTGTCACTTGCAGGCGAGGTCCCGACCGCGATTGAACACCTCACCAAAGCGATCGC
The DNA here is from genome assembly GCA_016779265.1 of Pirellulales bacterium. Classification (GTDB taxonomy): domain Bacteria; phylum Planctomycetota; class Planctomycetia; order Pirellulales; family UBA1268; genus M30B53. The sequence goes on along the minus strand of JADHNY010000022.1, from coordinate 20,867 downwards.
GCTCGACCGTCGCTATCGTGATCTCACCCAGGTGGAGCCGGACTTCGACCCGATTCGCTCTGACCCGCGGTTTGTCGCCGTGACCCACCTCGCCTGCTAACCGCCCTGCGGGCGGAGGCCAGAACGGTGGAAAAGAAGCCCTAAAATGTCTGGGGTTGGCGATTGGCTAGCCGAGGCCTTCTGATAGGGCCGCCATGAATGAATCCGCCATTCCCGCGATCACTGCCCTGTTTGGCTGTCCTGCCGCTGGACAGCCCGCGCAGTTTCTTTTTGAGCGTGCCCTCGCGGCCGCTGAACTCGATTGGCGGTTTCTCACCTGTGATGTCCCTGAGTCGTCTGTCGAGCAGGCGCTGCAGGGTGCCATCGCGATGGGCTTTCGTGGCTGCCTGCTGACCGGGCCCCTGCGGCAACGCGCAGCAACGCTCGTCGATGAATCCTCGCCCGCTGCGAGTTTCACAGCCGCCGTCAGCCGCATCGACTTTCGTGAGGGGAAACTCCTCGGCGATATGACTGAGGGTCGTGGCGCTGTGGAGGCCATTCGCCTGCATATCGAACCTGCCGATCAGGGCATTCTGGTGCTCGGCACCGATGCCACCGCGCGGGCCGTCGCCTTGGAACTGACGCTCGGGAAGGCTGGCGTGGTGATCCTCGCAGACAGTGACCGGGAAGCCCTCTCCGCTGCCGCCGAGGCCGTCGCAGGCTTGGAGGCCGCTCCCGTAGCCGCCTGCCATTGGCAGGACCGTCTGAAGATCCCGGCCGACGTCAAGATTCTCGTCGCTGCCGGACCGATCAACGCCACCCAGGCGGCGAAGATTGAGGGGCTGCGGGCCGACATGATTGTCGTTGATCTGCTGGTCGCCTCGCAGGTGTCACCGCTGATCGCTGCTGCCAAACACCACGGCTGCTGCACCGTCGACGGCCTCGATGTTCGCTGCGAACAGGCAGCCATCGATTTTCAGGCGTGGACTGGTCTGGCGGCGGATACCGAGGTGCTGCGAGACGCCCTCGACGAGTATTTTAGCGCGTAGGCTGCCCAGGCCCCGGGCCACCGACGTCGTGACCACCTCGTCGTGGTTCACTGGCCGACAGTGGTGGCAAGCCGACGGTCAAGCCGCCCGCCGCCAGCCGCTGCCCACCGACGCCGACGCCTCCCGCTGAATCCGTTCCACCACGGCGGAAGCTGCGGCCTTTACGTCAGAAACTGGATCATCCTTCAGCTCCTCCACCCGAGCTACGATCCCGTCCGGAGGTGAGGCTCCGGTTGCATCCACAAGCAAGGCCACCGCCCGCAGGGCGTTCACCACCACCAGCGCTCGCTTGTAGCGTTCGGATTGCGACTGTTCGTCGGGGCCGGCATCAACATCCTCAAGCGCGAGCATCTCCGCGAGCGTCTCATACGCCTCGTCACGACCAAGCCGGGCCAGCGCCGTCGCAGCGTTGTAGCGAACGTCCTCAGAAGCATCCGACTGAAGCATCACCAGCTGCTGAACAGCTCCCTGCTCGACCGCGGCCTCACCGCCAACGATGCCCAGCGTAAATGCCGCAGAGCCACGCAGCTGTTTGTCATCGCTTTTCGACGCCGCCACAACCACCTCGACCACCTGCTGGGGATCTGCAGCGATCTGTCCTGCTACCGCGAGGTTGGTCGTCAGCACAGCGAGCGCCTCCACAGCCGCTCGAGCCGTCTCGAGGTCCGTGAGGTCAGCTGCCCGCGACACCAGCGGTGGCACAGCTTCTGGAACGGCGAACTCGCCAAGCGCTCGGCAGAGATACAGTTTGAGACGCTGTGACTGCTCATTGGTGCGGCCTTTGGCCACTTCATCGTTGAGCACATTCCCCACCTCAGTCGCCAGCGTGGCATCTGCTTTGAGCGTCTCCCCGCCCGGCCCACGCAGGTCATTGGCGAAGTTCAACGCCGCCTGCCAGCGTCCCTCGCTGTCACGTCGCAGAGTCCGCAGATAGGCCTGCGGATCGTTGCCAAGATGGGCCAACCAGTGGAACGTCAGCCAGACTCCGACGATGATGGCCACGATCACACCGGGCACGAGAAACAGCTGCACCAAGAAGCCGGCCGAGGGCGGCTCAACAGGTGGCAGCATGTCGTCCGCGGTGGGTCGTCCGCCGGAACGGGCCAGAGCCTCTTCGGCGGGTGAGGCGGAGAGTTGACCTGGATCAGACGGGGTCGCCGCGGTCGAGTCAGGACCTGAGGGCTCGGTACCAGCGTTCATACGGCTCCCGTGCTGCTACTGTTTCATCGATCGTCTCGTCTGAAAGTCTAGGTGGGTGTATTCATGCGTCAACGTCCCAGTCCAGCGACACTCGCGTCAGCCACCCCAGTCACAGCCGCCACAGAGCCCCCACTGCTGAGCTGTTGGCTGGAGAGTTCTCCGGCATCGGTCGAGGAGCAGCTGGCGATTGATGAAGCAGTGCTCGATGAAGCAGAACGAGGACTCCGCACACACCGCACTGTGCGGACCTGGATGGCCGACGAGCTGGTTGTCGTGGTGGGGTCGTCAAGTCGACTTGAACAAGAGGTGGACCGAGCCGCCTGCCATGCCGCAGGCGTGCGGATCGTTCGCCGTCCCACAGGTGGTGCGACGGTCGTCCTCGGCCCTGGCTGTCTGATGTGGTCGGTCATCACGCCCTATCCATACGACATGCCGAGCGTCGATACACTGCATGCCACCACGCTGAGCCCGCTCTGCGAAGCGTTTGCCACAGCAGGTGTTCCGGTGACGCGACAGGGAACCAGCGATCTCACCGTCGGTGAACAAAAGGTCTCTGGCAATGCTCTGCGAGTGCGAAAACATGCCGTGCTCTACCACGGCACACTGCTTGATGACTTTGACATCGACGCGGCGATGCAGCTGCTGCGACACCCACCACGCGAACCCTCCTACCGCGGCGGCCGACCACACACTTCATTTCTGGCCAACCTACGGCAGGGACAATCGCAACTTGAACAGCTTGTCCGTGACGCGTTCCAGGCAAGCACCGTCGCCCCTCCCTGCGATTCCAGCCTGGTCACACAACTCCTCGCCGATCGCTACGAGTCGGTGGCGTGGAACACACGTCTGTAAAACCAGGCTCTCTCCGGTGTGGTGGGCTGGCAGCAGCAGTGGGGAGGCAGCGCGATCAGGCAAGATGGGCGAAGCTGCAGCCTGATGCGGATTGGAGAGTGTGCCCTCGAACTGGTGATTCCCGCAGGTCTGGGAAGCCGATGTCTCTGATGAGGTTGGTCGGCGTGTGGCAGTCAAAGCCATCTTTCGACAGTTCTGAAGGCTCCTTACACTCCCGCCCCCTCACGATCTCGACAGGACGTCGGTTGGTCACAAGCAACTGGAGGTTGCCATCTTATGCGTTTGCACATGCACGCCGCTGACGTGCGGCATTTGGTCACGCGGTATTTCATCGACCTCGGTGCGTCGCTGGCGGAAGTATCGGACATTCAAGAGAACGTCCGCATCGATCGGGGCCACTGTGCTGCACGCTGCTACCGTGTTGCTGACATGTTTGCGATGTGGCTGATCGACATTGGCATCCTGCAGTTTTATGACGCGGACGGCGAGATGCTGCAGACGGTCAACCTGTTTGCCGAAATGCAGCCGCATCGTGCAGCCGCCTAAGACTTCCTCAGCCCGACGCAGCCAGACGAGTCGCTTCGTGGCGACTGTGCCGAACCGGCTGTCTGCATGACGGGTCTCGATCTTTCTTGGTGAACCCTGCGGGCCTCTAGCCATGCACCCCTCTGCCCCGATTCGTTTGGTCAATGAGTCACCGCGACTCTCAATCGTGATCCCTGCGGTCAACGGTGCTGATGCACTTGAAGAGACACTTCTGAGTGTCCTTGAGAACCGGCCCGACAGCTGCGAGGTGATCGTCGCCCTCGCCTGCGAGTACGACGATCCCTGGAACCTCCGTGACGAGGTGACCTTTGTGCGGGCACCCGCCGATGCCAGCCCGATTGGCTGCATCAACCTCGGCATCTCATCGGCATCAGGCGAGATCATTCATCTCCTCTCGGCCGGCTGGAAGGCAACTCCCGGCTGGACTGATCTCGCCGTCGAACGGTTTGCTGATCCAGCAATCAGCGCTGTGATTCCGCTGTCGGTCACCGAGGCAGACCATGATCGGGTGGTGGCCGTTGGGATGACCTGTTCACGCGGTGGACTCCGGCGGGTTCGTGTGCCCGCTTCATCGCGTGCCAGCATTGCGGCCGTCTCGCTGGGCATCGCGTCTCTGAATCGTCCTCGTAAGGGCCGGATCGCTGGCCCACTGATCGACGCGGGCTTCTGGCGGGCAGACACACTGACCGCCGCTGGCCCTGGATTTGCAGCCTGCTGTGGAGCTGGCCTGGCAGATGCCGACCTCGCCATCGCCCTCGATGTGGCTGGCTGTCAGACGACGGTGGAAACCGGCTCGATCGTCATTGCCGGACCGATGGCTGAGACAGGCAGCAGGTTCCAAGAAGGCCTCGCTGCAGAACGGCTGTTCTGGCGTTCGGTCGCTGGTCGCCCGCTGCTTCCGCTGCTGGTCGCCCATCTGTTTGTGGTGCTGCGACACGCTCTTGTCACACTCCCACTCGGCTCCCTACCGATGCTTATGGGCCGGCTGATCGCCACGATGCAGTTTGGCTCCTACGGAAATCGCTACCGTCAGCTTCGGTCATTGCAGGAAGGGCGTGAGGCGGCGGACGCCATGCCGAACGAGGCCGACACGGAGCGGAAGACACTGCGGGCAGATGCCGGCGACGAGAGCCTTCCACGGCCGCGGCACCTCGACCGACAGAGCAGCCTGCGTCGCTCTGCCTGAGCCGGCTGTCGCCCATAGACTCGCGGCACGAGGTGCTATACTCACGTGCTGCCGCCTCCGTAGCTCAATTGGATAGAGCGTCGGCCTCCGGAGCCGAAGGTTACAGGTTCGAATCCTGTCGGGGGTAGTTCTCTTGAGGTCTTGAGGCACGCGGGGTCTTGAGATGCAGAGGGGGCCTTTCCGCACTGCTGCCTGCGTGAAGCCACGCTTCTCATCTGCTAGTTGATCTCACCTGCCAGCGCATGCTCTCTGACGGTGCATGCACACCCAGCAACGCAGTCTCTCCGGCCAGCAGACTCCACACTCAGAACCGCACACTGCGAAGCGATCGATGCAAGTGTCTTTGATGCGATCCTCACAGCACGTTGCCAGGGTCATTCTCTTCGGCTGGTGTTGGCTGGCGGGACTCGGCATGGCGATGGCGGCTCCCGACCGTCAGCCAGACATCGTCGTCTACCTTGCGGACGATCTTTCAGCAGCAGACCTCCCTCTCTACGGCGGCAGTTCGATCGCCACACCTGCGATCACCGCCCTCGCTGCCGATGGGCTCACGTTTGATCACGCGTTTGTGGCAAGCCCATCCTGTGCTCCCAGCCGAGCAGCCCTGCTCACCGGCCTGATGCCCGCACGGAACGGAGCGGAAGAAAACCACACCTTTCCTCGCGAAGGCACACTCCGGCTCCCCAGGCTGCTCAACGAACTCGGCTACCACACGGCTGCCTTTGGCAAGGTCGCCCACGCCCGCAGCGCCCAAGACTACGGGTTTGAAACGATCGACCTGAGTTCAAACATTCCTCAGGTCCGCCGGGCAGTCCGGCAGTTTCTGCAAACACGAGATGATCCTCGGCCACTCGCTCTGTTTGTGGGTGTCTCCAACCCGCATGTTCCGTGGCCAGCGGAGTCGAGCGTGGATCCTCAGCAGCTGTCACTGCCAGCGAAACTGCTCGACACGCCACGGACCAGGGTCCAACGGTCACGCTACCTGCAGGAGGTCAAAGACCTCGATGCCTATCTTGGTGAACTCCGCAAGCTCACCAGACACCACCTCGCTGACGACACCCTGTTTCTCTTCTCCAGCGATCACGGAGCTCAGTTTCCATTCGGGAAGTGGAACCTCTACGACGAGGGAATCCGTGTGCCTCTGGTGATCTCACGACCAGGTCAGATCAAGGCCGGCAGCCGCACCGATGCGATGGTGAGCTGGATCGATATCCTGCCGACGCTGATCGAGAGTGGCGGCGGAACCGCTCCCGCAGCACTCGACGGCCAGTCGTTTTGTCAGCTGCTGACAGCAGGCACCAACACCCACCGGGATCGCATCTTCACCACTCACAGTGGCGACCGTCTGATGAACGTTTACCCCAGCAGGAGCGTTCGCAGCGACCGCTACAAGCTGATCTGGAATCTTCATCCAGAGTTTGCCTTCACCACACATATTGACCTGCTCCTGCGAGAAACCTCCGGCGACTACTTCAGACAGTGGACCGAGGCCGCCAAGCAAGGCGGACGAGCCGCAGAACTCGTGGCCAAGCACCACGGCCGCCCAGCACTTGAGCTCTACGATCTGCAGGAAGACCCTGACGAACTGACAAACCTTGCCGACGAGCCTGGCCTCACCGACACCCGCGATCAGCTGCACCGTGAACTGAAAGCCTGGATGGAGACCCAGGGGGATCAACGCACCGTGTTTCATGAACCGCTGATGCTCAACGCTCCTGAAACCTGGGTGCCGCGGAAGACGCCCGCCCGCAACCCATAGAACTGACCGCTGCGGTCAGGGAAGTGTCTGCCTGCCCGCCGCCGACTCCAGCGCCTCTGCAATGGCCGGATGGTCACCAAACTCGTCAGCGGTCTCGGTCACATACCGCTGCAATGCATCTGCGAGCCGCCATGTTGCCTCCTCGGTGCCTGGCCGGCCGTAGAAGTTGAGCAGTTCGTCAGGATCCTGTTCTGCATCAAACAGCCACGGACGATCGTTCACTGAAAGAACGAGCTTGTAGCGGCTGTCGATGGCACAGATCCAGTTGGCGGAGGTGCCTGCATTTCGCAAGAAGGTGACCTGAACATCACGCTCGGCCACCTTTTCCGTTGCCTCTGAATGCGCCAGTGCTTCGGAAAGATCACGGCCCTCAAAGTTCGTGTTGGCCTCGATGCCGGCAAGGCCAAGCAGCGTTGGGGTGAGATCCACCGTGCCAACAGGAGCCGTGTACACCTGGCCTGCGGCCAGGGCACTGGGATAGCGGATCAATAAGGGGACGCGAGCTGATCCCTCATACGGGTTTCCCTTATTGAGTCGATCGTGCTCGTAGCAGAGATCCCCATGGTCAGAGGTCATCATGATGATTGTCGAATCGAGTTTGCCGCTGCGATCGAGCGCTCTGAGCAGTCGGCCGATGTTGTCATCAAGACACTTCACCATCCCGAAGTAGGTGCTCATTTGCTCGCCACGGAAGACCGCATGATTCTTCCCGCCACCGAGCCACCGAGGGCTTGGCACGTCATCTCGTCCGTAGGTCCGCGGCGGCAAAAAACGCAGCGAATCAAACATCGTGTCGTAGGGTTTTCTGACCGTGTTGGGACCGTGCGGATCGGGATAGCTGACCACGGCAAAAAACGGGGCGGAGTCGGCGGCGGTGACAAACTCTATCGTTCGATCGGTGAGAAAGTCGGTGGCGTAGCTCTCACCGGTTGCATCTGCCACGGCGTAGCTTGGCTCTCCGTTGCCATCACGGGCAGCCACCTCGGGGCCACTGGGAGTCAGACCAAACTTTTTCCAGTGACCGCGATTGAACATGTAGGTCGTGAACTCAAAGCCGCCATCGATCACCGGTGACCATTCAGGCTTCCCCTCACCACCAAGATGCCACTTCCCGAGAAACCCGGTGCGATACCCATGACTGTTGAGAATGGTCGCGAGCGTAGGGACATCGCCCCGCAACGGAAAGTTGTTGGTCGGCACACCCGCAGTGTGAGGATAGAGCCCGGTGATCATTGCCGCTCGGCAGGGGGAGCACACCGGTGCCGTCGCATACGCACGCGTGCAGAGCACTCCTTGCTCAGCCAGTCGGTCGAGATTCGGCGTGGTTACCACGGTCCCCGGCCCCCACATCTCGGCCTGCTCTGCGGAGAGAAGCGAGCGGTAGCAGCCGATCGTGCGGAAGTTGTGTTCATCCGTAACGATCAAGAGCACGTTTGGGGAATCTGACTTCGCTTCCCCCCAGGCAAGCCCCAACACCAAGACCAGCAACATTCGTGCAACCACAGACACCTCCTCTTCATCAGCCACACCGACATCAGCCACACCGACGTGATGCCTCGAGCATGGTGGCGGCATGAATCGCGACGGTCTGACTGACATCTGCGCAGTAGCCGCCTCCGCACACAATGGCCAGCGGGAGGCCAGCACGGATGACCGCGTCAAACACGAGCCGATCCCGCTCGAGGAGCGCGGTCGCCGAGACCGCCAGTCGCCCGAGACGATCTCCATGATAAGGATCCGCTCCTGCGATGTAGAGCAGAATGTCGGGACGCCCTTCTTCAATGGCTGCCCGTGTCGCCTGATCCACCGCTTCGAGGTAAGGCTCATCTGCCGTACCATCGTCGAGAGGAATATCGAGACTGCTCGCCACCTTGCGGAGCGGGAAGTTGCGGCCTCCATGAACCGAAACGGTGAACACGCTGGAGTCTGCCGAGAAGATATCGGCAGTGCCGTTTCCCTGATGCACATCGAGGTCAAGGATGGCCGCGCGGCCAACACGACCGGCAGCCTGCAGCTCACGCACAGCGACCGCCGTGTCGTTGAACACGCAGTAGCCCTCACCAAACCCGATTCCAGCATGGTGCGTGCCCCCAGCAAGGCTCGCAGCCATACCATCCTCAACGGCAGCCAGTGCTGCATCGATTGCCGCCCCCGTGCTGCGTCGTGATCGTTCGACGAGCTGCTCACTCCAGGGAAAGCCGATCCGACGAACCTCAGCAGCACTCAGCTCACCCTGAAAAACTCGCTCGAGATAGCCGGCGTCATGCACCCGCACCAGCGACTCCCAGGAAGCGGCCTGTGGTTCGTGAAATGAGAAGACAGCGCCGGCCTTCACTGCTAACTCAAGCTGCTCTCGCAACAGCCGATACTTGGCCATCGGAAACGAATGCCCCTCTGGCAGCGGCAGTTCGAAACGATCTGAGGGGAAAAGACGCACGGGCTCGGTTTCCACGGAGAGGCCGGCGAGCGACCGCCCGCACACGACACCCTAGCTCACCATGCCTGAGCTGTCGCCGGCGAACGTGCCAGATCTCGTAACCACCGCGGCTGCCAGACGGCGGTGGGCAGAAGCCGTCGCCTGTCGGTGGTAAGATCAGAAATCCACCATCCGACCGTGCCTCCTCTCCTGGGGATTGAGTGATGAAGATCGCTGTCCAGACCACCTCCTCTTCGGCCTTCTCGTGTCTCTTCATCGCTGCCCTAGCCATCGCATGCGTTTTCTCGGCTGCGTGCATCGCCGACGACACCGCCGCGAGTGTGCCGGCGACAGATCAGCCTCGAGGCGAGGCTCCCGCAGGCATGGTCTGGATTCCTGGAGGCTGGTTCACCATGGGTGATGAAGCCTTTCCTGATGCACGGCCGCTCCATCGCGTCTATGTCGACGGCTACTGGATGGATACCCACGAAGTGACCAACGAAGAGTTCGCCAGGTTTGTCAAAGAGACGGGCTATGTCACGGTCGCGGAAAGGCCGATCGATCCAGCCAAGTTTCCGGGTGTACCTGCAGAGAACCTCGAGCCCGGCTCGATCGTCTTCGCTCCACCGAGCGGTCCCGTGCCGCTGGACAACCATCTCCGCTGGTGGAGCTGGGTGAAGAAGACCGACTGGCAGCATCCCGAGGGCCCCCACTCCGATATCAAGGATCGTGAAAAGCACCCAGTCGTGCAGATCGCCTGGGAAGATGCCGTGGCCTACGCCACCTGGGCTGGCAAGCGACTGCCGACCGAAGCTGAGTGGGAACGCGCCGCGCGTGGTGGTCTCGAATCCAAGACCTATGTCTGGGGTGAAGACGAGCCTGGTGCCGGTGGCTGGCAGGCCAACATCTGGCAGGGCCGGTTTCCGGTAGAGAACACTCGCGACGATGGCTACGTCGCTGCTGCTCCTGTCGGCTCCTTCGCACCAAACGCCTACGGACTCTTCGACATGTCGGGCAATGTGTGGGAATGGTGTGCCGACTGGTACCAGGCTGACACCTATGCCAACAGCGAGTCCCGCAACCCCCTCGGTCCCTCCACAAGCCATGATCCGCAGGAGCCTGGCATCCCGAAGCGTGTGCAACGGGGCGGCAGTTTTCTCTGCCACGATGGCTACTGTCGACGATATGTCCCAGGGGGACGCGGCAAGGGCGACATCGAGAGCGGCACAAACCACATCGGCTTTCGCTGCGTGATGGACCCGCCGTCTGAGTAAGACGACTGTCTCAGCAGCTCATGCCTGCGGAGCCGCATTGCCATCCACGACGATGTCGATGCCACCGGTTTCGACCCGATAGAGCCAGCCGTGTAGCCGCGGCCATGTCTTTCTTTTCCGCATTCGCTTCACAATCGCGATGTGCTCTAAATGCCGGATCTGAAGTTTCACATTCTCTCGAGCGAGCAGCTCCATTTTTTGCTCGTGCGTCATTGAACGCCTGCGACATGCTTTTTCCGTCCTCTCGAGAGCTTCCGAGGCGACACACAGCCAATCTGCGATGTAGGAGTCTTCGATATATCCAGCCTCGAGTGCGGCGATACCTCCACACCGCGTATGACCGCACACAACAATGTCTTTCACCTTCAGGTGAAGCAGAGCGTAATCAAGAATCGCGGCAATATTCACGTCGTTAAAGGCGACGATGTTGGCGATGTTGCGGTGCACGAAGAGGGTGCCTGGACGTGAACCGGTAACGATGTCTTCACTCACGCGAGAGTCGGAACAGCCGATCCAGAGCACTTTCGGCTTCTGTTGGGCGGCAATCGTGTGGTAGTAGTCCTGATTGGGGGCGTATTCGTCGTGGCGAAACTTCGCGTTGCCGGCGAGAAGTGAATCAATCATCGTTTTCCGTACTCTCCTGCATGTCGCGGGACTGGCGCCGCCCGAGAAAAGGCTGACCGCGTTCGCAGGATACGAGCCAGCGATGGCTGCGTCGATTCCAGGAAAAGACAGAAGCACGATGACGGTTCACCGGTTCTCCTCAACCCACGTTCGCTGATCAGAAAACTCACATGATCGCACCGTTCGCCGACGCTCTCGCCTTTCTCGCGGCCACGCCCACCTGGCCGGCTGCGCTCACGGCGATTGTGCTGTTTGGCGTGCTGGCAGTGATCCTGCTCGTGCAGCGATCGCCCGACATGGCCATGCTCGGGGGCGTGATCGTGCTGCTTGCCACCGGCGTGCTCTCCCCGACCGAAGCATTCCGTGGTATGGCCAACGAAGGAATGCTCACCGTCGCTGCCCTGTTTGTGGTGGCGGCAGCCATGGAGCGAACAGGAGCCCTCTCGGTGCTCTTTGAGCGAGTTCTGGGCAGACCAAACTCATTGACGTCGGCGCAGGCTCGTGTGATGGCACTGCCCGCTTTCCTTTCTGCGGTGATGAACAACACGCCGGTGGTGGCCTTGATGGTGCCGGCGGTCCGCGACTGGGCCAAAAAGAATCGGCTCTCGGTGTCACGCCTGCTGATGCCGATGAACGACGCGGTTGTCCTAGGTGGGCTCTGCACCCTCGTCGGCACAAGCACCAATGTGATCGTCAGCGGCCTGGTCTCTCACGAGACGGGGCAGCCGTTAGCGATGTTTGACATCACCTGGCTGGGCGTCCCCTTGCTGGCCATCGGCAGCGTCTACATCCTCTCGGCGAGCCGCTTTCTTCTGAAAGATCGTCGCCCAGCCATGAGCGAGTCTGACGACCCTCGGCAGTACACGCTTGAGATGGTGGTCGAAGAGGGACCGCTGGTCGGCCGCACCATTGAAGCTGCTGGCCTGCGAGGGCTCGCCGGCATGTTCCTGATGGAGATCGATCGTGATGGGCATGTGATCGCCGCAGTCGCTCCGACTGAGCGGCTTCAGGAAGGGGATCGGCTCGTCTTCGTGGGCGATGTCGATTCAATCGTCGACCTGCAAAAGATCCGTGGCCTGCGTCCTGCCACCGATCAGGTCTTCAAACTGGATGACCCACGCAGCGAACGAATTCTTGTGGAAGCGGTGGTGTCGAACTCCTGCCCCCTCGTCGGCCGCACGATCCGCCAGGGCCGGTTTCGTTCCACCTACGACGCCGTTGTGATCGCGGTGGCTCGCAACGGCGAACGGCTCCGGATGAAGATGGGTGATGTCTCGCTTGAGCCGGGCGATACCGTGCTCGTCGAGGCAAGCCCTCAGTTTGTCGAACGACAGCGATCAAGCCGTGACTTCTATCTCGTCAGCGAAGTCCACGGATCCACCACACCCCGGCATGATCACTCCTGGGTTGCCCTCACCATCCTCACCGGCATGGTGGCGGCGGCGGCGCTTGGTCTTGTTCCGATGATCACTGCGGCCATGGCTGCCGCTGGCATGGTGGTGGCCACCCGCTGCCTGACATCCAGCGAAGCTCGCCGAGCGATCGAGTGGGAATCACTGCTGCTGATTGCGGCGAGTTTCGGTATTGCCCGAGCGATGGACACGACTGGCCTCGCCGAAGCGATCGCCACCTCGACCGTGGCTGCTGCAGGCAACGACCCTCGCTGGGTGCTCGCAGCGGTGTACGCGCTGGCGATGCTGTTTACCGAGCTGATGAGCAACAACGCCGCTGCGGTGCTCGTGTTTCCGATCGCCTGGCAGGCCGCCGCTGACCTTGACGTGAACTACATGCCGTTTGTGATGGCGATCACCGTCGCCGCGAGCTGTGGCTTTGCCACGCCAATGGGCTACCAGACCAACCTGATGATCTACGGTGCTGGTGGCTATCGTTTCAGCGATTACCTGCGGTTTGGCGGGCCGTTGAATCTGATTGTGATGGTTGTCACGCTTGCGCTGGCTCCTCTGATCTGGCCGTTTTGAGCGGCCGATCAGCTGGCACCGAACGCCTCGACACACTCGCAAACCTTGAATCCGTCGTTCCCCCGCGTACGCTCAACAGAGAGACGAGCAGCTCTCACACGCGGGATGCCATGCAGGCATGAGCGAAATCCTCTTTCACTACTACCGCGTCAATCCAACGACGTGGTTCTATCTGTCGTCGCTGCTGTCGATCGCGTTGTTCTTCAAGTTCAACCGGCTCTGGAGCATCCGCAACCTCGACCTGGGGCTCCTGATTCTCTTTGCTCCCGGCCTGCTTGCGGTGGAGTATGGCGGCTTCAAGGCTGACCCGGCAGTGCAGCAGGCGGGCTTCGTCTGGCTCTTTGGTGTCACCCTCGCCTTCATGGTGCGGATGCTTTTTGATTCGGTGATGGTGCGTCGGCCGCTGCTCGAGCCGAACCTGAGCACCGGTGGCCTCAACTTCTTGGGCCTGTCACTACTGATTTTCCTGATGGCCAACGTGATCTGGTCGGCACCACAGGCTGAAGCCGTAGCCGTTGCTGAGGACGCAGCCAGGATGGGCTCGCGGGACGCGCCGCTCGATGCCGATCAGCTGGCACGCCTCGGTCCTGGGTATCCACTGCTGTTTCTTCTGCCTCAGATCTCCACGCAGACGCTTTTTCCAGGCAGTGACGCAAATGGGGACGAGGCCGCGCCACCCGAAGACAGCCGAGACCTCTACGAAACGACGGCCCGCACGATGGCGATCGTGTCACAGTTGGCGATCGTGCTGGGCACCCTCGCGATTGGCTGGCTGCACTTTGAAAACCTGCGACTGGGCATCGCAGCGGCCGTGCTCTACCTACTGCTCCCCTACACGGCCAACATGACCGGACGGGTCGACCATGCGTTGCCTGGAGCCCTCCTGCTTTGGGCGGTCGTGGCCTATCGACGGCCGTTTCTTGCCGGCTCGCTGATCGGCCTGGCGATCGGCACGAGCTACTACCCAGTGTTCCTTCTGCCGCTGTGGTGCAGCTTCTACTGGGAGCGAGGGATTCGGAGGTTTGTGTCAGGAGTACTCGTCACCCTTGGCATTCTCGCCATCGTGCTCTGGCTGACTTCCGCAAATGCTGAGGTGTTTGTGGGGCAGCTGCGACAGATGTTCGGCTGGATTTTCCCGGGGAACGTGTCGCTTGAAGGCTTCTGGGCGTTGGAGGGCAATGATCCGGTATTTCGTCTGCCAGTCCTCGCCGCCTTCCTGGTGATGATCTCGACCCTGGCGATGTGGCCGGCGCAGAAAAACCTCGGCACACTGATGAGCTGCTCGGCCGCCGTCCTGCTCGGTAGCCAGTTCTGGAAGGCGCATGACGGCGGGCTGTTTATGGCCTGGTATCTCCCGGTCTTGCTGCTGGTGGTCTTCCGGCCAAACCTGGAAAATCGCGTCGCCCTCGCGATGCTCGACCCCAACTGGATGGCTGCCTGGCGACGCATCCTGCGACGCACGCCGAAGGACCTTCCTGCCGGCTAAAGCCGGGGTCAGCTTCGATGCACATCAGCTCCGTCGCGGATCAAACCCGTCCGGATTCTGCTGGGCCGCCATCCAGGCCCGCCAGGCATCGGCTCGCCACTCGAAGTTGGTGCCAGTCAGCTGCACGAGCGCCTCCAGCACCGCCTGATTACGGACACGCTGCCGTCGCTGCGTCGGCCCACCACCAGCGGAAAGTCCTCCCTGCCCCGGCGTAAACGTGGCGCTGAGTGATCCGCCACTACCTGGATCGATCACGGTGTGCTCAGTCTCGAGCACTGCCACCAGAGGGAGCACCGCAGATTCATCGCCAAGCCTTCCAAGCGCCGCCGCCGCTCGGTTGATCCGTGCGTTCTCCGGACCACGCAGCGCCGTGAGAAACCCAACCGTGGCCATCACCGGCGTGTCGACGGCAAGCTCTTCAACAGCTGCAATGCGTGTCTCCGGATCGGCGTGATCCAGACCGATACTCACCAATGCATTCACTGCGTCTGGTGTGCCAATCCTGGCGAGCGCCTCCAGATACCAGTTGCGGCATCGCATCTGCGGATCGTTCGCGATCGCTGCTGCGAGCGCCGGCACTGCCAACGGATCATCGATCTCACGAATCGATTCGATTGCCACCGACGACCGCGTGGGATCCTGGGCGTCACGACGGAGCCGCTCCAGGCGAGCCGACCAGTCGCGTTGAGCGTCCTCGGCGGCACTTCGCTGTTCCAGCAACCAGACTTCCTGGGGAGTCCGCCAGGTTCCTTCGTGCCGCACCAGGCCCCGGGCTTGCATGAACTCCGCCTGGGAGGCCGTGGCCGTCTCCTCGCCCCGAGCGAGTCCCGACACACTGACAACTGGGCCAACGAACGCCATCACGCCCACTGCAAGCACGATCACAGGTGGCAGTGGCACCAGAACTCGTCGCAGGCTGCACATGTCCGCCGTTCTCCTTCCGCCAGCAACAACCACGGCTGGCACAGCATGCAGGCCGCTCGGCACGCGACCCAACGCCATTCTTGGGGCTGCGGGCAGCCGACGGCCAGCCGGCCTTCGCCCGAACCTTCTTCGGCCCTCTCCCTGATCCTGGCATCACCTTCCGGCGGCGCAAAGCGAAAAGTCCGCCCGATCGGCAGATCCTGCACGGTCTCCAGGCCACCCGCTCTCATCAGTCGCCCGCGTGTGGTACAGTCCGGCCTTGGCTGGCCCGCCTCGATCGTCATTCCCAACCCATGAAGCTGCCCTGGTCCACCGTCGCCATCGTGGGAGTCGGACTCATCGGTGGTTCTATTGGTCGGGCTCTGCTTGCCAGACGACTCTGCCAGCGGGTGATCGGAATTGGCCGCAGCGAGGCCTCTCTCGCTGAGGCGAAGCAACGTGAGCTGATCAGCGACGCCTCCTGTGATCTCGACGCTGTCAGTGAGGCCGATCTCGTGGTGATCGCCACACCTGTTGGTAGCATTCCGAGCCTGCTGGAGGAGGTGGACGCCCGTGTGGCCGAAGGCACACTGATCACAGATGCGGGAAGCACCAAGCAGTCGATCGTGAGTGGCTGGCAACGCAAACGAGCCCGTCGCCGCGGACGCTTTGTCGGCTCACACCCTCTCGCCGGAAGCCATCTCCGTGGCCCCACCGCCGCTGACGGCGAACTGCTCGACAGCCGTGTGGTTGTGGTCACACCCGCGACCACAACACCTGACGACGATGTCGAGCAGATCGGCACATTCTGGGCCAGCCTCGGCAGCACTGTTTTTGTGATGCCTCCCCGCGACCACGATCGCATCCTGGCCACGACCAGCCACGCCCCTCACATGCTCGCAGCCTCGCTCGCTGCGGTGACGCCCGACGACTTCCGTCGCTTCACCGCTGGCGGCTGGCGAGACACCACCAGGGTCGCTGGCGGCGATGCCGAACTCTGGGCCGATATCCTGCTGGACAACGCCACACAGGTCACACGCGCTGTTGAACGCATCAACGGCTTTACACAACGCATGCTCGATGCACTCGCAGCTGGTGATCGCCGCCGGCTGGTGAAGCTGCTCACCACTGCTAAGGACAAGCGGAATGCTCTGGGAAGTTGATGTCTGGCAAAAGGATCGTGGCGACGACCACGCCTCCCGTTCCTTTGCTGCTGCTGCAGCCGCCATCGACCCGGCCGACTGGTCGGCCGCCCGCACAGCCCGTGGCTGGCTGATCGAGGGTGAGCTCTCACGGGACGACATCGTGCGACTCGCCGAGGGAGTGTTGATCGACCCAGTCAGTCAAACCTATGCCATCCGCAGCATGGACGACCCTCAGGAATCTCCTTTCCCGGGTCTCACGACTGCCGTCCATGTGCTGCCGCGGCCCGGAGTCACCGATCCCGCAGCGGAGACGGCCCGCCAGGCTTTTACCCTCTTAGGGCTCACGCCACAGGCGGTCCGCTCTCTGTCCACGGTCTGGGCGCCGGCTGTTGATGCTACCCGTGCGGAGCAGCTCGCCTGGCGAGTCCTGGCAAGCGACGCGATCCACGAAGTGGTCGTGGGGCGATTGCAGCTCGACTCAATCGCAGGTGGTCGCAACTGGAGTTTCTCGCAAGAGTCGATCAGCCTTGAAGGGCTCGATGATGCTGGGCTTGCTCAGCTCAGTCGCGATCGCTGCCTCGCCCTCACGCCTGCCGAGCTGGTGGCTGTTCGCAATCATTTCAGAAGCCTCGGCCGCGATCCCTGGGAGATCGAACTCGAGACGATCGCGCAGACCTGGAGTGAGCACTGCTGCCACAAGACGCTCACCAGTGGCGTCGACCACACAGGCCCTCACGGGCCCGTGCATTACGACAACCTGCTCAAGGAAACGGTGTTTGCGGCGACCCAGACGATCCGCGGACACCTCGGGGCGGCCGACTGGTGCGTGAGTGTCTTCCGCGACAACTCGGGCGTGGTCCGGTTTGATGGCGATCACGATATCTGCGTGAAGGTGGAGACTCACAACCATCCCTCTGCAATCGAACCCTACGGTGGCGCGGCCACTGGCCTGGGTGGTGTGATTCGGGATGTGCTTGGCACGGGTCGAGCCGCCAAACCGATTGCCAACCTCGATGTATTTTGTGTGGGACCACCCGATACGCCAGCTGCCGAACTGCCTCCCGGTGTCATTGAGCCGAAGCGTCTGCTTTCGGGCGTGGTCGCCGGTGTCCGCGACTACGGCAACCGGATGGGCATTCCCACCATCGCAGGCGCCGTCGCGTTTGAGCCTGGCTACCTCGGCAACCCACTGGTCTTCTGCGGCACGGTAGGCATCATGCCACGCCACTCTGCGGAGACGGAGCCACAGCCCGGCGATCTGGTGGTGGTCGCTGGCGGCCGCACTGGCCGTGATGGCATCCATGGCGCGACCTTCTCTAGCATCGAACTGTCCAGCGACAGTGAGACCGAGTCTGGGGGATCTGTCCAGATCGGACACGCGATCAACGAAAAAACGCTCACCGACTTTGTGCTCGAAGCCGCCAAGCAACGCCTCTTTTCGGCAATCACTGACTGTGGAGCCGGCGGGCTCTCGAGTGCCGTGGGTGAAATGGGCGCCAAACTCGGCGCTGAGGTCGACCTCGATCAGGTGCCACTGAAGTACGACGGGCTCTCCGCAACGGAGGTCTGGATCTCGGAGGCTCAGGAGCGAATGGTGCTTGCAGTGCCCCCAGCATGCTGGGAAAAGCTGGCGGCCATCGCTGCCGAGGAGCAGGTTGAGGCGATCGCCATCGGCCGCTTCACAGGTAACGGTTCACTTGTCCTGAAATGGGAAGGGAAGACGGCAGGCGAACTCGATTGCCGCTTCCTCCACGATGGACGTCCGGAGAACACTCTCATTGGACGCTGGGAGACGCCCGCCACCGCTCCGCTGGTGGTGCACTGCCCAGACGACGGCAGTGACAACGCCCTCGCCAAGCCGATGGTGGATCTCCTCGCCCTTCCAGACGTGGCGAGCAAGGAAGGCATCATCCGACAGTACGACCATGAGGTGCAGGGCTGCAGTGTGCTCAAGCCGTTGACTGGCCGAGGAGATGGTCCGGCAGACGGCACGGTGGTGCGAGGCGTGCTCGGCCGTGATCGTGGCGTGGTGCTCGGCGTGGGCCTGCGGCATCGACTCGGCCGCGTGGCGCCCTACCAAATGGCTGCCGGCGGGATTGTGGAGGCTGTGGCCAACGTGGTCGCCACAGGCGCCGACCCCTCCCGCATCGCCCTGCTCGACAACTTCTGCTGGGGCGACACCCGCAGCGAGGAAGGCCTGGGCTCGCTCGTGGAGGCCTGCCGTGCCTGCCAGGATGTCGCCATCGCCCTCTCGGCTCCGTTTGTCAGCGGCAAAGACAGTCTCAACAACGTCTTCGCTTGGAAAAACGAAGCGGGAGAGCCTCAAGAGCTTTCGATCCCACCCACCCTCCTGGCTACAGCTCTCGGCCAGGTTGAAAACGTCAACAACGTGCTCTCCCCGGCCATCCGTGGTGCTGGCAGCCGCCTCTACCTCCTCGGTCTCACACGGGCCGATCTCGTTGGAAGTCAGGCGGAACTGCTGGGGCTCACCGAGGGAGGTGAGGTGCCGCAGGTCGATACCGACGTCATCCGACAGACGTTCGCTGCGATTCATGCCGCTGCCAAAGCTGGGCTGCTGCGAGCCTGCCATGACCTGTCGGACGGCGGTCTGATCACCGCTGCAGCAGAGATGGCGATTGCCGGCGGCGTTGGCTGCCGCATTCGCTTGGCCGATGTGCCGTGCGACCTTGGCTCTGCAGCAGGGCTCACCGGTCTGTCGCGGGATGTGGTCCTGGCGACCGCCGAGTCGCCCGCTCGATTCCTCTGCGAAGTCTCGGAGGAGCATGCCGTTGCCTTTGAGTCCGTCGTTGCCGGCATACCACATGCGTGCTGTGGCGAGACCTGCGAACTCGACCCACGCGTGGGCAAGCCAACTGTCACCATGATGGGCGTCGACGGTGGTCAACGTGCCGCTGTCCCGCTGGCGGCTGCAGCCGCGGCATGGCGGAGTCTCGACTGCGGCTGAGTGCCGCCGGTGCATCTCGGCTGTTTGTCTCACCACCTCCTAGTTTTTCACGACACACGTATTCCCTGAATCGAGGACCCGCACCTGCGGCTGTCGCCATGCTTTCTCCACGTGCTCTGATCCTCAGGGCCCCAGGCACCAACTGCGACCACGAGACCGCGTTTGCCTTCGAGCGGGCTGGAGCGATCTCTCGTCGCGTTCACATCCAGGCACTTGCCGAGCGGCCAGCCCTGCTGGATGAGTATCAGATCTTCTGTATTCCTGGTGGCTTCTCGTACGGTGACGACATCGCCAGCGGCCGCATCCTCGCCTTACAGCTTCGAACCTTTCTCTCCGACGCGCTGGAACGCTTTCGCGACCGAGGTGGGCTGATCCTCGGAATCTGCAACGGCTTCCAGGTCTTGCTGCAGACCTCGCTGCTGCTGCATGAGCCCACGATCGGCCCACAGGCCACGCTCGCGGCCAATACCTCTGGGCGGTTTATCGATCGCTGGGTTCATCTCGAGACCCGTCCCTCGCGATGCGTTTTTCTCGACGGCCTCGGCAAGCTGGAACTCCCCGTCGCCCATGCCGAAGGTCGCTTTCGCAGCCGGTCCCCCGAAACCCTGACAGCCCTGGAGGCCTCCGGACAGCTCGTGCTTCGCTACGGCCTCAACCCCGACGGCAGCAGCGGCAACCCCAACGGCTCGGAAGCAGACGTGGCGGGTGTGTGCGATGAGACCGGCCGTGTTTTAGGCCTGATGCCACACCCGGAGCGGTTCCTCGACGCACTCCAGCATCCTGCGTTGGCGGGCTCGACCGAGGCACGCGGCCGCAACGGGGTCGGCCTTGCCCTGTTTACCAATGCTGTCAGGGCGGTGAGCTAGCAGCGACACCAGTGGCGTGCCCAGGTTGACCGCTGAGAGCAGGCTCCCTACTCTCCGCCACCCGCCCGCCTCACCATCGGTGTCATGGCCTGTTCATTGCCGCCCACACAGTCGCGTTCTCACCGCTCACGGTGTCGTTGGGCAGGCTCTCGGCCTGCCGCGCCACTGCTGCTCTCCGCTGCTGTCTCCGCCGGACTGGTCAGCTTCACCGGCTGCGCCTCGCTGATCACCAGCGGCTGGTCGTCCAATCAGCCACCTGAGATCACCGACACCTCGCCGCGCACCGAAGTTCGCACGCTCCCACTGGAGACCCGCTGGGTCCGTCACTCGATCGACGATCCACTGGTCGTTGATCAGTTATGGGCGTCTGTTGATGAGCAGAAACTTCCCCGCGACCTACGGGAACGTCTTGCCGCCAACGGGCTGCGGGCGGGCCTCGTGCCGTGGCCCCTGCCGCCAGACCTAGCGGAGCGGTTTGCGTATCTGGAAGAGCCCATAGAGCCAACTGACCAGCCCGCTGCAGACGACACGCTCTTGCCTGATGTGTCGCGACAGACGCTCCGGCTTCTCCCTGGCCGGCACAGCGAAGTCGTGGCCACTCCTGCAACCGCTGAGATGGTGGTGCTGATGCGAGACCA
>JADHNY010000021.1 GCA_016779265.1 Pirellulales bacterium | reverse complement strand
TGCCCCGAGACGGCTCGGGCAGGGGTGACCTGTGGTGGTGTCGCCTCTGCCCAAGCCGCCCAAGGCAAACACAACGTCCGGCCTCCTGATCGAGTCAGCCTGTGGTGGTGCTGGCTCGATCAGGAGGCCGGAGCCGTTTGGTGGAGAGTGGCTGCGTACGAGAGGTCCGGCTGCCTCCCAATCGACGAGTGAGGGGAAGCTCGGTGCTGCAACACCGGCGTGGGTCTTCGAGCGAAGCCTGGAAGGCGAAAGCGAGATACCTCGAGTGAGCGAAGGCAGGGATGCCGAAGCGAACGCCCGGTGGAGCAGAACTGGGCTCCCCGAACGGCCCCACCGGCTGCGGGGCGGCAGGAGTCTCGTCGCTGGACTTTTTCGCCGCAGACTCCTGCGGCAGTTCAGGCATCAGCACAGTGGCGAAAAACTCGTAACGCTCCTCGAGCTTCCACCGTCCCATCCGCCTCACTCCGCTGCCGCGGTCTTCCAGAGGGCGGTTTCGGACTGCAGGTAGAGGCTGCCGTCGGCGGCCGCCGGGGTGGAAGGGAAACTGCCGGGCAGTTCGTTCTTGGCGAGGATCGCGTAGTCGCCGCTGGCCTCCACCACAAACGTCGTGCCCTCCATGTTGACCGCCACGATCGTGTCGCCCACGACGATTGGGCTCGACCAGAAGGTGCCAGCGAGACGCACCTGCTTGCGGACCGAGCCGTCGGCCGCATCAGCCACCACGAGCACACCGCCGCGGTTGAGGCTCGCCACCGCGTCGCCAAACACAACCGGGCTTGAGATCCCGCAGGAGAGTTTCGGCTGCTGCCACTGCGGACGGCCCGATTCGGCCGTTGGGTCGAGGGCCGCCACGCCATTGGTCGGGGCGTAGATCAGGCCATCGGCCGTGGCCGCCATCGGGATGCCGCCCACATCCCCTTCCCAGAGCCAGACCGCCGTACCATCGCCCACCCTCCTCAGCTCCAGGCCGCGCGGGTTTTGCATCAAGACGCAGGTGCCCTGCCCCTCCAGATCGACCTCAAGTGGGCTGGCCCAGCAGGCGATCTTCGCCCGGGTCACGCTCCAGCGATCGTCGCCAGTGGCCAGATCGATCGCCGAGCCGAAGGCATCGCCCTGGCAGTCGATCTGCACAAACACCGCATCGTCGATGATCCGCGGGCTTGAGCCCATACCGACGTCGTTACCGGCGCGGGGATGCTCCACGGCGAGGTTTCGCTGCCAGAGCAGCCGGCCTTCGAGGTCGACGCAGAAGAGATCACACGAGGAATAGAGCGCCACGATCCGCTCACCATCGCTCGCCGGCGTGCAGGCAGCGACAGCACTCGTTGGATGACAGAGCGTGCGGCCGGTGGCCTGGAAGATCCGCTCCCAGCGGAGCTCGCCGGTCTCGCGGTCGACCGCCACGATGTGCAGCTGATCCTGCTTGGGTCCGCTGGAGGCCGTCGCCACCACGAGGTCGCCCACCACGATCGGGCTGGCCACCGAGCGACCGGGCAGATCGACCTTCCAGGCGATGCCCTCATCGGCGGTCCAGGTGCGGCGAATCGGCGTCTGGGCAACACCCGAGCCGTCGTTGCCATGGAAGCCCAGCCAGTCACCGGCCACGGCCGGGGCGACGGCCCCGATGAGCAGGCCCGCCGCTGCGGTAGCCGCCCAGCGACGACGAAAGAAGCCGGAAAGAAGCGTGGTTGCACTCATGGCTGAACTCCCAGTGGGGTGCCGAGGGGATCACAGATGCGGAGCTGAAACTTCCAGTCGGCCGCCCACGACTCGGTCTGTTCGTTCTGGCAGCACTTCACCAAGACCGTATTGGTGCCAGCTCGAAACGTCGCCTCACCGACGTACTGATCGATGGCTTCCGAAGCATGGTAGATCTCGCGGTCGATTACCTTCTCGCCGTTGATCCAGACGACCACAGCACACGGGCTGCCGATCCGCACCTCAGCCGTGCGGCCTCGCTGCATATCGACCTCAGCCACGGCATAGGAGACCACGCCCTTGCGGGTGCCGATCGCCGCGTTGAGATCGACCTCGCCTCCGTCGCCCTCGGCAGTCACTGCTTTCCAATCAGCCACATTGGGTGCCGCCGCCGCTTCCTCCGGCGGATAGACCGCGGCAAAACCGATGCCGCCGACGTTGTCGAAAGCCTCGCTGGCCCGCCACTGCTTCACAAAGCCGAGCACCTCCGACACATCAACCGCATCGCCATGCTCCCGCAGCCAGGCGGCAATCGCCTGCACCTGATCGACGTCGCGGGCAGCCGTGAGCATCTCGCGGTGCACGGCCAGCTGCTCAGGCTCAGCAGCATCGGCCACGGCGGCGAGCCGCTTCTCAATCGCCGCCCGCCGCAGCGGCAGGGCCGGGTCGCTGAGCATGCTGTCGAGGAGGGCGGCGGCCTGCTCCGGTGCACGGCTGCGAAGCCATCGCTCGGCAAGCACTCGGCCGCGGGCGGGCCGGCCGGCGTCGGCCACGAAAGCAGTGAGTTCATCAAGCGGCACCCGCTCGCCCAACTGCTCCACCGCCCGGTCGAGGCCGCTGGAGAGCCAGTTGACGCCTGCGGGAGTCGCCTCGGCGAAGGCCGCCAGGCAGGGCACGAGCATCGCCGGCTCCATCGCCGCCACCAGATCGGCATCGGCCGCCAGGCCCGCCTGGCCACCGGTCGGCCCGGCTGTCGCCAGCCGCACCGCCGCCGCCACGGCCTCCGCCACACCCGCGGGGGCGTCGGCCGCATGAACAGACTCAGCCAGGCGAATACCGCCTGCGAGCGGGAGCGAAAGCATCACCGCCATCCCGACGGCTCGCTGCAGCCTGGTCGGCATCGCGGAGAGACTCTGTGGACGTTCTCGCAACCGCATTACGCATCCTTTCCGCTAAGAGTGGCCAGAGTGGGAGTGGCCAGTGCAGCCTGCCGTACAACAGGCCGGGCATTCTTTGATCTTCCAGCACGTATAGTAACCGCTTTGCAGACCAGCCTCGCGAGAACCTGACAGGGAGATGTGATGACGCACCGCGGCTATGTGGGAATCGATCTGGGCACCCAGGGGTTGTCGGTGATCTTTACCGACGAGTCGCTGGCGATTCTCGCGACTGGTGAGGGCGGCTACGAGATGGTGCCAGGCCTGGCCGCCGAGTGCTACGAACAGCGTCCGGCTGATTGGGAGTCCGCCCTCCAGGCCGCGATGGCCGACCTACGGCAGCAGCTGGCCGACAAAGGCATTGAGATGGAGGTGCTCGCAGTCGGCCTCTGCGGACAGATGCACGGCGAGGTGCTCTGTGACGAGGCCGGCGAGGTTGTGGCCCCAGCGAGGCTCTGGTGCGATGGCCGCAACGAGGCCGAAGGCCATGAGCTGACTGAGGCCTTGGGCGTGAAGTGCCCCAAGCGAATGACCGGCACCCGCTGGCTCTGGACCGTCCGCAACCGGCCTGAGATCGCTGCCCTGGTGGCCCACATCACCACGCCTTCCGGATGGCTCGCCTGGCGGCTCACCGGCAGCTGGAACCTCGGCGTGGGCGATGCGTCAGGCATGTTTCCGATCGATCAGGCCACCGGCGGCTACGACGCGGCGCGACTCGCCACCTACGACACGCTGACCACCGGCTGCGGCCGCTCGCTCGCCTCGCTGCTCCCCGTCGTCCGATCTGTTGGGGAGGATGGTGGCACGCTCAACCAGCAAGGAGCCGCTCTCCTTGGCCTGCCGGAAAACACCCCCGTCGCTCCTGCCGAAGGTGACCAGCCCGCAGCTCTGGCTGGCTCGCTGATTGCCGAGCCTGGCATGGTGGCGATGAGCTTTGGCACGAGCGTCGTGGCCAATGCAGTCGGCGACAAGCCGTTCACGGGCGTCTCGCAGGCGATCGATCACTTCTGTGCTCCCGATGGTCGCCCGATCAACATGGTCTGGATCCGCAACGGCACCACTGCGATGAACACGATGGTCGAGATGCTCGGCGGACCGCAGGGCTTCGATGCGGTCATGCCACAGGTGGTCGATGCTGCAGACGACTGCGGAGGCCTCGCCGCGCTACCCTTCATGGATGACGAACCGGGCGTGGGTGTCTCCCACGGTGGCACCGCACTCGTGGCTGGCCTCAACCCAGATAACGCCTCAGCCGGCAACACCGCCAAGGCGATGCTGTTGGCCACAATGTTCAACCTGCGGGTGGGCTGCGACGAGCTCGACCAGCAGGGGTTTCCCCGCACCGAGATCCTCCTCTCCGGAGGCCTCGTCAAGACAGCCGCCCTCGGTCAGGTCTTGGCCGACGTCTTCAACACGCCAGTCACGGTGCTCGACGGGGCGGACGAGGGCACGGCCTACGGCGCCGCATTGATGGCGAAGTATCGCCAGGCCCGCCTCACCGGCCAGGCGATCTCATGGTCTGAGCACCTTGCCGCCCATGCCACCGGCACGCCGCAGCGGTTCACACCCCAGCCTGAGGCCGTTGCCACCCTCGCCTCGGGCTACCGGCGGCATCGCCGACTCCTGGCGATCGTGCCGCAGCTGGAACAGGCCCTACGTGGTGATGCTGAGCCGGCCTGACCGCACTCAGCTCGAGGCAGACCGCCTGCCCACGCGATGCTCGGCCGCAGCGGCGTGTCCGCTAGGTTCGCACGCCGAGGCCGAGGGTCTCGCGGCAGTAGCGGATGCTCCGTTCGATTTCGGCAAGCTGCGACTGCTGCTCTGCCTCGCGACGGGCCGGGCCTTCGGGCAAGCGGAAAGGCTCGATCGGCGTTCCTTTCCGCGCGAGGGCGAGAAACGGAGCGAGCTCCGCGGCCGTGAGTTCTGGATAGGCCTTCCAGAACTCAGCATCGAAGAGCTTCATCTCGCGAGGAAAGCCGGAGATAGTTTCGATGTGCACGGTGACACCCGGACAGGTCGCAGCGAAGTGATCGAAGAAGGCAGAGAGATCGACGCAGCCATCACCCATCGCGGTCCACTGGGCTGTGATGCCCTGCTCGCTCTCCCAGAGCATCGTGTCGCGGAGGCTTGTGGTAGCCACGAGCGGCCCGAGGACCGTTAGGGACTCAAGCGGGGCCTCGAGCGTCCAGCAGGCATTCCCTGAATCGAAGTTGGCACCCACAAAGTCGGAACCAGCCGCTTCGATCAGACCCTTCAGCTCCGAAGCTCGCATGTCGCCTGCATGATTTTCAACGGCGATCTTCACACCTGCATCCACCGCCCTGCTCCGCACCGCTTTGAGCACCGCCACCGTCTCATCGATACGGGCTGCTATCCCACCCTCACTGAGTCGATCAGCACCGTTGCCGAGCACGACCCGAAACGCCGGCGACCCCAACGCCTTGGCCATGCGGATGCCGAGGGCGAGGTGCTCCTCCGCCGTTCCCCAGTCTTTCTTAAAGGTGCCTGAGCCCGGACAGATGCTCCAGCTGCCCAGCACGATGGCCACCCCACGATCACTCGCGTAACGACGGAGCTCGGTTAACGAAGCATCGTCGTAGCGGCCTTCGAACGGACCGAAGTCGGTGATGAAGAGCGAGTCGCAGTTGAGCGTGTCAGCATGATCGACCAGCTGCCGGGCATTCCAGCCCATCGCTCGCACCGCAAAGTTGTCATAGCCCAAGGGGATACCGCGGCGAGCCGCGGGCTCCGCCTTCGCCGGCTGCGGCTCCATCGCCACCGCCGCTGCCATGCCGAGGGCTGCTGCCGAACCGAGCCATCCTCGGCGAGAAATCTGCATCGCTTCGTTCGTCATCGTTGATCGCTCGGACATCGTTGTATCTGCACGCACCGTGGTCTCTCTCAGAGGTTGCTGGGGGGTCAGGGCTGTCGGTCGCGGGGCCGGTAGATCTCTGGCTGCCGTGCTGTTCACGAAACGGCAAGCATCCGCTCCAGTGCGGTGGTCGACCAGGCGGCAGTCTCCTCGTCAACATGAATCACGTTCACCGGCCCGCCAGCCTCGAGGTGTTCGAGGCTCCAGCAGAGATGGGCCAGGTCAATGCGGTACATCGTCGCGCACATGCAGACCACCGGAGAGAGAAAGCGAATCGTCTGCTCTGGATGCTGCTGCTCAAGCCGCTTCACGAGGTGCATCTCGGTCCCGATCGCCCAGGACGTGCCTGCGGGAGCGGCCTCTACCTGCTTGATGATGTAGCTCGTCGAGCCTGCGAGGTCAGCCTTGTCGACCACCTCCATCGAGCATTCGGGATGCACGAGCACCTTCACGCCCGGCACTGCTTCACGAACAGCATCCACATGCTCCGGGCGAAACATCGCATGCACACTGCAGTGGCCCTGCCAGAGGATCACGCGGCTCTTCTCGAACTGGTCGCGAGCAACGCCACCGAGTTCTCCGCCTGCCGCTGCCGCCAGCGGGTTCCAGACACACATCTCCTCCAGCGGGATGCCCATCGTGCGGGCGGTGTTGCGGCCGAGATGCTGATCGGGGAAGAACAGCACCCGTCGCCGCTGGGCAAAGGCCCATTCCAAGACTGCCCGCGCGTTGCTGGATGTGCAGACGATGCCACCATGACGGCCACAGAAGGCCTTCAGGCTGGCCGCTGAGTTGATATAGGTCACAGGCGTGATCTCGTCGGTGTCGATCACCTCGCCCATGTCGGCCCACGCATCCTCAACCTGCTCAATCGCAGCCATGTCGGCCATCGAGCAGCCTGCGGCCATATCGGGCAGCACCACGGTCACTCGTCGCCCACCCCTGGCTGCAAGCTTCTCCGGCCGATTGACCAGAATATCGGCGGTTTCTGCCATGAAGTGCACGCCGCAGAACACAATCGCCTCGCAGGCTTCACGAGCGGCGGCCGAGACGGAGAGCTGGTAGCTGTCGCCGGTGATATCCGCATGGGCGATCACGCCATCCTGCTGATAGTGATGGCCGAGAATTACCAGCCGTTCGCCCATCCGACGACGGACCCCCTCGATACGGGCAGCCAGCGTGGCGTCTTCCATTGCCCGATACTGGGCGAGAGGACCGGCAGCAGTGGGTTCACAGAGGGCGTCGGGCATGAAAACTCCTGTTTTCCTGAGAGTATAGGGCGACTGGAGGCCTGCCGCCGGGCTCTTCGGACCGTTATACTGAGCATTCCGAATCACCGCTGGCGACTTCGCTCGCCACCACTCGAAATCAAAGCCCCTTACAGGAACGCAGAGCCGCCCATGGCACGCAAAGTTGTCAGTCGCAAGGCCCTCCGAGCTGAAGCCGAAGCTGCTGAGGCAATCGAGAAGGCAAAGAAGCCAGCCAAGAAGAAGAAGGCCGCTACCAAGAAGACGACTGCCAAGCGGACCACGAAGAAAAAGGTGGCCAAAGAGGCCCGCATGAAGGCCTTCTGGGGCGTCTACACACAGTCGATGAAGCGTGTGGTGCTCTTCGAATACGCCGACAAGAAGGCTGCCGACAAGAAGGCCACCGAACTCTCTGCAGGCGGCTCAAAGGCACCACACTTCGTGCAGCTCGTCAAAGAGCCGATCGAAGAATAGGCCACTCGCCTGCCCGTTCGCACCGATTTTGCCATTGGCCTGAGTCACCGCTGCGGTGGCTCAGGCCCAAGGGCTCTGCCAGTCGCCCCAGGCGTCGAGATACTTCTGCAGCGCCGGCGATGAGGCCGCGCGGGCTTCGAGCCACTCGCGAGTTTCTTCGATGATTGCCTGTTCTTCCGCGAGGCTGAGCACCCCTGCCACCACGCGGGTCCGCAGATAGATGAAATACGTGTCGAGCACATCAGCCCGACAGTAGTCATGAATCTCCTGCCGGCGATCTGTTTCCCAGAGCTCCTGCACCATGTGGCCCGCCACGTCGAGCTTGCCCGGCTTGCCGATCAACGAAGCCGCCAGCGAGAGGCCGCCGTTGAAGCGACTCGCACCGGAGTTGGTCAGCCACTCCTGAAGGTCGAAATGGCCGGCGATGTTGAAGCGGTTGCGGGGCTGATCGAAACTGCGGCGATCCTCCGCAAACCAGTCGGGGATTGGGATCCCGTAGCGGAAGCAGGCCAGTTCTAAGAGCGGCAGGTCGAAGCCGCGACCATTGAAGGTCACCAGCGTGGGCTGGTCATACCGCTCCCAGCCATCCCAGAACTGCCGAACGATTTCATGAGGCCGCGACTCGTCCTCATCGAGGGCCACGAGATTCAGCAGCCGGTAGTCAGCCGCAACTGTCGCTACCACCAGCGAGATCGGCAGCTGGTAGGTGTAGGGAATGAAATCCTTGCCGGTGGTCTCCAGCAGTTCCGCCTTGTAGCGAACAATCGCCTCTGCCCCAGAGAGCCCATCTCCGGGATACCGGAGGCGGCTGACGAGGTCTCCGTCAGCCACGCTCTCGATATCAAACACGATTGCCGCCACCTTGCGGCCTGGATTGCTCCGAGCAGTCATCCCACGCTCCTTCGCTGGTGGCCTACCGGCGGGCGAGCCGGTGAGCCAGCGGTAGCCACGCACCGTCTGCCTTGCTCGATGCGACCGACTGCTCAATGAAGTACATACCCTCCACACCGTCACAGATGTTGGGGTAGACGGTGTCGACCTTCTCAAACGTCTCACCAGCAATCGCCGCCGACATCGCGTCGTAGGCGGAACGATAGACGTTGGCAAAGGCTTCGAAGAAGGCCTCCGGATGGCCCGCTGGCAGGCGACAGGCGGCTGCTCCGAGGCCATTCATGAAGGCCGCATTCGGATCGCGTGTGTAGATCTGGTGGGCATGCCCGTTGCGACGCACAAAGAGCTGATTGGGGTTTTCCTGGTGCCATTCCAGGCTTGCCTTGGTGCCATCGATCTGAATCCGCAGATCGTTTTCCCGCCCGTGGCTGATCTGCGAAGCGGTCACCGTGCCGAGCGCTCCGTTCTGATACCGCACCACCGCATGGCCGTAGTCGTCGAGCGGGCGTGGAGGCTCAAAGATCTTCAGATGCGTCGAGATGCTCTCGGGCAACACACCGGTCATGTAGCGACCGAGGTTGTAGGCGTGCGTGCCGATGTCGCCAAAGGCACCGGCGGCACCGCTCTTGGTCGGATCCGTCCGCCAGGCAGCCTGCTTCTGTCCCTCCTGCTCAAGCCGAGTTCGCAGCCAGCCCTGGATGTATTCCGCCCGGATCGCCTGCACTTCACCAAGCTCCCCGGAGAGGGCCATCTCACGGGCCTGCCGTACAAGGGGGTAGCCGGTGTAGTTGTGCGTCACTGCAAACACCACCGGCAGCTGCTCCACGAGGCCAGCGAGTTCTTCTGCCTCGGCAAGCGTCAGCGTAAGAGGCTTGTCGCAGACAACGTGGAAGCCTGCCTCCAGGGCCGCTTTGGCGACCGGAAAGTGCATGTGGTTGGGCGTGGTCACCGAGACGAAGTCGATTCGCTCCCCCTCTGGCTTCGCCTTCTCCGTGGCAAACATCTCCTCGTAGGAGCCATAGGCCCGAGCGGGATCCACAAAATAGTCGGCGGCCGCCTGCTTCGACTTCTCCGGACTGCTGGAGAAGGCACCGGCGACAAGTTCGGCCCGGTTGTCGAGCACAGCACCTGTGACATGCACCCGACCGATAAATGATCCTGGCCCACCGCCAACGATGCCCATCCGCAGCTTGCGGCCGAGTGATCCGTTGAGACCCATGACTCTCCTCCAACGTCAGACTGGTGATGTGCGTGTTGCCCTCAGCGGCCTGTGACTGGCGTGCTGATCTCTGGCAGTTCTCCCGCCAGCGGTTTGTACCAGACTCACCAGCCGGGCGGCAGGGCCCGCGGTTGCCCCTCTCTGCGACAGCCGTCTAGCATGCACTGTTTGAGAGGCGGAACGAGGCCGCCTGCGTTCTCCCGCCAGCGTGCGGAATCTGCAGATCCAGAGCATTCCATGGGCTTTCAAGACCGGGGTTACTACCGCCGCGACGAGGGATTTGCACCTGAGTGGTCGGCTGTCATGACGATCATCGTGGCCAATGTCGCCCTCTGGGTGGCGAACCTGTTGGCCGCGAGCGAGTTTCCGATCACCAGTTTTCTCGCCCTCAAAGGCGATATGTTCTCCCGCCCTTGGGAATGCTGGCAGCTGATCACATACGGGTTTGCCCACGACCCGAGGAGCCCCTGGCATCTTGTCTTCAACATGGTGGCGATGTGGTTCTTCGGCCGCGAGGTGGAGTATGTGATCGGCCGCGGCCGTTTCCTCCGCTTCTACTTCTCTGCCGTCGTCATCGCAGGCCTGGCCTGGCTGCTGAGCCTGCAGCTTGGCAACAGCCAGCAGGCCTACCTGATCGGGGCCAGTGGCGGCGTGATGGCAGTGATGGCGGTCTTCATCTGGTTCTACCCACGGCAGACGGTCTTAATCTGGGGCATCCTGCCGGTGCCTGCCTGGGCGCTCGGCATCCTTTATTTCGTCTCCGACGTGCAGGGGGCCGCCGGTGGGGGTGGCAATGTGGCCCATGTTGCACACCTTGGAGGAGCTGCCTTCGGCCTGCTCTACGCCTGGCAGGGGCACAACATGAGCAGCCTCACCGAACAGTTCGGCGAGACCTTTTCACGCTGGACCGCATCCCGCCGTGGCATGAAGATCTACCGTGGCGATGACGATCGCCTCGATACAGAGGACGAGGGCAGCCGTCAGGCGGAGGTTGATCGCATCCTGGAGAAGATCAGTCGCTCTGGCGAAGCGAGCCTCACCAGCCAGGAACGAGACACGCTCACCCGTGAAAGCCGTCGCATCAAGCAGCGACGTCAGTAGCGACGTCAGTCATACCGGTTGTCTCGTCGCCGGCTTTTGTGCTGCCAATCACTTCGTGCTGCTCGAGGTGGGAGCGGCTGCCGTCCGGATCGTTGTGGCCTGCTGTGCCGAGGCGATCCGCAGGCTGTCGATCGTGGTGGCGAGCTCTTCAAGCTGAGAGCCCTTAAAGGTTCCGGTGTGCACCGCATGCAGCCGCCCCTCAGTATCGAGGATTGCCACGTTTGGCACACCACCCTTGAGGCCAAAGTTCTTCTTCATCGTGTCGGTGAAGTCGAGCCACACCGGCAGATGTGGGGAGTCGCTGCGAAAGCGGCTACGGGCAAGCCCATGAAACATCCTCGGCACCTCCGAGAGACAGGCCACCGCGACGACTTTGACATCGGGCGTCTCAACACCTTCAGGCCAACCAGCTGGCACCGTCACTGGCTGGGCTGCTGACTGCTGCAACGGCACCTTCGCGGCATTGGGATGAAAGTGAACATGCAGGGCACGGCCAAGATCTCGGCTCGCCTCGGCTCCATGACGCTCAGCGTACACGAGCACGACCACGTCGCCCTTCATCTGGCTGGTCGCACGCCGTGAGCCAAACTGGTCTGCCATCGACACGTTGACCACTCGCTCACTCTCCGCAGCCATGCTCAAAGCCATCAGCGGGCCAGCGGCCAGCATCACGGCGAGCATCATCCGGTTCACCACCTTCTGCATGATAGTCCCCTTCCATGGGAGTGTTCGATCACGGCCTCGGGCCTCTGTGGGGAATACCGCGCAGCGGTCAGCGGTCACAACAGGACTTCCAGGTACACGGCATCGGCCCGGTCTCTATCACCAAGAGAGGTGCAGAGCACGTCGCTCGATCGAAAAACGCAAACGTTTCTCGAGCTTTTGCTCTCCCTGCCGTCGTCTCGCGAGCGACTCGCTTAGGCGGCCTCTCGCCACTCCGCAGGCGGCTGCGGCTGCGTTGCCAGCATCGGCACGATATCCGCCGCCTGGTCGCCGCCGTCCTCAGCCAGTTCCTCAGCAACCGCTGCCGCTACCTTACGTCTCGGCAGCATCCGCAGCACTGCCGGCAGAAACACCAGCGACGTGATGGTGCAACTGGTAACCCCAAGCGTCAGCACGCGACCGAGGCTCTCGAGTCCACGATGGCTCGCCACCATCAGGGCACCAAAACCGAGGATTGTGGTCAGGGCGTCAACGAGCACAGAGTTGGCGGTGGAGGGACTGATGCGGTAGGTGCCTGGTCGTTCCAGGTAGTCATGCACAATGTGCACGCCGTAGTCGACTGCGATCCCAAACACGAGCGGGATGCCGATCAGGTTGGCAGGATTGAGTGGGATCCCCACCAGTCCCATGATCCCCAGCGTCTGCAGCATCCCAGCCACCAGCGGCAACACCGCGAGGCATGAGTGCACGAGGTTGCGGAAGTCAAACCAGAGCACAAACAGGATCACAATCGCGGAGTAGACCGCGGCCTGCTCGTAGCTCCGCTTCATCTCCAGCGATGCCTCATAGGCCTGCAGGGGATGACCGGTGACCCGCGGATCGATGCTGCGTACATCCTGCACAAACTTCTGCAGCGAATCGAAGTCCCAGATGTCACCACGACCGTAAATCTTCAGCAGCTGCTTTCCGCTTGAGCCAACGAAGCGGTCCACAAGACTCTCCGGCAGGTCTTCCAGCCGAGGCGGCTCCGGATCAGAGACCGCTTGCAAGGCGTGCATGCGAGTGAGCATGTCGCCCGCAACAGCCTGCTGAAAGCCGGCGAGCACGAGGCTGCTCTGCTGCGGAGGCATCTGTCGCAGAATGTCGCCACACTGCTCGAGGTGCCAGGCAGACCGCAGGCCACCTGGCCTCTTCGCAGCCTCTGCCTGAGCCCAGGCGAGGGTTTCGACGAGGGCGTCGATGCGGTCGACCGGAATCTGAGGAGGACGCTCGGGCAGGCCCGCCAATCGTCCACGAATCTGCTCAATCGCCGGCCGCTTGAGATCTTCGTCAACCGGCAGCAGCGAGGCGATCTGGTCGACCCGCTCCACAGTGGGCAACGCCTCAAACTGTTCCTTCAGCGAGAGCAGTTCTTCACGCGTGTCGGCAATCGAGAGGGCATACCACACGCTCTGATCACATTCGGTGAGCAGCTTCTTCTCCAGCTCCACACTCTCCAGCCCTTCCGGCTGCATGTTGAGCAGGTTGTGGTCATAGACCAGGTCGTGCACTCCTGAGGAGGTCAGCAGGATTGCTGCCATCGACGCGAGAACAGCGAAGCGGGGATACCGCATCACAGGCCGCAGCCAATGATGCACCGGAACCGGCTCTGGCACCGTTGGGAAGAAGCCACTGCGATCGACCAGCGCGATCGTGGCCGGCAGCACGAACAGCTCTGCGACTGCACACAGCAGAATGCCGCCGCCGGCGATCATGCCCAGTTCCGAAACCCCCACAAAGCTCGTGAGGGCCGCGGAGAAGAAGGCTATCGAGGTGGTGATCGCACCGGTCAGGATGCTCGGCCCGACAGTCGCGCTCGCACCCAGCAGCGCCGCCTCGCAGTCTTGCCCGCTGCGTCGCAGCGCGAGATACCGGCCGACGTAGTAGGTGCCGTAGTCGATACCAACGCCGATCATCGTGACCGCAAACGTCACGCTGAGAATGTTGAGGTGGCCGACCGAGATCGTTGCCCAGGCAAACGCCCAGGCCATGCCGATCATCAGCACACCATTGGCGAGCAGGGCATGCCGCACACCACCAAAGCCAGCGACAATCACCACCGCCACTGCGATCAGCGACAGCATGCTCGCCTTGATCATCGAGTTCTGGCTCGACCGCATCTCGTCGTCTTCCATGATCGGAAGACCTGTCAGACCGATCTCCACCTGTGGATGCCGTGCTGACACGACGTCGAGCAGACGCCGCAGCTCATCGGTGGCTTCCGAGGCACCCGCGAAGCCATCCTGTGACTTGGCGATCCGCACCAGGGCGAAGCCAAGGGTGCCATCTTTGGCGAGAAGGTATTGGCTGGAGAGATCGGAGAGCGATTCCAGCGATCCAGGCATCCCAGGCCAGGCTGAGGCCTGAGGCAGCTCCCCGCTCATGCCGCCAGAGGCCGCCGCAGAGAGGCTCGTGAGCAGCCCTTCGGAATACCGCTCGAGGGCCTCCAGTGGTGGCTCCCCGGCGTCTCCGTGGGTACCGGCAACCACGCGGCTCCCCAGGCCGCCGATCATCGTGCCGACCTTCAGATACGACCAGCCACCCGCCAGAATCGGCTCGCTCTCAGCGAGAAACCGATCGATCGACTGCAGGTCGTCAACATCGAGATAGTGCAGGCCCTTGGAGCGAATCTCCGTCAGGTCAACCTCGTGTAGCACGGAGTGGAAGAGTGTCTCTTCCTTGGCAAGCTCAGCCGAGACCTCGCTGAGCACGCCCACAACCTCGTCTTGCGAGGCACCCTCCACCACGATCACCGCATCGTCGTCTTCCCCAAACTCGGCGAGGTAGTCGATCCAGAGCCGGTTGTAGTCGCTGTCGGGATCGAGCAGATCAACACGGCTGACCTTGTAGCCGAGATGCTGCTGGGTCAGCAGTCCTGCCGCCGCCGCTGTGATCAGGGCAATCGCCAGGATGGTCCCAGGGGCTTTCAGGCAGAGCCGCGTCCAGGCCACGAGCATGCGACCGATCACACTCTCGCTGCTGCCGGCGTGGGCATGCAGAGCGTCCCTGGTCGAGCCTGGGGAAACGGGCTGTGTGGCCTCGGCAGGGTCCGCGTCGCTCGGCGGCATCGCTGCAGTCTGCCTTCTCGGAAACAGTCGCACAGTTGTTCGAGGACGCTCGTGTTCGAGGATGCTCGCCTTGGTGGTGTTCAGACCTCAACCAGCAGCCCACGGCACACTCGCCGCGCGGGCTTTGGCTTCGGCGCGAGGGCGGATCGTAGGAAAGCCCACCGCAGGCTCCAACCCCGCCCGGCGAAACATCCCCGGCATCTTCTCCCCCTGCGTCTAAATAGGTAAGCACCGCCGAGTTGGCTGCCTGGGGTGGACGCGTTGAGTTTGCCGCGCAGCATCGCCGCAGTGATTCGACTGTGCGGCCTGTGACGAAGATATCAGTGGAAACGATTGTGACGTTCGCGAAGGGGGGCCTTAATGCGACGTTGTCTAGGGGGGCGCTACCGGTCTGCCGGTCGCCTTGGCAACACGATTCTCTACACAGCAGGGGTGGCGGCTGTCACCTTCGTCAGCTGGCTTCCGTCAGCTGCTGCTGCATCACTCGACCGGCCTGACCCGGAGGTCCTCACGACCGAATCGGGCAGCTCCAGTCGGACCGCGCGACGCGACGCACTCGAGGCGCTCAGCCATGTGATGCTGCCGCGGGACAAGGCGAAGTTGGTCCGCGACTGCGTACGCTCAACCACGCTCTACCGTCGGCTACCGACGCAGGAGTTTGACTGCCATCCCGACCTGCTGAGGTTTGGGCTGAAACATCCAGAAGGCATCGTCGACATCTGGCGGGTGCTCGAGATCAGCAAGCTCTCGCTCGACCCTGCCGGTCCTGAGCAGTGGCGGCTTGCCGATGGCTACGGCACCGTGGGCACGATGCGGATGCTCTACCACAGTGGTGATGGTTCGCAGGGAACCCTCGTTCTCCATGGCCGTGGTGGCTATAGCGGTCCTTTCGCGCCCAAGCCACTCACCGGCACCTGCATCGTGCTGCTTCGCTACAGCTACAACGACACGCCCGGCACACCACCAAACCGTGTCTGTCTAAAGACCGATGCCTTCCTCGATGTCGATGGGCTCGGGTTTGAGATCGTGACCCGCACCTTGCAGCCATTGATCGTGACGACCGCCGGCTGGAATGTGCATGAGATCTGCCTCTTCATGGGGCATCTCTCCCGCACGGCGAGTGAAAACCCACTCGGTGTTGAGCGGCTCTCCGCACGGCTCACGCAGATCGCCCCAGCTCAGCAACAGCAGCTGGCGATGGCAGCCCGTCGTGCGGGAGGTGCCGCTGGTGATATCACGGAAGAACCTGACATCGCTGGACGCCTGGCGAGTCGCTGGATGAGCACTGAAACACAGTCACCAACCGGCGGCACCACTCGCTGAGAAGCCGCTGACTGCATCGGCTCACCGGCGGTTCATGTCGGTGCTCGATGGTGTGGCGTTGGCGATTCGCAGCCGCGCCTCAGTCGCCACCAAGTAGGGCTTGCGATACTCCGGCATGTAGCCTCGGGCACCACGGATCGCGACCTCCTGCCCCACGAGCGCGGAGAGGTTGAGCGACTCTGATGGTGTGACAAACACGAGTACCTGATTGCTGGCATCCACCAATGCCCATCGCGGAGCGTCTGGGCGGCGTGAGACCACCGTGGCGAGACGACCAGTGGTCTCGACGGCATCCGGGGGCGTCCAGGTGGCCTGCCCATTGGCAGGAGCACCTCCGGGCAACACGCCAGGCCGCACAGGCCGGCTGCCGAGTGCTGAGAGGCTCGACCAAAGGCTTCCCAGCCGCAGCTGATTCTCCGCTGATGCTGCTTCTTCACTGAGGACTGCACGGCGAGCCTGAATCGACTCAAACCGAGCCAAGCGGGCATCGAGGGCATCGGCGCGGAGCCGTTCCTGGTGCGTGGTCGCCCGTGCGCTGGCGAGATTCAGACGGTCGCGGAGTGGGTTGAGATTCCACTGCTCCTCAGGCGCCGCCACTGCCAGGGAGAGTTCAAGGTCGATGTCATCGAGTTCATCACCACTGATCGCCACGGCGCCGGCTGGTGTCGAAGGCGTGACTGGCCTGTTCCAGGGCTCAAACACACTCGAACCCTGTGGCATCCAGCGGCTGTACCAGGGGGTGTCGTCGGAGCGGGACGGTTCGGTGGCCTCCGGAATCGGTGTGGCCCGAGGAGGATCGAGTTCGCGTGGAGGTCCCGGCGGTGGCTCGAGCACGCCTGAGACCAGTTCGATCTCGGAGTGCTGACGAGGCGGCGCGATCGGACGGATACCGGGCGGAAGTGCCAGGTCGGCAGCCCAGATCCAGCGAAACTCTCCAGCAGGTGGTTCAATCCGCATCCAGGTGCCGGGATACCGTCCACCCGGCAGCTCGACCGTGTCGATGACTCGCACGCGTTCACCCGCCTCCAGCCGCACCTGTGCAGCGTGACGGCAGTCGTTGAGTTCAGAGCCAATCCGCGAGACCACGCCGTCATGCAGGACCACACCGACCTGCTGTTCGCCATCGACTGCCTCGGTAGCCAGCGGCACCAGCTGAAGGTCGTCAGCCCGGATCCAGCTGAAACTGCCTGCCACGGGACGAACAGCGGCATAGCCAGCCCCATCGAAATCCCAGACCTCGACGACTTCGCCCCGCGTCAGCCGGGCGGTCGGATAGAAGTCATCACCAGGGCCCGCGCGGAGGTAGGTGCTGCCTGCCGCCACATGCACCCGCGCCGGCAGCGGCGATGTTGCCGCTGCAACCGGCTCCTCGGCAACGGCAAACTCCTCAGCAGCCGCAGACGCATCAGGCCGGGCGAGCACCAGCATCGCGAGCCCGAGTAGGACGATCACAGTCACACACCGCTGCCCACAGGGCAACCACGCTCTCATAGCGTTGCCACAGGCAAAAACCGGCATGCTGAGAAACTGCGGCATGACCATGCGTCCTTCGCTACGCAGTGTTCGCTACGCAGAGGATGAGAGGTGCAGATGCGGGGGGTGGCTGAAAACTGTGCGTGAAACCTTATGAGAAAAATCCCGACGTGCAGACGAGGCTTGGGCATCCTCGCCCACACGCCGGAAGACGACCGTGTCTCCACCGCCGCTACCAGTGGCTTGTAGTCCAGTGGACGCTCCGCCCTCAAGGCGATTCGCATCGCGAAACCAGCAATCCTTTCACCCGCAGCCGAGTCACCCCCGCAGCCTGCGCAGCCCTCCTAAGGCCACGAGAAACCGGGTAAGCCACGCAGCCCAGCAAACCTCCCGCTCGCCTGCTATCAAAGCCAGCGCCAGCAGGTTTCAACACCCTTACATCTCCACTCGCCACTCGCCACGCATACACAGCGAGGGGGAGGCCGGGTTGAGTGAGACGGCGTTGCAGTCGAGCGAAGCCCGGAGGGCGGAAGCGAGAATGCTCGAGTGAGCGAAGCCACGATGGCGAAGCGAACGCCCGACGAACCAACCCGGCCTCCCCCGAAGCACAAACGAGTGAGACGGCGTTTCAGTCGTACGAACCACGGAGGGCGGAAGCGAGAATGCTCAACGCACCAACCCGGCCTTCTCCTCGCCCACCTACGACCAGCGTTCCACCGGCCGATCGAGCACCTCCCGCAACACGATCGCCTGCCGCAGCGACCGTGGGTCGGCGAGCAGCCCCGCAATCGTGCCAGCAACAGCAACAGACGCGGCCGTCGGCTGTGACCGTGGCTCATCGGCAATCGCCGGCTTCAGCGATGACGCCAGGTGTGGCATCTCCTTCATCGTCGACTCGCCCACTTCCCGCCGTCTCGCAGTGACCACAGGTGGCTTGGGCGGCGTGGGCGTACGACGGGGCTTCTGCACGACAGGCGTGGGCTTTCGTGCCGGTGTGGTTGGTGGGCTCACCTGCTCCAGCTCAATCGACTCCGGGGGCCGCTCACGCAGAAACTGTTCAATCTGCTGCCGGAGCTGCTCATCGAGTCCCACACCCGCTGGACGAGCCGGGCGTGGCGGCTTCACCACCCGAGGCTGCACACCTCCCCGCGGCAGTGGGTCTGCCGGGTTCACCACGGGCCGTGGTGGTGGAGGCACAGCCACAGGTTTCTTGGCACCGCCTCGGACTTTTCCAACCACGTTGGCGATCTGCGAGACAATCCAGACCAACACAAAGATCAGCGGTAGCACCGCCTCGAGCCAGTCGACGGCAGCTGCCAGCAACGGTGCCAGAGGCACGACCAGGATTCCGCTGACCAACTCCATCCGTTGTTCCTCTGTCACTCACATGAGTCGTGCATGAGTTCCCGTCGGCGAGACCGTGTGGAGCTGCCTTACGACGCCGCATCTACCGCAGCGGAGACCGGTCCAGCGGTAGCGATGCTCTTTCGCATTTCGGTGTCTGCCTGCAGGTTCCGCAGCTTGTAGTAGTCGATGATCCCGAGCCGTCCGCCGTTAAGTGAATCCGCGATCGCCTTCGGCACCTCGGCCTCAGCAGCCACGAGCTCCGCCCGCTTCTCTTCAATCCCGGCAACCATCTCCTGCTCTTGCGCCGCGGCCATTGCCCGTCGGCCTTCCGCATTGGCTCGGGCCACCCGGGTGTCGGCCTCAGCCTGGTCGGCCTGCAGCCGAGCTCCGATGTTGCCACCGACATCGATGTCGGCGATGTCGATGGAGACAATCTCAAATGCCGTATTAGAGTCGAGACGGCGAGCGAGCACGGTCTTCGAAATGCGGTCGGGGTTTTCCAGCACGTCGCTGTGCTTATCCGCCGAGCCAATCGCCGACACAATGCCTTCACCCACTCGGGCGATTATCGTCTCTTCGGTGGCACCACCGATCAGCTGATTGAGGTTGGTGCGGACTGTCACTCGCGCTCGCACCTTGAGCTGAATACCATCCTTCGCCACTGAGTCGAGCGAATCCCGTCCACTCGTTGGGCCGGGGCAGTCGATCACTTTGGGATAGACCGTTGTCTGCACCGCTTCGCGGACGTTGCGGCCGGCCAGATCGATCGCCGTGGCGAGCTTGTAGTCGAGCTCGGTCATCTTGGCCTTGTTGGCTGCGATCAGAGCCTGAACCACCAAGGGGACCCGACCACCAGCAAGGTAGTGGGCCTCCAGCGACTGCCGGGTGATCCCGCTGGCGTCGCCCAGGCCAGCCTGCACCGCCATGATCTTGCTGCGGACAATCACCGTTGGATTGACCTTCTTGAAGCTCATCGCCACCAGATCAAACAAGCCGATGCCCGCGCTCGAGGCATACGACTGCAGCCAGAGCCGGAGATATCTCGCCAGAAACGCGAGCACCACCAGCACCGCAAAGATGCCGGCACCGAGAAACACCAGTGACCACATAGCACGCTCCAAGAGTGAGGCTTCGCGACAGACGGCCGCCTCAACCAGACTGAGACCAGTATCGATAGTTGATCGCCAGCACCCCGCAGTCAAGCAGCCCGCGAGCAGCCCATGCCCGCAGCTTAGCCGTCAGACGAGCCCTTTTCCCGCTGAAACGACTCAAACTCAAAGTCTTCCAGCGTGCTGGAGAGCCCCGGTGATGCGTCAGGCCTCGGCCTCGCGGTCGGCTGCTCATCCGCCGAAGGCAACGGGGTGACCTCGTCATCTGTGAGACCGCTGCCAGACGCCTTTTTCTGCGCGGCATCCACCGGCCGCACGACCACCCCCATGCCCTGCACCCCAACTGCTTCCACCAGCGTTCCCAAGGCAATCGGCCCCGTCTCACTGACCGCCTCAAGCGTGGTGCCATCAATCTCAACACTGCCCCAGGGCAGCATCTCACGAACCACCCGTCCGGTGCGGCCCACCATCCCGCGGGCTCGCTTCCTCAGCGGTGACTCGGGTAACACCTCCGAAGCATCTGGCGGCGGTGGCAGCACCCGTCGGCCTAACGGCGTTCTTGGAAACCAGCGAAACGCGGCGATCAAGACTCCCGGCACTGTCACGACCGCGGCCGAGAGCACCAGCATCCCCACCGCTGGCCCCTGCTCCACAAAGGCCATCACGATTGCCGCAATGATGGCAACCACGCTGACAAACCCAAGGATGCCACCGGAGGGAATGAATACCTCCAGAACCATCACCAACAGGCCTACCGCCAGCAGCAGGACGATCCAGATCGCCGGGCTCATGACACCTCACGGACGAGTATCCGCCCACCTCGCACCTCGGCCACACGCACCGGACGCCCCGGCTCGATCAGGCCACCTTCCACCGACACATTCTGCACAACGCCTGCGATCCGCGCCGTACCGGCAGGCGCCAGTCGACTGGTCGTCACTCCCTCAAGCCCAATCAGTTCTTCCAAGGGGTCGTGGGCCAGTTCAGCAGGCACTTCATCCGGCGGCACCAGCAGCACGTTTCGCAGCATCGGCGTCGACGGGAGCCACCGACGCACAAACACCGCCATCGCCAGGATCCCAGCCGAAGCCGCCAAGATTCCAAACAGCGATGAACGCAGCTGACGCAGCTGATAGTCGTTGGCCGGCACAATAAATGACTGACTCGCCAAGACGAGCGAGCCCACAATCAAGAGGCCGCCCCCGAGCCCCAGCACGCCAAAGCCAGGCAAGATGAAGATCTCTGCCGCCAGACAAAACAGACCGGCAAGAAAGAGCATCACCTCCAGCCAGCCTGCCGTGCCTTGGAGATACTGACTCCAGAAAAACACGATGAAGGCGACCATCGCCACAAAGCCACCGAGCCCGAGGCCTGGGGTGTGGAGTTCGATGTAGAGCCCCGCACCGCCAATCAGCAGCAACAGCCAGGCCACACCCGGCTGCGCGAGGGCATCAAAGAGCAGGTCGACCCAGCTCGGCTCGGCGATCGCCATATCACCTTCGAGCCCATAGGCCGCCGAGAACTCCGCCGCCGACTCAACGAGCTGAGCCGTCATGCCGAGCGACTCCGCTGTCCGACCGGTAACACGCATCGGCCCTACACCGATCTGCGGCCCGGCCTGCCAGGCCTGCTGATCAGGCCGCTTTGCGAGTTCCTCTTCACTGAAGTAGCCCACCTGCCTGGTGTCTTTGTTCGTGTAGCGACGCACCGCGATTCCCGGCGTGACGACCGCCAAGGGCAAGGACCAGGAACGGTCACGTGGCTTGGCGACCGATTCCTGCCAGGCAACCTGCAACGCCCGCAGCGATCGCGGATCGAGCGTGCCCGCTCCTTCCCCGCCGAGGACTGCCTCCGCACTCATCACGAGTTGATCGCATGCCAAGGCGACCAACGCTGCATCGGAGAGCGCCTGACTGGGCACCCAGGCCACGGTGCGGACCTCCGCCGGATCGAGACCAGCCAACGTCGTGGCAAGCACCAGACTCTGTTCGACCGATCCACCAGGGCTGTCGATTCGCAGACAGATAAGGTTGGCCCCTTGCTCGACCGCTTCGGTCAGCCGGGCCCGGACCCGGGCGATGCGGGCTCCATCGATCGCCCCCTCCAGCGGAATCTGCACCGCCTGCCATCCACCACCGAGGGATGGATCCGCGGCTAACGCCTCCACCGGCACGTCGAGCCCGCGGGCGACTTCATCTTTGGAGGCCGCGAGCCACTGCACAAACCCCGCCTCGCGAGCATTCCGGGCGGAGAACACAAGTGGCGACGGCCCCAACTCCTCCACATCGAGAACAGCCTCCGTTTGTTTGAGCTGCTCCGCCTCATCCCGGGATGCCACAAACCGTTCCCCAGCAGGCGTCGTCACACGAAGCACGCGGGCGGCAGGATCCGCCATGGCCACAGCGACGGGAGGCGGAAACGACTGACGACGTGAGGCGATCTCCGCATAGGCTGCCCGCATCGCTTCATCGACCGCAGAGGCATCGTCTTCAACCGGCCCGAGCGTGGCAGTCGGTGCCATCACGATTTCTTCGCAGGCCAACACCGCGAGCACCGCCTGGCCAGTGACCGTCTCAGGAACCCAGGCAACTGTCTTGACGCCGTCGAGCTGCCGGCCACTTAAAAAGCGAGCAATCTCGAGCGAACGCCCAAAGTCGCTCGGTCCCTCGACGCTGCCATCGAAACGGACCACCAGCACGCCCCGTTGCCCTGGCCTGCGACGGAGCTCTGGGAGTTGCCGCAGCACTGACGCGATGAACTGCGTGTCGCGGTTGCCGTGAATCGGCAGCTGCAGCGAGAGGGCCACCACCGGTGGCTCCGCTGTTGGAGCCGCCAAGTGATCACGATCTTCGACAGCTGTGCCGTCAAGAACACTGTCTTCTGCAGCTACCTCTTCCGCAGCTTGCGCAGCGGCCGCGGACTGCTCAGCCGGTTCTTCTGCGGGCTCAGCGGGAGCCGCCACGGTGGGCACCTCCGCAAACGGATCGTCGGAGAAGAGATCGTCAGCAACCGCCGCGGTCCACCCCAGTCCGGCGCTCCACAGACTGACTGTCAGCAGCAGCCTGAGTCCCCACACCGCCACAAGACGGCCCGCAGCCAGGCCGCCTACGGGCAGACCACCATCAGCGGTTCGAGCCGTCGCAGTCTTCGTGTTTCGCATGGGGGAACCTCCGACGGTTTACAGCCTGTCGACTGCCTTCCATCATAGGCACCGCATACCCGCGTCGCCCGATTCCGAGCGGAAACGGGCGGCTTCCCTTCCCGCAGCGAGCCCTCCATGAACGCATCCCCGTCGCAGCCGTCAGAAAACCTCTCCCAGCAGCTCATCGAGGCCTTTGAGACGAAGGCTCTGCAGCGGGGCAGTTTTGTGCTCGCCTCGGGTAAGACAGCAAGTTTCTACCTCGATGGCAAACAGGTGGTGCTTGACGCCGCCGGCGCCATGCTGGTGGGACGCGCCGTGCTCGCGCGGCTGCAGGAACTCGGCCCGCTGCCCGATGCTGTCGGGGGCATGTCGATCGGTGCCGACCCGATCACCGCCGCCGTGGTCACGATGGCGGGCGTCGCCGGCCTTCCGCTGAAGGGCTTCATGATCCGCAAAGAGCCCAAAGGGCATGGCCTCGGTCGCTACGTGGAAGGCCCGGTCAAGGCGGG
This sequence comes from Pirellulales bacterium, assembly GCA_016779265.1. GTDB lineage: Bacteria > Planctomycetota > Planctomycetia > Pirellulales > UBA1268 > M30B53. The sequence goes on along the minus strand of JADHNY010000021.1, from coordinate 21,148 downwards.
CGATCGCGTCGTAATTCTTGAAGACGTGGTCACCACGGGCGGCTCATCACTGGTGGCCATTGAACGCGCGGTTGAGTTTGGGCTTCAGGTGGAGCGGGTTGTGACCCTCGTCGACCGACTGGCTGGCGGAGCCGATGCGTTCGCCGCCCGGGGCGTTCCGCTGGATGCCATGCTCACGATCCGTGACCTCGGCATTGATCCCGACGCTGACGCCTGATACCGGCCAGCCTGTCGTCAGAGAAAGATCGGCTCGCTGCCGTTCCGCTTGCCGCCTTCCCCACCGCATGCATACGCTGCCATCAGTGACGGCTGGTGGTGCCTGCTGGCAACGCCTGCTGGGAATACTGTCGCGACGGTCATCCCTGGAGGACTACAGGTGAATCGCTCCTTCATGCAGGGCATGCTCCTCGTCGCTGTGGCGGTTGGTGTGGCTTCAGGCCGTGGTCCGGCAGCCGTGGCCGAGGCCGCGGCGGCTGCGAAGGAATCGTCGCAGCAGCTCGACACGGTTCGGCTGGCCACGCTGATCGAGCAGCTCGGCGATCCTGACTACAGCCGTCGCAATGCCGCCATGCACGAGCTTGAGCAGCTCGGTGCTGAGGCGATCGATGAGCTCCTCGAGGCTGCCGAACGCAGCAACGACCTGGAGATTGCCCTGCGGGCCCGCTGGCTCGTGCACTCGATTCCGTTGGGAAGGCCACACGACCCGCCGGCCGTGGCAGACCTACTCGACAACTACAAGACCGCATCGCTGAGCCAACGCATCGAGATCATGCATCGACTGCTGCGGCTCGACGATGCCGCTGGCATTGAACCGTTGGGACGACTGCTACGGCTGGAGCAGTCACCCGCCGCGGCCCGCGTGGCTGCGGCTCTGCTGGCTCGCGAATGGTCGCCGGGCGATCCGTTCTTTCACCGCATGATTCCACTGATTCGCAGCGGTGTCGGCGGGAGCCAGCGGCCCACTGCGGCAGTCGTGCTCGCTCTGATCGATTTTGAAGAGGGAGCTCCTGGGGCGATTGATGCCCTGGAGGCTGCCCGCGCGGATCTGCAGACCAAGCCGGTGGAAGCTGCCGAACTGTCCGTGCCGGCGCTCAACAACGGCGAGGACGCCGCCGATCTCTCCGGTGGACTCGCTGCCTCCACGAACCGCATCTTTGACCGTCTCTCTCTCAAGGCACTGGTCGCCGCCGAGCGAAAGCCAGACGCCCTGCAGCGTGCCCGTGCGATGCTCGCGGAGATCCGCGACACCACCGGCGAGGAGTCGGCAGCGTTTCTGGCGTGGTGCGTCGAGGAAGACCTCCCTGAAGTCGTCGAGAGCCTCAGCTTTGGCCCGTCCGGCACCGTCGACGACGATCTGTTTCTCACCTTTGCCGCTGCTGTCGCCCTCAAGGCGACCGGCCAACTCGACCGCGCAGAGCAGGCCGCTGCCGCCGCGAGTCGCCTCGCCAAGGGAGAAACCATGGATCGGCTTCAGGTGGCCGTGATGCTGGCCAAGTGGGGAGCGACAGAATGGGCCACACGTGAATACGAGGCGATCGTCAGCAGCCCAGAGTCACGCGCCATCGAGTTTGTCTTGACGGCGGTGATGTACTCAGAGTTCCTGCACGACCTGCAGCAGGAAACACGTGCCGCAGAAACACTCGCAGCGGTCTTTCAGCCTCGACCAAAGGAGAACGTCGATCCAGAAACCGTCCTCAGGCAGCTCGACCGGGAACCGGCCACGACCCGCTCACGGATGCTCTACTTTGAGGCGGTCGCAGCCGAGGCCCTTGGCAAGCCGGGCCTGCAGCGACAGAAGCTCGAAGAATCGATCCGCACGTCGCCCAAAGATGTCGATGCGTTGATCGCTTTGCACCGACTGGCGGATGGCACACCCCTTCAGCGACAGGCCGTCCAGGCACAGATCGAACAGGCCTTCGCTCAGATTGAGCGTGAAATCACCGCCCGGCCTGACGAGCCCAACGGCTACAACGAGTTTGCCTGGCTCGCCGCCAACACGGTCGATGACACAACCCCACAGGACAGGATCCGCAAGGCCACACGCTACTCACAGAAGTCGCTGGAGATCTCCTTCGACAATGCCAGCTATCTCGACACGCTCGCCCACTGCCACGCCGCAGAGGGCAACTACGAACGAGCGATCCGCACGCAGGAGTTGGCAGCCCGCTATGAGCCCCACAACCGCACGATCCATCGCAACCTCGAGCGGTTTCGCTCACTTGCAGTAGCTGCCAGCAGCGCCCCGTAGCCAGCGTTTTCTACAAGCCTGTCGACAGCGGGTGCAGCCCTCCGTTCATTCAGGGGCTTTTGGCAGTCCCACCCCTCTGCCCCGGCGGAGTTCTTCTTCACGAGGCCAGCCACCGGAGTCCGGCCCACGTCGCGGAGGCCCTCCTGGACCGAGCCCACCACCTCCACCACGCACTCCGGGTGGACGCGGTGGTCCACCTTGTTGGCCAGGAGGCGGTCCCTCAGGCCGCCCTGCGTCTCCGCGGCCGCTCTCACCCGGCCTGAAACGCCGCCACTGCCGCATCCGCCGATCGAGCCATTCCAGCCGCTCATCCCCGGGCAGTTCAACGAGCCCGGCTCGCTCAACCGGATCTGCAAACGCGACCCACGCATGCCAGAGCCGTGCCGCCTCCACAAGATCGCTGCGCTGTGGGTCAGCGAGCGTTTCGGCAAGCGTTAGCAGCGCTTCACGCTGCGTTGGTGGGAGTTCTCCGTAGGCCAAACGGTTGATCTCAAACTGCTGCACAGCATTGATGGCATCACCAAACAGCTCACCCCCGGTCTCTTCAGCCGACACGGGAGCCAGCGGCACCGGCAGCCCCTCAACAAACGCCTGATGAAAGTCTGCCAAGGCTGCATCGAGTTCTGGGGCGGCCACCAGACGTCGCTCGATCTGGTCACCCTCATCGTTCACGGAGGCATCGCCCTCACCGCCGTCCGCGGCAGAGTCGTCTGGCCCGGGGCTCTCCGGCCGACCACGTCGCTGCCCATCGCGGCCGCTGAACATCGGCGGTGTGTAGTCACCTTTGGCAAAAGCCTCAAGGAACCCCACCGACCCGGCCTCCTCGAGAGCTTCCAAATGCCGAATCACCACAGCGAGTTCGGGCGTGCGGGGAGAGCGGCGGTTGGAACTCGCCGATCCTGTCACAAAGCCTGCCGTCAGACAGGCTGCCACAATCACACTGGCTGCCAGCCACTTCCAGTGATCCACCGCTGGGGGTGATCCTGCCGGCCCCTTCGCCGAGCCTGTGGCTCCCTGCGGGGCACCGAGCGACACCGCTGCCATCTCGATCGTCGAGGATGCCAGGTTCGGTGTGGACCGTGCCGATGGCAAGACATCAAGCGCGTCCCAGACATCGCCGAGCATCTCTTCGGGGGCGTCACCGTCTGGCATTGCCTCAGAATCACGCTTGTCAGTCATGGCTCACCTCGGAGTCGGGCCGCTGCTCAAGATAGGGTGTCAGGGCTGTTCGCAGATTGTCGCGGGCACGAAACAGCAGCGACTTCACAGCCGGCACAGTGAGCCCCATTGCCGTCGCAATCTCTTCCTGCGAACAGTGCTCAAACTTGGCCAGCAACACCGCCATCCGCTGGTTGTCGCCCAGCGTGGCGAGTGCCTGCTGCACCACCGCCAGCAGTTCTTTGCGGTCAGCGACCCGGGCGGGCATCTGACCGCTCTTTTCGATCGCGAGCGCATCGAGCCCTGCCATGCTCTGGGATGCCGAACTGGCGTTGGGCACGCCACGCTCGCGACGACGGTAGGCCCGCTGCCGCAGGTCACTCGCCACATTGTTGGCAATCGTGTAGAGCCAGGTTGAGAAGCGGGCGGTGGGCTGATACCGCTTACGGCTGCGAAACACACGCAGGAACACTTCTTGCGCCAGGTCTTCTGCGGTCGAATGATCACCAGTCTGATGCCAGAAAAGCGTCACGAGCCGGTCTTGCCATTTCAGCAGCAACGCCTCAAACGCCGCAGCATCATCCTCGGCCACCCGTTGCATCAGCAGCACATCGGGATCGTCAGCTGATGAAGTCGCACCCGCCGGCTGAGTGACCGCGGCACGCGTCCCAGCCTTGGCGACATCTGCAGCCGGCTCTGCCCTGTTCTTCCGCGACATAGGTGCTCCGGCCACCGGTATCGTGCCTACCAGCGATTCCGACACCATCGATCTCGCCGCCATCGCCATGGCAACACCTCGATGTGACTCACCACCCGCCACCTGCATGAATGAGAGAGGCTGTACGGAGGGTGACTCTCTAGAGGATACCTGTACGAAAGATACATGGGCCATTTGGAGGAGTGGAGCGGAGGAGGATCGAACTCCCAACCTCGGCATTGCGAACGCCGCGCTCTCCCAGTTGAGCTACCGCCCCTCTAGTGACTTCCGATCGTAAGACGCCCACCAGTGACTGTCCAGCAGAGGCGAAAGCCCTCGCCCAGCGGGGCTCTACTCACCACGACATGCCTGTCTGCAGCTGCCTTACGGCTTGAGGACAACCTTGACGAGCCCTGGCTCCCGATTGCGGAGTCGTGTGAACCAGTCGGCACCTTCCGCCAACGGAGCCACGCGACTGACAAAGCTCGCAAGATCAACCACGCCATCAGCGGCCAGCTGAATTGCCTCGGGGTAACAGCCGGCGGAAGAACACGACCCCTGCAGCCGCAGCTGCCGCGTCACCACTGCCTGCAGCGGGAGTTCGATCGTTGGGGAGATGTTGCCCACAAGCACCACCGTGCCACCTCGCGTCGCCGCTGCGATCGCGGTCTGCACCGCAGGCGTGTTGCCGACGGCCTCGATCACGAGATCCGCACCATCGACATCTCCTTCCGCAGCGTCCGACACCTGCACGCCCCAGGCGGCTGCCGCGCGGCCGGCCTCTTCGCCCGCCACGATCGTGGTGTGGGCACCATGCTTGCTGGCGGCCGCCAGCCGATCTTCATCGAGGTCGATCGCCGCAATCTGGGGCACCCCTCGGGCCCGCAAGGCCGCGATCACCGAGAGGCCGATCATGCCGCAGCCGACCACAACCGCCGACCGTGTCGATGCTCCAGCCTGTCCCAGGTTGACCGCATGCAGGGCGATCGTCAGCGGCTCCAGCAGCGAAGCTGAGACGAAGTCGAGACTGTCCGGAATGGGATAGACACCACGGCTCGGCACCACCGCATACTCAGCGAAGCAGCCATGCCGTCGGTAGAGTCCACACGACACACCGAGCACCTGGCGATCGGTGCAGAGGTTTTCCTGACCGGCCCGGCAGTGATCGCAGTTCCCGCAGAAGACGGTTGAGTCGAGGGCCACACGATCACCGATCGCAAGCCCCTCAACACCCTCGCCCACCGCATCGATGGTGCCGGCTGCTTCGTGTCCCATCACCAGTGGCGGAATCCGGCGGCCTGATTCGCCGGTGTAGCCATGGACGTCGCTGCCGCAGATACCACAGGCAGCGACGCGAATCCGCACCTCACCTGCGGCGGGCTGCGGGATATCTCGTTCAACGGCGGCAAGCTCGCCAGGCTCAGAGAGAAGGAGTGCTTTCATGGCAGCGAGCATACGACGCAGAGTCGCCCGTGACGATCGCAGCCAGCCACGATGGCGAGAAACCACTCGCTACCAGACCTCGCAGCAGGCCGCGTCATGCCAGTTTTGCGACGATGGCATCGACCACCTGCTCAATGCCGGCGTTTGCATCGACCGAAAAACTCCCGCTCGCCCGTTCGGCATCTGTGAGTGGTTCGAGCGTGGCAAACTGATCCTCGAGCATGTGGCGGCCCTTCATGAAGTGGTCGCGACGGCCCTCGATCCGTGAGAGTGCTGCGTCAAAGCTGCTATCGAGGTGCACAAACCGGACCTGCCCCAACGCCAGGTCGCGACAGAGCCGCTGGCGATAGATCTGTTTGAGCGCAGAGCAGGCCACCACCAGCGGGCAGTCCGCCGGAGCGTCCGCGAGGTGCCCGTGCACGATCGCCTGCAAGGCATCGAGCCAAGGCCAGCGATCCTCCTCAGCGAGCGGCGTTCCCGCTGCCATCTTGGAAACGTTCTCATCGGGATGATGGTCATCGCCATCGATAAACACACCATGCAGCCGTTGGGCCAGCCGCCGTCCCACTTCACTCTTGCCGCAGGCTGACACCCCCATCACCACCAGGCAGAGCGGTCCAAGGCGAGCGACGGAGGGGGTGGCGTTCATCAGATTCTACTGGGAAAGACGGTTCGCTCAGGCAGAAGCGGATGACAGCCTACAATGCCGCCAGACTTCCAGACCCCTCAGGCTCCAAGCTCCTTCCATGCACGTACCACCGATCGTCGTCCGCGGTGCCCGCGAACACAATCTCCGCGACGTTACGGTCGGCCTGCCGAGGGGACGGCTGGTCTGCCTGACAGGTGTCAGCGGCTCCGGCAAGTCGAGCCTTGCCTTCGACACGCTCTACGCCGAAGGCCAAAGGCGGTATGTCGAGAGCCTCTCCACGTTTGCTCGGCAGTTCCTCGGTCAGCTTCCAAGGCCTGACGTAGAGAGCGTGACCGGCCTGTCTCCATCGATCTCCATCGCCCAGAAGTCAGCTGGCCACAACCCACGCTCGACCGTGGCCACGATGACGGAGATCCACGATTTCCTACGTGTGCTCTACGCCCGCGTCGGCACGGCCCACTGCCCTGAATGTCAGACCGTGCTCGAGGCTCAGCCACGTGACCAGATCGTGGAGCGGATCCTGGCGAGCAAGTCAGGGGAGCATGTGATGGTGCTCGCCCCACTGGTCCGCGAGGCCAAGGGCGAGCACCGCGATCTGTTTGCCGACCTTGTGCGACAAGGCTTCACCCGGGCGCGTGTCGACGGCCGCATCATCCGTGTCGATGACCCACCGCCGCTGGAGAAGCAGATCAAGCATTCGATCGATGTCGTGGTCGATCGACTCGTGCCGAGCGAGGAGTCGCGGAGCCGGCTGGCCGACGCCGTTCAGCTGGCCCTCCGCAGCGGCGATGGACTGGTGGCGGTCTCGGCCGATGCCCCTGCTCGTCCCAAGCCGGGTGGCGGACGCGAGCTTCCCCTCTCCGATCCTGCCGGCGACCTGGTGCTCTCAAGCCGTTTCTCCTGCACCGAGTGTGGCACCAGCTTCCCGGCCGCCGAGCCGCAGCTGTTTAGTTTCAACAGCCCACAAGGTGCCTGCAGCGTCTGCGATGGCCTTGGCGATATCTACGGCATCGATCCGGCCAAGCTCGTCACCGAACCGACCCGCTCGATCCGCAACGGAGCGATGAAGCTGCTGGGCCGCTATCGCGAGATGCCCCGCTGGCTGCGGCGGCTGATGCTCGGTGTCTCTCGCCATGCCGAGGCCAAGAAAAAACTGCCCGACGGCTACATGATCGAGACACCCTGGCAGGATCTCACTGCCGCCCAGAAGAAGATCTGGCTTGAGGGCACTGGGATGCAGGACATCCGCCTGACCTTTAAGGGAGGTGCCAAGCGGGGCGTGAAGACCAAGTTTGAGGGCTTGCTGGCCCTGCTCGCCGCCCGCTGGCGGAATGCCAAGAGCGGCATCCAGAAGCGGCAGCTGGAAAAGTACATGTCTGTCACGCCCTGTCATGCCTGCGAGGGTGCTCGACTCTCGCCGCAGTCCCGAGCCGTCACACTGCTCGGTGGCGATCCCACTGTGAGCAAGGGGAAGAGAGTCAGCAGAAAGAAAACAGCCAGCGTCGAACTCTCCATCGATCAGGTCTGTGGGCTGCCGATTGCCGATGCCCGCAGCTTCTTCGCGGGGCTCACGCTCGATGGCACCCAGGCCGTGATCGCCGAAGAGCTGCTCAAAGAGATCACCAGCCGGCTCTCCTTTCTCGACGAAGTGGGCCTGGGCTACCTCTCACTCGACCGCAAAGCCCCCACGCTCTCTGGTGGCGAGAGTCAGCGGATCCGGCTTGCCGCCCAGATTGGCTCCGGCCTCTCCGGTGTGCTGTATGTGCTTGACGAGCCTTCGATCGGCCTGCATCCCCGTGACAACACACGCCTGCTGGGAGCCCTCGCCGAACTTCGCGACAAGGGCAACACCGTCGTCGTGGTTGAGCATGACGAAGAGACGATCCGATCGGCTGACTGGGTTGTCGACTTCGGTCCGGGCCCGGGCAAACGTGGCGGCGAGGTGGTCGCCGTCGGCAAGCCAGAGGCGATCGCCAAGAGCCCACGCAGTATTACCGGCGACTACCTCTCCGGCCGTGAACGGATCGAGGTGCCGACCACGCGACGCGAAGGCAATGGCGAGACGCTGCGACTGGAGGGTGTGCGACACAACAATCTCAAGTCGATCGATGTCGACATCCCGCTGGGCAAACTCGTCTGCGTGACCGGCATCTCGGGCAGTGGCAAGAGCTCGCTGGTTGGCGACGTGCTTGAGCCAGCAATGCGGATGGCGCTCGGCAGCGAGACGGCAAGTCCTGGTGACTACGACGCCCTGTGGGGCGTGGAGCATATCGACAAGGTGATCGTCATCGACCAGTCGCCGATCGGTCGCACACCCCGCAGCAACCCGGCAACCTACGTCAAGGTCTGGGACGACATCCGCAACCTGTTCACGATGCTTCCAGAAGCCAGGAAGCGTGGCTGGAAGCCAGGCCGTTTCAGCTTCAACGTCGCTGGTGGCCGCTGTGAGTCATGTGAAGGACATGGCTCCGTGCGACTCGACATGGACTTCCTCGCCGATGTCTGGGTCACCTGCGATGCCTGCGGCGGCAGTCGATTTGCCAAAGACACCCTCGAGGTCCGCTGGAAGGGCCGCGACGTTGCCGAGGTGCTCGGCATGGAGATCGGCGAGGCCCTCGAGCTGTTTTCCGGCTGCCACGACATTGAACGGAAGCTTGGCACGCTCTGCGATGTCGGCCTCGACTACCTTCATCTTGGCCAGGCCTCCCCCACGCTCTCCGGCGGCGAAGCCCAGCGGGTCAAGCTCTCCCGTGAACTCGCCAAGCGGTCCACCGGCCGCACGCTCTACATCCTCGACGAGCCCACCACCGGGCTGCACATGCATGACGTCAAGCAGCTGATCGGCGTGCTGGAGCGGCTCGTCGCTGCGGGCAACACCGTGCTCGTGGTCGAACACAACCTCGACGTCGTCAAGCGGGCCGACCATGTGATCGACCTCGGCCCGGAGGGTGGAGCGGGGGGTGGCGAACTGGTGGTCTGCGGTGTGCCGGAGAAAATCGCCGCCACCTCCAAGTCGCTCACCGGCCAGGCCCTTAAGGCGATGCTCGATGCCGAGGCCGCTGCAGGCACGCCAAAGCGACGCAGCAACCGCAAGCCCGTGCCGGCCACGCTGGAGAAGCTCACCGCCGAAGTCGCCAAGGCCTCGATCGATCCAGGCCCACCTGCCATCGCGGTCCGCGGAGCGAGCCAGCACAACCTCAAGGCTGTCGACCTCGATATTCCACGGGGAGCAATGACGGTCTGCTGTGGGCCGAGTGGCTCCGGCAAAACCTCGCTCGCCTTCGACACGCTCTACGCCGAGGGGCAGCGACGGTATGTCGAGAGTCTCTCGCCCTATGCCCGTCAGTTTGTCGGACAGGTTCCCAAGCCTGTGTTTGAGCGGATTGATGGCCTCTCACCGGCGGTCGCGATCGAGCAGCGATCCACCGGCAGCACTCCACGGAGCACCGTCGGCACGCTCACCGAGATGTATGACTACTTTCGGGTGCTCGCCGCCAGGCTGGGCCGCATGCACTGTCCGGAGTGTGGTGTGCCCACGGCTGCCCAGAGTGTCGATGCGGTGGTCGAGCGGATTCTCACCGACACCCCTGCCGCTCGCCTGCTGTTGCTGGCACCGGTGGAACTCAAGGTCGGCCAGACGCCTGAGAGTTTCTTCGCCGGGCTTCGCGCCGCTGGCTATGTGCGGGTGCGAATCGATGGCGTGACCACGCAGCTCGATGAGAAGCCCACGCTGGACCGCAAGCAGAAGTCACGGATCGAAATCGTGATCGACCGCGTGGCCGCCACCCCGGAGTCTCGCAGTCGACTGGCTTCGAGCGTGGAGGCAGCGTTTGAGGCAGGTGGTGGCACGATGATCGTGGCGGAAGCGGTCAAGGATCGTGAAGAGCCCGACTGGCCGCTGACGGTCCACAGCCGCCGGCTCGCCTGCCCCTCCTGTGGCCGCGGCTTTCGACCGCTTGAGCCGAGGCAGTTCTCCTTCAACAGCCCACTCGGCTGGTGTCCGTCCTGCGAAGGCCTCGGCACCCGGATCGGCATCGAACATCAGGCATTGATTGCCAACCCGCAGGCGAGCTTGCGAGAAGCTGCCCTCGACCTCTGGCCCGATCTCGACAGCCCAGTTGCAGCGGCGATGCTTGAAGCCCTGGCCTCGCGGCTGGGGCTCCCGCTCGATGTGCCCTTTGCCGAACTCTCCGGACTCGCCACGCGACCGCTGTTTGAAGGCACGGGAGAGGCCTGGATCGAGGTGCCGTCGTTCGGATTCTCATTTCAGTTCCGAGGGCTTGAAACCGCATGTGAAGAGGCCGCACGCCTCGTTGTCGCACTCCGCAGTCGCGTCGATGCGGTGATGGGTGGCGTGCCCTGTTCCGAATGTGGAGGTAGTCGACTCGAAGAGGTCGCCACTGCCGTCACCCTCTTCGATCGCACGCTCGACGTCTGGTGTCGGATGCCGTTGGGCCGGCTGGCTGAAGAGCTTGCGGCAATCAGCCTGCCCGACCAGCAGCGGGCGATCGCTGATGACCTGCTACGAGAACTCCGCAGCCGGGTGGAGTTCTTGGTGGACGTGGGCCTCGACTATCTCGATCTCGCTCGTCCCGCCGGCAGTCTCTCTGGTGGTGAGCTGCAGCGGATTCGGCTCGCAGCCCAGGTTGGCAGCGGACTCACCGGCGTGCTGTATGTGCTCGATGAGCCGACGATCGGCCTCCATCCCCGCGACACCGATCGGCTGATCCGGGCGATGGGCAAGCTCCGTGACCTCGGCAATACGCTGGTGGTGGTCGAGCATGATCGCGACGTGGTCAACGCCGCCGACACCTGCATCGACTTCGGCCCCGGCAGCGGCCGCGAGGGAGGCAGCGTGGTGGCCCAGGCGCCGCCTGCGGCGCTTGTGCATGACAGCCAGAGCATCACCGGGCCGTTTTTGGCGGCCAAGCGGGCCCATGAGAAGGCAATGGTTGCCAAGAACCACACCCGCCGCTCCCCTGCCGGCTGGCTTTCGGTGGAAGGGATCCGTCACCGCACGCTGCGGGATCTGGATGTCTCGTTTCCTCTTGGCGTGCTGACGGCCGTGACTGGACCGAGCGGCTCGGGCAAAACCTCGCTCGTGCTGGAGGTGCTCTACAAAGCGCTCGCCCGACGGCTGCATGCGGCCCGCGAGCAACCCGGGGCCCATCAGGCGATCCGTGGCCTCGAGAACATCGACAAGGTGATCCTCGTCGACCAGCAGGCGATCGGTGCCACGCCCGGCTCCACACCTGCGACCTACACCGGCGTGTTCGATCCGATTCGGCAGCTGTTTGCCAAGGTGCCAGAAGCTCGTAAGCGAGGGCTCACGCCGCGCGACTTTAGCTTCAACGTCGCCGGTGGCCGCTGCGAACTCTGCGACGGCCTCGGCCAGCGTCGGGTCGAGATGCACTTCCTGCCGGATGTCTGGGTGGAGTGCGAGGCCTGCAAAGGAAGTCGTTACTCCTCCGAGACGCTCGCTGCCACCTGGCATGGGAAGTCGATTGCTGATGTGCTGCAGATGAGTGCGGCAGATGCCGCTGCCTTCTTTGCCACCGCGCCCCAGATCGCTCGCATCCTCGACACGCTCGTCGATGTCGGGCTGGGATATGTGCGACTCGGCCAGCCCGCACCGCAGCTCTCCGGTGGTGAAGCCCAGCGGGTCAAGCTCTCACGGGAACTGGCCAAGCCAGGCACAGGCAACACCTTGTATGTGCTCGACGAGCCGACCACCGGCCTGCATTTCTCCGACATCGAGAAACTGCTCGCCGTTCTCGAGCGACTGGTCGAAGCGGGCAACACCGTGCTCGTGGTGGAACACAACCTCGAGGTGATTGCTGCAGCCGACTGGGTGATCGACATGGGCCCAGAGGCGGGCGAAGGGGGTGGCCGTGTTGTGGTCGAAGGTCCACCGGAAGACATCGTGATCCACGCCCAGCGGTGGCGGAAGAATGCCGACCTCCTCCGCAGCTACACCGGTGAAGCCCTCGATGCGTTTGGGCTCTCGATCGACGCGGCCTTTGTTGAGGCGGTCGCGAAACCCGCGGCCACGCGTGTGCCACGGGCCGCCGCGAAACGACGAACGCGAGCGAAGTCGCGTCGTTCCTGAGGGTCGTCCCTCACCGTCGCTCCGAGAGCCGTGCGACGAGCTTGCGTTAGAACGCCCGCCTCCAGAACCGAGACACCGCCGAGCTGACGTTGTCCATCCAGTTTCCGCTTGATGGAATCGCTTCGGCCTCCTCGACCCTGTCGGTGATCAACGCCGGCTCACTCGCCTCAGCGATCTGAGATGCGGTGTCGTCTGAGCCCGTTCCGACTACAGCAGCCGCCGTCTTCGCCGACACGGGTGTGGCAGTCACTCGCGAACGAGGCCGGAATGTGCCGGTCACCGAAGGATCGTCTGGGCCAATCGGTCCTTCCAGCTCGCTGTGGATCAGGCCTTCCTCGAGCAGCCGCTCATCAATCTCAACGGCATCCACACGAGCATCCTGAGTGTCGGTGGCCAGATGCGTGGGGCTCGTGGCCGCCCAGGACGTCCGGCTGACAGGTGCGGCTCCGCCCGGATTCCCTGACTGCACGACAACACCCGGCTTTTTGACACCAAGAGCGTCATCGAAGCTGCCGGCGGAAGCCTGCTCGGCTGCCTGCCCCACCAACACGGCTGCCACCAGCGTCAGTCCACCCGTTACATCTTTTGCCAGCCGTCGCATGCCACGTCCCCTCTTCGTACGGGCGTTGCAGGCCTTCGCTCCAGGCCGCCTGCATCACCCGCTCTGCCCACTACGTACCCACTGAAACTATGTACTTATCACCGTGCGTACTCAGCCTGAGCCTCGGCGGCCCTTCGGCCGTCGGGCTCCGGCCGACTGCTACCAGCGGGCCTCGATGCCCGTCGTGACTCCCTGCAGAAACACGCTGCCATCGGTGTTGATGCCCGAGGTCGCAGGCGACACGGCGACATCGACCAACGAGAGCTGCTCAGCAGGCGTTGCCACGCCGGAGAGCCAAAAGAAGGAGTAGCCGACACGCCAGGCGAGGCAGTCGGTGATCCACCAGGCACCATTGATGCCGAGCTCGCCGAAGAACGCCGTCTGATCCGCTGCTGAACGAGCCGTCCCGGCGTAGGGTGGCTGCGTGGAGACGTTCGCCGAGGTGTTTTGATACGCAGTGTTGTAGAACACGCCCGCCTTGCCGAGAGCGTTGACCTGCAGACCACGCCATCCCTGCCACAGCAGCACATCTGCTCCAAGTTGGCCACCGTAGAGATCGTTGCCGGTGCCCACCGACACAAGATCCTCACCGAGCATGCTCGAAGAACGCACGTCGAGCGTGCCATTCCACTCCACCCAGCGGAAGCCGGCGAGCCAGGTCACGATGCCCGAGCCGCGTCGCAGGTTGATCTCCGCCGACTGAATCTCGCCGCTAGAGATCGCCTGCACGCCATCCACCACGTATGGGAGAGGACTCGCGAGGTCGACCGCGGCATAGCCGTCAGTCACGCTTGGCGTCTGATACTCCCCGGTGAACGACTGGACGTTGAAGTAGTTGCCCTCGATCGAGGTGCAGTTGTCGACGTGATAGAAGAGGCCGAAACGGGGGCCGACGGATGCGGGCGTCTGGAGTTGATTGGCATCAACTGCCGTCGCCAATGTTGATGTTGAGATGAACAGTGGTCGGCTCGCGATGTTGTTCTGCCAGAGGAACATCGCGTCGACTGTGCCCGTCCAGCGGTGGCAGCCCACTCCCATGTGTTGCTCGAACATGCCAGGCTGGCAGTCACGACAGGCATCGTGATGGCCGGAGAAGAAGCCGACGAGGTCGATTCCTCCCTCGCTACCCTCCGCCGCCACGTCGTTCACGCCTGCATCGCTGCGGGGGTCGATCCACGACGGAATCTGCCAGGCCTTCCCGAAGGAGAGCGACGGAGAGGCGTCGGCCTCCGCCTGTGGCACGGCTGCCTCAAAGGTGGCCGCAGCAACCCCCTCTGCAGCAGCTGGCGACGTGCTGCCTGCCGCCGAACCCCAGTCGCTGGCGATCCCTTCACCTGCGGCGAGCCCAAGCAACAGACAGGCTGTCCAGCCCGCACCCACGCTGACATCATTCCACGTGATTCTCACGGCATTTCCCTCCCTTTAGGAACTATCCCTACGACCGTTTCGGCAGCCGGTCGTGCCGATGGTGACCAACGTCCGGCAAGTACCGGTCAGAGATGCAGGGGGAAACAGGGTGTTTGGGGATTTTGGGAAACAGCGGACAACAGAAACGGGGCAGGCCTTCAATCAGGTCAGTTCACCCCACAGACACCAGAATGCCGACGACAGAAAACCGGCTTTTTTGTGGGGTTTTGGTCCGAACCGATTCTTTGACGCCACCGTAGTCGGTGAGTACTTTCGAAACCGTAGCTGGGGTAGGGCCGTTTTTCTGGTGGATTTGGCATGGTTGACGGCGGCTTCACCCCTCGCAGTACGGAAACACCGTTCTTACGAGTGTCTCCGGTTGCGTAAGCGGCTGACTGTTTTTCGTTTGGGTTCGTGTTGCCTCATTCCGGGGTTGTTTTCTATCCGAGAGAAGAGTTGTCCGATTCGACGATAGTGGAGTGCCTGTAAGACGGGGAAATCTCTATGATTTTGCCTGCTTACACCGTTTGGGAACTCTCTCTCGGGAACATGTCCGACTGATGCCTTCGCGGGCGTTGCGCCGTGGCTCTGCACAACAGCCATTCGGTGCATCTCTACGCGAGGGCACTCCGTCTCAACTTAGGGTCAGATCGAAATGATCTTTTCGCCTTTTGAATGGCGTCGCCGGGACCGTCAGGCTGCTTCACGGCTCAACACGAGTCGCCGCAAGCGTCGCCAGGAGTTGAGCGGCAAGACGGCGGCGGGAAATCCCGAACAGCTTGAGCAGCGGAAGATGCTCGCGTTCGATTTTGTCGCAGCCTTTGCTGACAGCACGGTGCCCTTCTACGTGCAAGGTGTGAACACCGGTGCGGCCGAACTCAACGAGAGCCCGCAGCAGCTCACGCTGCGGTTCAGCCCAGGCACGGTGATCGACGCCTCGACGCTGAATGACATCACGCTCGCCCGCACCGGCCGCGTGGGCGATCCGTTCGGCAATGGTGGTGCCTACCCCGACGTCGCCATCACGCCAGGCAGCATCTCGGTCGGCGATGCACCCAACGAAAATGAAGTTGTGCTGCGGTTTGCGGAAGACCTCGTTGACGACGTCTACCGGGTGTCGATCGGCGGCCAACTCCGTACGGTCACCGGTGAGCAGGTCACACCAGCGAGTTTCGATATCCGACTCGACTTGGGCGCATTTGTGACGTCGGTGGTGCCACAGCCGATCATTCGTGGCAAGACGCTTGAGCTCACCTCAGTGCCCCAGGATGGTGATCTCCTTGAGCTGTCCGTGCGCGGCAGCAGCGTACTGTTCACGTTCGACAGCGATCCAGCAGCCGTTGATGGCACTGTCGATCCAGCAACAACCGGCTTGGTGATTGCCACCGATGGTCGGACAGCGGCCGACGTCGTGACGACCATTCGTGACATGCTTAATCCTGGCGGGTCGCCCTCGTCTGTGTTCGGCGGCGAGATGGTGTCGATTGGTGGCACGGATGGAACGATCTCGCTTGTCGGTGAGTCGTTCACGCCAACGGTGGCCTTCCACCGCATGATTAGCACGCAGACGCTCGAGTTTGCGGAGGTGCCTGGCGACGGCAGCACGCTGGATGTCTCTATTCTTGGCAACGGTCTGCAGATCCTCTTCGACAGTGATCCGGCCGCAGTCACAGGCGACATCGACCCGGCGACCTCGGCGGTAGTTGTGGCGACCGATGGCCAAACTGCTCGCACAGTCGCGATCAGAGTTGAGAGCATCATCGCGCCACGCGGTACGCCTGCCTTAGCGTTCGGTGGTCAGATGGAATCGATCGTCCGCTCCAACACCACGATCACGCTCACGGGCCGTACCAATACGCCGGATGCCGTCTTCACGGGTGACGCCGTTCTCGACGCGAACGAACTGCCTGTGCTTCCGTTGCTCGTCACCCAAAGCTCCCCGTATTCCATCGTTCCAGGTGGCATTGCCTCGGTGTCCGACGATGCTCTCACACAACTCCGCGACACGGTTGTCGTGCACTTCAACGCGGAAGATCCGCTTGATGAGTCGTCAGCCGAGAGTCCGCTCAACTACCAGCTCTTCGAGAGCGACCCCGTCAGCGGGGCCGAGACTGCTGGGATTGTGCCAACGAGTGTTTCGTACGACAGCGTGAGCGGCACGGCCGTCCTGACCTTTGCTGCTGGTGATGTTGCTGATGGCAAGCTCTACAGGCTGCAGGTCGGCAATGCCGCCGCCGATCCAGGCGTGGTGATCAACACGTCTGAGATCGATGACGAGAACTCGAGTTTTGCGACGGCAACGGGCTTAGGCGCCTTGGCACCCGCTGGTGGCATGATCTCGGGTGAGATCAATGTCCGTCCACTCGTGCCATCGCCAGTGGGCGACCTGCTCTTTCCTTCCCAGGTCGGACCAATCTCTGAGCCTGGTCATCGTGACGTCACGCTCTTGCCAGTCGAACAGCACGGGGATTCGACGCCATCTCTCGGGCCAGCCGAAGACATCGTCGAGCAGGCCTACAACTTCCAGAGCGTTTACGGCCAAGACCCACAGGGCAACACGCTCTTCAACGCCATCACCGAAACGCAGAAGCAGCGTGCCCGTGAGATCTTTGAGATCTACAGCCGCTACACCGGCATCCGGTTCATTGAAACCGCCGACCAAGGCTTGACGATCGTCACCGGTGATATGAGAGCGCTCGACCGGAATATCAACACCAACCCCACAGGCCTGGCGGGGAATGGCACGGCGATCATGGACTCGACGGAAGACTGGGGTGATAGCGAGTACGGTGGCTTCTGGTTCCGCGTGGCCTTGCATGAGATCGGACACTTGCTTGGGCTCGCTCACAGCTATGACATCCCATCAAACATGGGTGTCAGAATCCCTGGTGAGCCCATCTTCTCTGGCGACTACGACCTCGAGCACCTGCTGCAGCTCTACCCAAAGACCGGCTCAGATATAGACGTCTACTCCTTCACACTCGCGTCGGAAGGACAGTTCTCAGCCGAGACCGTCGTCGCCCGTCCCGGCACGGAGGTCTTGAGCACGCTCGATTCCGTGCTCACGCTCTACCGCGAAGACGCAGATGGCGTGCGAGAAATGATCGCCCGCAACGACGACTACTACGGTCGCGATTCATTCCTGTCGCTGAACCTCGATGCTGCCGACGCCGAAGGGAACGCCTACACCTACTTCATTGCTGTCACGAGTACGGGAAACACCGCTTTCGATCCAGCGGTCGACAACAGTGGATATGGCGGCCGGACTGACGGCAAGTATCAACTCCGGCTTCAGCTTGACCCAGTTCGCGCCACTGCTGACACGCTGTTTGATGTTTCCGGCACGAAGTTCGACGGTGATCGTTCGGGTAAAGCGGGCGGGCAGTTTGATTTCTGGTTTAAGACCGCAGCAGAAGACGCCACGATTTACGTTGACAAAGCGGCCCCCGTCACAGGTGCCGACGGAAGTCTTAGCGCCCCCTACACAACAATCTCCCAAGCCCTCACAGCTGCCAAGAACGCCAACTTCACAAATCCCGGCACGTTCTCGATCATTCGAATCGTGGGCAACACTGGTAACGCTGCGACCGCCGCGGATGAGCTTGCCTACCTCGTGGGCAAAGCACCTCAGGGCAATCCCCTTGACGATGGCGCCACCTTCAACGTCCCGAAGGACGTGACGGTGATCATTGATGCCGACGCGCTCCTCAAGATGCGGGCGACTGCTATCGACGTCGGCAGTTCATCACCGCTCCCATCTGTCTCACGCGCTGGAGCCGCTATTCAGGTGCTCGGCACCCCAGGCCACTCTGTTCGTTTCACGTCTTACCACGATGACACGCTCGGCGGCGACTCCGATGGCGCTGGTCCTGTGGTTGCTGGCGGCGACTGGGGCGGCATCGTCCTCCGCCAAGACTCAGACGTCGCCTCCAAGCAGGCTTTCCTGAACACCATCACGAATGCAGACATCCAGTATGGCGGTGGCCAGATCCTTCTCAACTCACGGCTGCAGTCGTTTGCCCCGATTCACTTGGAGAGCACTCGTCCGACCCTCGCCTTCAATCGGGTCACCAACAGTTCCGGTGCGGGCATCTCGGCCGACCCCAACAGCTTCGAAGAAACAAACGGCCGCATTGGGCCAGAACTCAGAGGCAACTTCCTCGACGACAACACGATCAACGGTCTGTTTATCCGTATCAGCACGGCCGCTGGTAGCACCATCTCCAAGCTGACTGTTCCCGCCCGGCTCACCAGCACAGACATTGTCTACGTGCTTGCAGAGAACCTGATCATCGAGGGTGGCGTAGGAGGCTACGTCCTCAACGCGAGTGGCAATCTCGAAGCCCGCGAAAGCGGTCGCCTGGCGATCGATGCCGGCGTCGTTGTCAAGCTTTCGCAGGCCCGGATCGAGCTTGAACGTGGCACCTCGCAGCTGATTGCAGAAGGCCAGCCCGGCAACCGCGTGGTCTTCACCAGCTTTGCAGACAACCGCTACGGTGCCGGCGGCACGTTCGACACCAACGGCTCGCTACCGAACAACTATGCCCCTGGCGACTGGGGCGGCATCATGCTCAACGCAGGTGCCAAGGCGAGCATCGACAACGCCTATCTCGGCTTTGGCGGCGGCACCACTCCGATCGAAGGCGGCTTCGATCAGTTTAATGTGATCGAGGTTCATCAAGGCGACCTCCGCCTCGCCAACAGCCGGGTGGAGGCCAACGCGAGCGGTCTCGCCGACACCCCCAGAACAGGACGTGGGCAAAACGCCGCTGCAACTATTTTTGTTCGCGGCTCACAGCCAATCATTGTCGGCAATGATTTCCGTGATAACGCGGCCGCATTGATTTCAATCAACGCCAATGCCCTCAATGATCTGATGGTCCCAGACGCAGGTCGCAGCACTGGCAATATCGATCGCTACTCCCAGTATGACGACAACTTCGGTCCACTCGTACGCGACAACCGCATCTCGTACTACGTCAACACTCCGGTTGTTGCACCCACGCCCCCGGCGTTCACCTTCCCTGGCAGTACATCGTCGCAGCCGCCCACGACCGCAGAAACAGGCACGCTAAGCTGGAATGGAACCACCACTGAGGTGGTTGTCGACAGTTGGGTTGCACGGACTGCCCCCAACTCCAACTTTGTGCTCACCGCCGGCTGGGATGCACGATCTATCGGTGAGGGGTTCTTCTCGATCAGCACACCGGGTAGTTCTCAGGCGGAGGTGCTTGCCTGGGCGAATGCTCAAGAAGGAGTGATTTACGTCGAGCCAGACTTTGTCTACGAGATCGACGCAACCTATCCGAACGACACCGACTTCAATCAGCTCTGGGGTCTGCACAACACCGGCCAACTCGGAGGTCAGTCGGATGTCGACATTGATGCTCCTGAGGCGTGGGACCTGACCACCGGCTCACGAGGCGTGGTAATCGCGGTCATCGACTCAGGGATTGACTACAATCACGAGGATCTTGCCGCCAATATCTGGATCAATCCGGGCGAGATTCCTGGCGACGGCATCGACAACGACGGCAACGGGTATGTCGACGACGTCCGCGGCTGGAACTTCACAGCCTCGCAGGATGGAACGAACCCCGACGATCCAATGGACCTGTTCGGCCATGGCACTCATGTCGCCGGCACGATTGGCGCTGTTTCAGACAACAATCTCGGCGTCACTGGTGTTGCTTGGGATGTTCAGCTGATGCCTCTGCGCATCGGTATCGGCGTCACCAACGGTGTGAGCCTTTCAGCCGGCATCGAAGCCACGAACTATGCGACAACAATGCGTCGCGATCACGGTATCAACGTCGTCGCCAGCAACAACAGTTGGGGTGGCGGTCCTTACTCGCAGGCGATGTTTGATGCGATCGAGGCGGCCGGCCGAGAGAACGTTTTGTTCATTGCCGCAGCGGGTAACGCCGGCACTGACAATGACCTTCTTCCTAACTATCCATCCGGATACGACTCGGACAACATCATCGCGGTCGCTGCGATCGACCAGTTCAACCGGCTCGCGGGCTTCTCGCAGTATGGTGCAACGACGGTGGATATCGCCGCTCCAGGTGTAGACATCTATTCCACCCTGCCAAACGACGCCTACGGCATGCAGCAGGGCACCTCCATGGCGACCCCTCATGTTGCAGGTGTCGCTGCCTTGCTCGCCGCGTTCAACCCAGCGGCTTCCGCGCCGGAAATTCGCCAGGCGATTCTCTCGAGCGCGATTCCCAACTCATCGCTGGCTGGCGTCGTCTCCACGGGAGGTGTCCTGAATGCGAAGGCTGCCCTCGATGCCGTGCAGCAGAATACGGGCATCAGCGGCATGGTGGTCCGTGGCGGCGAAATCACCGTTGAAAGCGTCTGGGACGACGTTGACATCGTCCATGTTCTCCGAAATGAGATCATCGTCAACAACTTCCACACGAAGACCGGCGTTCGTTTGATGAGTCAGTCGAACGCCAGCCTCGTCGTGAAGGCAGCAGGCGCTTCGGCAGGATTCACCGCTGCCGGATACGCGCTCGAAATCGACGACCGTATCGGTGGCACGGTCCAAGTTGTGGGACAGCCAGGCTACCCCGTTGTCATGACGAGCTTCGCCGACGACTCCATCGGCGTCAGCCTTGATGCCCTTGGTCGCGTGTTGCGTGACACCAATGGCGACGGCCTCTCTTCGCAGCCAGCACCTGGCGATTGGAGGGGACTGCAGTTCTTGCAGATGTCGAATGACCGCAACGTCGCGATCATTCAGGAAAGCGAAGTTGCCTACACGGCGGAGTTCCAGGCAAACGGCACGGTCGAAACTGCCGAGTACCTCGGCATTCTTGCCCCCAACT
>JADHNY010000124.1 GCA_016779265.1 Pirellulales bacterium | reverse complement strand
CCAGGCGGCGCGGGTGGCATCGCCGCTGGCAGGAGCGTTGACCTTCAGTCGCACGAGTCCCCAGCGGTCAAGGAGATCGTGGCCGCGTGCGGCATCGATGAGGTCGATCAGCCCGGCTGTGCGGTCTGGCTCAAACTGGCCAACATCGCACAGGAGCCGTGGTCGCCCTCCCCGCTCCCCCCGCGAAAGATGATTGTGGAACGGATGACAGCAGGTCGTGACCAGCCCGTGCACCGCATGCCCAAGCGAAGATTCGCTCACCAGCACCACCGCGTCGACGGCTTCCCGCAGCTGTCTCGCTGTGGCAAGCGCCGCAAACAGCTCGCTTGCGGGCCGATCGGTCATGTAGTGATCGAGTAGCGGACCAGCCCCCAGCGATGCGGCCAGCGACGCCCGGGACACGTTCTCAACCGCTGTCTCGACCGCTGACAGCGGGCCGGTGACAGCCTCCGCGAGCGAGCCGAGCGTGAACGTGATCGGGTCTTCAGGAGGTTTTGGGCGGAGGACACTCATCGGGGCGTGCGGGGAAGGCGTGTGGAACGGCGGCAGGCGATCCTGTGGCCAAGACGGCATCTGATGAGGATTCCGTGGGTCACGATTGACGTCGGAGGGGAAGCAGGGCAACACTCCGACGAGTGGATGACGATACCGAATCTGTTGACCGAGCGGTCAAAAGCCCTTCTGAGGAGTTGAGCATTGAACGAACACGATCTGGTGCGGGAACTGGTGGAGAAGAACGACTCCAAGATCGTGATGCTCGTGGCCGACGGCCTTGGTGGGCTTCCTCAGCAGCCCGGCGGGCTGACCGAACTGGAGACAGCCAACACGCCGAATCTCGATGCCCTCGCCAAGCAAGGTGTGCTCGGTTCGAGTGTGCCCGTGCTGCCTGGCATCACCCCCGGCTCCGGCCCCGGACACCTTGGGCTGTTTGGATACGACCCACTGGAGTTCAAGATCGGCCGAGGCGCACTGGAAGCAACCGGCATCGGCTTTGAACTCGGGCCTCACGATGTCGCAGCCCGCGGCAACTTCTGCTCGCTCGGCCCCGACGGCCTGATCACCGACCGTCGTGCCGGCCGGATTCCCTCCGAGGAGAGTTTCCTGGTCGTGGAGAAACTCCAGAAGGTGTCGATCCCGGGCGTGGAGACGTTTGTGAAGCCGGTCAAGGAGCACCGCTTCGTGGTGGTCTTCCGTGGTGAAGGGCTCGACGGCCGGGTGGCCGATACCGACCCGCAGGCTGTCGGCGTGACGCCGCTCGATCCACAGCCGCTCGATCCGGCCGCGGCCCGCACGGCCGAGGTGGCCAAGGAGTTTGTCCGACAGGCTCGTGAGATCCTCGCCGATGAACCAAAGGCGAATGGACTGACCCTGCGTGGCTTTGCCGACCGACCCGCCCTGCCGAGCTATCAGGATCTGTATGGCCTCAAGGCGGCCGCGATTGCGGTCTACCCGATGTACAAGGGACTCGCCCGTCTGGTCGGCATGACGCTCGTCGGCGAAGCAAAGACGCTCGATGAGCAGATCGACACGCTCGCCTCATGCTGGAACGACTACGACTTCTTCTTCCTGCACTTCAAGTACACAGACTCTACAGGTGAGGACGGCAACTTTGCCGCGAAGGTGGCTCGCACTGAAGAACTCGATGCAGCGGTGCCCCGCATCACTGCCCTGGGGCCAGATGTGTTGATCGTGACCGGGGATCACTCCACACCTTCAAAACTCGGCAGCCACTCCTGGCATCCGGTGCCCACCCTGCTCACCGCTGAGAGCTGCCGAACCGACGCCTGCGAACGCTTCGGCGAGCGTGACTGTCTCAGCGGCGGGCTGGGAATGTTTCCAGCAAAGCACCTGATGCTGCAGGCGATGGCACACGCAGGCCGCTTTGGGAAGTACGGCGCCTAACGAGTCGCGGCTCAAGCCAGACTGTTCGGTCAAGCACCTCACCATCGCCCGCTGGGTCGACATCGAGTTCGAGCCAGCGGGCGATGCTCTTTCCGTCCTGCAGGGTCACATCGATCTCACAGGGTGGCTCACCACCTCGGAGCACCGGGCTCTCGTAGACCAGGCGGCGAGCAGTCGCCTCGGCACCAACGCGAATGCGGACCACCACGCTCCCTCCCTCCCCTGCAGTGTCATCAACAGCCACCATCGCCAGCAGTCGCCAGCAGGCAGGATCGTCAGTCGTTGAAACCTCCGGCTGCACACGCTCGGGGAGATCCGGCAGGCGGTAGGTCACTCGGGCGGGTGCATGCAGACCGAGGCCGGTAAAGGCCCGCAGCCCACGAGCGGTGAGCGGGCCGCCGGTGAGTGTGGATGTCGTTGTCAGCGGCCAGGCAGGGCCTCGCTGCGGCGTCTGTAGCACCTGCTGTGGCGGATGCCATGCCAGCGGCAGACAGTGAGGCCCAACCGCCACAAGCCCCGTCAGTGACTCCTGCGAGCAGCTCAGTGGGGGCAGCGGCCTGCCATGCGAGAAGACTGGCCAGAGGGTCACACACTGCTGGTCGTCCACTTCCAGCTGCGTCACACACAGGCGGGTGCCATCTTGAAACCCCACCACGGCTCCTGGTTCGGCAGCGTTTGGCTGAGGCTGTGAAGCTGGCAACGGGGGCCGCCAGATGCGGGCGAGACGATGGCGGTCGACGGCAACGGTGATGGCAGGCTCTAGCGCGGCCTCGGCTGACGAGAGAGCGAGTGTGATTTCAGCGGTTGCCGACGTGTCTGAAAGCGTGAGCGTGGAGGCAACGAGCGTGTCGCCATTGGTGAGGACAATCTCAAGCGGTCCATCACCTGCCGCTGTCGTCCTCCAGCCTGCGGTCGCCTGCCACCCCAGTACCACCGAAGCCGGCAGGGTGACACGCCCAAACAGCGGGCTAGCGAGCACCACCTCGGCCTCATTCCAGGCCAGCAACCGCCCTGCGATCCGTTCTCCTCGCTGCAACTGGAGAACACTGCCAACCGGCCCTGCAGGACATGCTCGCCAGCTCAGAAGATTTTCCTCGGCCACCTGCAACACCCCCTGCGGTGACTGCCACAGGCTACCTGTCGCCTTGAGCGAAAGGGGGGTCGCCCCATCAACACTGCCCTGCTGGAGCTGCAACCGTCCGGTCCTGGCGGCGGGAGCCGTGTCGGCGGCCTCTGCTCCTGCCATCACCATGAGCAGAGGCCACACCAGCAGCCAGCCCATCAGTCGTGCCACCTGCATGCCTTGCCGTTTCATGGCGTCTCGCCCCGCTTCCAGCCAGGGAGCAGACCATTCGCTGTGGTCAGTGAGAGGATCGCTGCTGCCGTTCCATACTCCGCACAGGATGGGTCAGGCCAGGCTCCATCACCACGCTGGAGGTCCAGCAGGCTCCCGGCAGTGGCGGCATACCATGAAGCCCACACTTCAGGGCCTGCCTGCCAGGCAGCAATCGAACTCGCGAGCGTGCCGTAGGCGGCATAGCCATCACTGGGATCGGGCAAGCTTGGATGCTCACGAAGCCAGGCCCGTCCGGCGGCCAGCGGCTCTGCCTCTTCCGGTGCGGTGAGAGCGAGGGCCACCAAGGCCGCTGCCGTCCGTGGTGGTGCACTGACGCCTTCGGAAGTGTGATAGCGAAAGCCACCATCTGGGTTTTGCAGCATGAGCAGGTAGGCCACCGCTCGCTCAACCGTTGTCTCGGAGACGGCCACACCTGCAGCCGACGCTGCTTCCAGGGCGACCACCATGGCGGCTGTGACGGAAATGTCGGCATCGGCGCGACGCGGCTGATACCGCCAGCCGCCCGCCTCATTTTGGGTCTGCTCAATCAGCCGACAGCCCCGTCGAAGGGTGGCTATGAGTTCCGCCTGCCCCGACTCTCCAGCCAGTTCCGCCAACGCCTGCACCGCATAGGCATGGCCATACATCGGTCCATGAGCCGACGACTCATTGGCCGCAATCAGTCCGTCACTCGAGGCATGGGCCAGCAGAAAAGCGATCCCTCGCTCGACCGCATCGGCATGCGGCCCCGCCAGGCCTGTGCTTCCGGTCGACGCCAGCGCCAGCACACCGTGGGCCGTGACCGCGACACTGCCACGAAAACGCTCTGAGCCCCATGAGCCATCGGGCTGCTGGGCAGCAACCAGCCAGGCCAGACCACGCTCGACCGCTGCAGACGCCGTCGCGCTATCGGGAGGATCAGCAGACGCTTCACTCTCGCCCACCGCTACGGTGAGCGAGAGAGCGGCCAACGCTGTCGTCAAGCCACGCTGATGACGCCGCAGGCTGCTGGTGGCCTGGCCAAAGAAACCACCGAGCAGTTTGCGGAAGTACTCCGGACTCACAGCAGGCTCTGGCGGGCTCGCTGGAACGGGTGTGGTCTGAGGTGGGTCCGCTGGCGCGGGAATCCAGACATTCGTCGGTGGAGTGCGAGGGCGGCCTTGGATGTCAGAAGACGTCGCCGCGGCAGATCCAGATCCACCACCAGGCTCGCCACCTGAGACTGTCGGTGTCGACACCGCCACAGCGTCACCACCTTCACTCGGCGAGACAGCGTCACTGACGATGGCCACCACCGACGTCTTCTCACCGGTTGCGTCACGAGGCGTTTGCTCGGTGGCCACTGAGTCCACCTGCCCAACATCACCAGCAGCGAGGCCATCAGCACGCGTCACGTCGAATGCGATTAAACGACGTCGTGCCACTGCCGCAACATCGTGTGGAGGCGTCCTCTCGAGTGGCGGCATGCCGAGCCTGCCTGCGGTGGCAGCGAGGCCGCGCTGCCATCGGCTGAGTTCACGAGCCGCCGTAAAGAGCCGGTTGTACGTGAGCATGTCGGCAACCGTCTGACCGACCGACACCGGCAGTGACTCCTCCGTCAGCAGCGATGCATGCTGGAGCTGTTGGATGTCTGCAGACACACCGACGGCCATGGTCTGGAGGTCACGCCCAGTTGCTCGCCGCCACTCCCGGCCCGCCAACGGCAGTTCATCGGCAACGCGTCCGGCAGACGATGCCGCGCGAGCCTGCAGAGCACGCCCTGCCACCCGCGTCGCCTCGGCAGCTTCGGCGATCCCCGCTGCCGCGTTGGCAGCCTCCAGCATCGCAGCGAGTTCGTCGACCAGCACAGCTGGTGGCTGATCGTTCGCGGCATGTTCCACGACCCGGGCGAGGCCGTTCGCAAAGTGCCGCAGCACCACCGCATCCTCATCGGTCTCGGCAGCCCACGCCACCGCCTCTGCCGCGACACGCCGAAGCTGGTTCACCGCCGCTGCATGCTCCACTGATGACGAGTCATGCTCCTCACTCAAGAGCTTCTGCCAGGCGTCGTTGGCAGCGAGCGTCTGCTCGTACACCTGCCTCATCGCCTCGCTTGTCGATAATGGCATCGGGCGTGGAGAACTTCCTGCAGCGTCTGGGACGATCACATCGGGAGCAGTTGGCTCCCAATACTGCGCCGCCAGTGAGGCCCGCCAGGCATCTGGGCCTTGTGCCCACGACCAGCAAAGCCCGGCCCAGCCAACACTCGCGAGTAGCAGGCTCACCACCGCCAGCTGCGTTTCCGTCTGTCGCCACAGCCAGCTGTTGCACGGGACCGCAGCCAGCGCGGCCTCCGCATCGGCGAGCGCCGCCTGCCGGAGACTCTCGTGAACCGTCTCCAGATGGCGGCTGGAGGAGGCTCGTGGATCTGCCGGCAACAGACCGACCGATCGTGAGAGTCGCTCGCCAAGTGCCGGCATTCCCTGCTCAAGCCGGCGACAGATGAGCAGCCGGCGAGCGACCGTCGACGGCATCGGGTATTGGTGCCACACCCAGCAGCCAGCCGCTGCCGCCAGAAGCAGCCCTGCGGCTCCACCCCAGGCTGGCGGCACGGTCACGAGCACGGAATCGATCAAAGCGATGGAGGCCGTTGCGATGGCGAGCACCGCAGCGAAGCTGCCAACGACTGCCAGCACGCTGGCCAGCGCGAGGGAGGCTCCTAGTCGGTCGAGCCGACGCAGGAAATGCGGTCTGGAGCCTGACTCACTCGGCATTGGAACGACCTTCGTGCTGCGAATCATCAGCGACGATGCTGCGATCAGCCCACAGCCATCCTGCCACAGCCACGAGCATCACTATCGTGATCAGCACCGGATGATTCCAGTCCGGCTGTCCCCATGAGCGAGGGTGGGCAGAGACGTCCGACTCCTTCGTAGCGAGGAGTCTGCGGCGTTGACGCTGCCGGATGAGTTCGGCCTCTCGTGTGGCCTGGACCAGGGTCGGCCCAACACGCTGCTGCAGCCGTGGCTGAGCGACGTAGCGGGTAGCCGCCTGCCAAAAGCGATCGATCTCGTTGGACTGGCCTGCCGCACGCCACCGCCAGGTCTCGACGAGCATGGCCAACACGCGGCCGGAAGAGGTGTGATCAACGAGAACCCCCGGACGAACTGATCGTCCGCCTGATCGTGAAGAAACCGCTGCAGCATCCGAGCCCTGCCGGCACACCAGCGGCATCAGCGTCGTACCGTGACGGGGCATGACGGCAGCAGGAAAGAAGACCTCGGCCTGCGAGGCTTCGATCGCATGCAGCAACGGAGCGATCCAGCGAAACCCAGCCGCCGCCGGTGTGGCCTCGACTCGATAGCCTTCCGGGGGCCGGCGTGGTGGGTCGGTCAGGTCAGGTCTGCATGGCAGCAGCTGCCCCAGCGGAGAGGCGGCAAGGGCGGCAAGATCGCTGCGTCCGTCAAGCATCCAGAGAACCCCGAGCCCGTCCTGCTCAACAGCCGTGCAGATCGCAGCACTCTGCGACGCGGCGAGATCCCGAGGATCAAAAACACCCAGCACCACCAGATCAAACGCCGCCGCCGCCGACCGCGTGGTTGGCAGTGAGGCCACCGACTCCACATCCAGGAGCACCTGTTCCACCTCCACGCCGGGCGTTGCCTGCAGCAGCCGCACCAGATGCCGCGTCTCCCAGCGTGGCCCACCGTCTATCAACAACACCCGCAGCGACCGATCGACAACGCCACAGACCGCCGGCAGTTCTTGCGGCAGCTCAGCCGCGAGTGGCGGCGTGTTGTTGGCCAAGAGCCTCGCGGTGAACCGCCGGATGCCGGCCATCGTCGGCTGCCAGGAAAGTGTGGCCGTGAAGTGCGTCAGCTTGTCATGCGGTGATGACGACAGAGCGTCTGCCGCCTTGAGCACACCGCGGTCAACGACAACCCCATCGGCATCAACAAGTTCAACGCTGGCGTCCAGCGACGCCGCATTCGGCTGACTGCCCCCGTGCACCACCACGTCAACTGAAACCTGATCACCGACCAGCGCCAGTTCCGGCATCACCACGTCGACAAGCTGCAGGCCGGCGACCGCTGCACCTGCAGAAGGCTCTTCCTGATGGCTACCTCTCTGCGGCGCACTCAGCCGAAGGCCACTGAGCATCAGCAGCAACAGCCCGGTGAGCATCAGTCTGACCACACGAGCCCGGCGATCAGCGATGACCAGCGTGAGCACCAGGGCGACCAGACTCGCCATCAGCAGACACAGCCACTCGGCTGCGAGCCATGAAAACTGCCAACTCGCAAGCAGCACACAGGCGGGTGCAACACAGGTTGTCATGCGACAGCCCTCCCCGGCCCGGGCTCTCTCCGCGGTTGCCGGGAGCCAACAAGCACGGCTTCCACCGCCGTGGCCAGCAGCGCCACCAGCACGCAGAAACCGGCGAGACTCAGCTGCACACGCCCAAAGAATGACCAGGCGGCAGGGCCCCGTCGCCCGGAAGCCTGTTCGCTGCTGACCTCGAACTCGAGCACCTCTTCCACAACCGCAGGAAACACCGGCCAGGCTGCCAGATCACTCCAGCCAGCAGGCATCGTGTCGACGTTGTTCGCAGTGCGTGCCGGCGTGCTCAGCGGGATCGCAGAGACGAGCACCTGCCCACGGCCCACACGCCTGGCGATCAGAAGCGGCTCGGCAGACCCTGTCGTTTCCAGCAACGTGGTGGGGCGGCTGAGAAGGCTTCCTCCCGACGTCGAGGCAGGCTGCAGCATGCGGAGGGTGACATGCCGACGGACCGAGACCCCAGCCAACGAAGCGGCAGGCTCAACTGTTGCAACGACAGCCCTGACACCCTCCGGCTCGTGTGCGAGGGCAGTCCCAATCTGCACGCCGGCGAGCTCCTCAAGCCACCGATCGGGGGCACCCTGCTGCGGCCCCACCGTCTGAGGCCCGAGCAGCACCACCAGCCGTCCTCCGCCTCGCACCCAGGTCGCCAGCCGCCGCCGAAACGCAACTGATGGCCTCGCCCCGTCGGCGAGCATCACCACGCCAGCCTCAGGGGAAACCGCCGCAGCCGACGCGTCGTCAGCGGTGAGTCTGGTAACGCTCCAGCGGGCCTGCGGAAAGGCCTGCGGATCGGTGAGCGATGCGATCGCTGAGAGCACCGCCTCTGACGCCCGACCTGCGGGAGCGTTGTCAACAAACAGCACCCGATCGGCAGTCGTCGACGAAGAGGAAACCGGCCCTCCCCAGAAAGGCTCCGCCGCAGCGATCGCCACAGCTGCAACCACCAGCGAGCGGACCAGCGGCAAGGCCCAGCGAACGGGCTTCTGCCAACGCTTCTGCCGACGGGCAGCGGTGAGCACAAACGCGGTGGTGGCGAAGCCGACACGGTGGGAGACGAGCGGCGAGCGGCGTCTCACGATCCAGGGAAGAAGAACCCCAGCGAGAAACACCAGCATCCACGGACTGGCAAAGCTCAGAGTGGCGAAGACGGCGGTTCTGATCACCGAGGAACACCCTCTGCCAGAGTCGTGATTCGAACCTTACGCCAGACACTCGGCGACAAGCCGTTCAACAATGGCCTCGGCGGTGACACCTTCCGACTCCGCTTCAAACGTCAGCACAAGGCGGTGACGCAGCACCGCGGGTGCCAGACGACGCACATCGCTCAGCTCGGCTGCCGGCCGTCCTGCAAGCGCGGCAGTTGCCTTCGCCGCCATCGCCAAGGCCTGACTCGCACGTGGACCACCGCCCCAGCGAATCAGCCTCGGGAGCCAAGGCGGCGCCTGATCATCCTCGGGACGGCTTTGCCGAGCCAGATCGACGCACGCAGCCAACACATGCTCAGCCATCGGCACGGCTCGCACGACCTCCATCGCAGCAAGCAACGCCTCGCGGGTGGTGACCGCAGCCACCGCTGGCGGTGGAGCACCGGTTGTCTGCCGGACCACATCCATCTCTTCGGAGCGGGACGGATAGCCCACATCGATCATCAGCAGAAAGCGGTCACGCTGTCCTTCAGGAAGCGGATAGGTGCCTTCCTGGTCGATCGGGTTCTGCGTGGCCAGCGTGACGAAGGGAGTGGGCAGCAGGTGTCGCTGACCACCCACCGTGACATGTCCCTCTTGCATCGCTTCAAGCAGGGCCGCCTGTGTCTTCGGAGGCGTGCGATTGATCTCATCCGCGAGCAGCATCTCCGTAAACAGAGGGCCGGGCAGGAATCGGGTGTGCCGCGAGCCGTCGGCTGGATTTTCTTCCAAGACGTCGGTGCCGGTGATGTCGGCAGGCATTAGATCGGGCGTGAACTGGATGCGACCAAAGGAGAGCCCAAGCGCCTCGGCGAGCGACTTCACCATCAGCGTCTTGGCAACCCCCGGCACCCCCTCGAGCAGACAGTGGCCGCCGCAGAGCACGCTCACGAGCATGCGATGCACCGTCTCATGCTGACCCACCACACGAGCGGCAACGGCCTGCAGCACCGCCTCACCAAGCGCAGCGACCTGCTGAGTCGCTGGTTCTGGGCGTGGAGAAGAGCCTGTCATGCGTCGCAAACCTGGCGGGTGAGTAGTCAGTCGTCAGCCGGCGTGCCAAACACCTGGATTGAGGAGCGACCAGACACGATCAGTCGGCCTCGACCCGCCGCGAGACATGGAGCCTGTACGTCGCTCTCCAACACCATCGGCGATTCGCACTCGCTGAGTGTACCTGCGGCAAGCACGAGGATCGCAGACTCAGTCGGCGATCGCTGGACCGGCCAAAACACCGCGTCCCCTGCGAGCAGCGGCTCCCCCCAAGGATGTGGCAGCGACGCCTCGACCGTCTGCACGCCACCATCGTCGCAGCTCAGCATGACCAGCGTCGTCGCCGGGTGGGGATCATCTGC
>JADHNY010000123.1 GCA_016779265.1 Pirellulales bacterium | reverse complement strand
GAAGACATCAAATCGGCCGTCGCGAAAAAGCGTCCAGGCAACAAGCCCCGACTCGTCGCATCCCACCGCAACAACAGACGCGTCGCTCTCAGCCGCAAGCGGCGTCTGCCGGGCGGCTGAGAGCGACGCTGAGCGGAACAACGGTGCAGTCACCGCGACAAGAAACACCAGCACCCCAAGCACCGCGACGATCGTGCCGATTCCACCGGCAGTGATGACGAAGCGGGCAACAGCATCACCAGCACGCACCCAGGGATGGGTGGTGCGACGCCGCGTCCTGCCGGTAAATGGGGTCGAGGGCTGCAAGGGACTGGTTTAGTCGCCGGAGAGACCAACGCTCGCGAGTGCCCGAGTGGCGATCGGTGCCGTCACTGGCAGGTAGCCGTCTTTCAACACGGCGGACTGTCCATCGGCACTGAAAACATACCGCAAGAACTCGCCGCGCAACGGGTCGAGGCTCGTGCCAGGCTTGTAGTTGACGCTCAAGTACAAAAACCGAGCCAAAGGATACTCGCCGGAGTAGGCATTTTCAGCCTCTGCAGCCACAGCAGCCTGGTCTGCTCGGACCGCGAGTGGCACCGGACGAACGTCTGCGGTGCGGTAGCCGATTCCGCTGTAGCCGATTGCAAACTTATCGTTGGCGATCGCCTGAACGACTGCCGAACTTCCTGGCTGTTCCTTCACCGTTGACTTGAAATCGCCCTTAAACAGGGCGTGCTCCTTAAAGTAGCTGTAGGTGCCACTTGCGGAGTTGCGGCCATAGAGACTGATCGGCCGGTTTTTCCACTCGCCTTCGAGGCCAAGGTCACCCCAGGTGCGGATCTCGCTCTGCAGGCCACCGTTGCGATTCTTGGAAAACATCGCATCGACCTGCTGAAGGGTCAGTGATTCGATCGGATTGTCCTTGTGGACAAACACGGCCAGCATGTCGATCGCGGTCGGAACGACCGTCGGGGCATAGCCAAACTTCTTTTTGAACTCGTCGATTTCAGTCGGCTTCCAGTCGCGGCTCATCGGGCCGAAGGTGCTCGTGCCTTCAATCAGGGCTGGCGGGCTCGATGACGAGCCTTTTCCTTCGATAGCCTCTCGCACGCTCGGATACGACCGCTTGAACCCCTCGGCCCAAAGGGCCACCAGGTTGTTCATCGTGTCGGAGCCTACGCACTTCAACGCACCGGAGACCTCGCCGCTGGACCGCTCGTAGGCGGGCAGCCTGCTATCGAGTTCTGGTGGGGCTGCAACGATCTGGCTGGCAAAACCGGCAGCAAGCACCGCGACAACCAGCAAGGCAGCAGCGCTACGAAGGGAAGCAAACATGTCAGGCTTTCCGGGGATGGGGCGTGAAGAGGTCAGTTTTCGCGGGTAAAAGCGGGCAGGTCGCATCCTACACACGTATCCAAACTGTGGCAGAGTATTGTCAGCGTTTTGTGAGCGACGTGTTCTGCGGCGGTTTTGGCGGGGAAAAGCCCGGCACTTGACGGCCGGGGGTGGGTGACATGCTAAACTCAACACTCGGCGTGGTCGCAAGGAGCGCCCGCCTCACTGAAAGCCGTGTCACCAGAACCTTTGCATCGCGTTGAGCCGTCCGTTGAGACTGGCTCTTCTTCACCTCAGCCTGCTGCGCAAAAGAACTGCGCAGCCGCTCGCCCGGCGGTGATTCGGGAAGAGTCGATCGCCCCGGATCTGGTGACCTCGATGCTGGCTGATGGTCCGGCTGTGTTGCCCTCGCTGTTGCTGTGCGATTTTGGGCACCTTCAAGATGAGGTTGAGCGACTAGAAGCAGCTGGAGCCCGGGGGCTTCATCTCGACGTGATGGACGGCCGTTTTGTGCCACAGCTGACCTACGGCCCGGTGGTCGTGGAGGCGGTCTGTCGTGCGGCCCGGGTGCCTGTCGACGCCCATCTGATGATCGAGGAGCCGCTGGCAACGCTCGATGCCTACATCGCCGCCGGCGTGGAGATCGTCACGCTGCATGTCGAGGCGGTCGATGATCCCCGCAGGCCGCTGGAACAGCTGCGAAATGCCGGAGTGATTGGCCAGTTGGCAATCAGCCCGGGCACCCCAGTCGCGGCATTGAAGCCGCTGCTGATGGGGAGCGATCGCGAACTCTGTGATGGGGTGCTCGTGATGAGCGTCGAACCCGGCTTCGGCGGACAGGCATTTCAGCCTCAGTCGCTTGAGAAACTCGCGGCCCTCGCCTTGCTCCGAGAAGGACGAACGCGGCCGTTGCGACTCGGGATCGATGGCGGCATCTCATCGGCGACCATTGGGCCAGCGGCTGCTGCTGGCGCTGAGCTGATGGTGGCGGGGAGTTCGGTGCTGCGAACAAACGATTACGCTCACGCGATCCATGAGCTTGAGCGATATGCACGGGAGGCTGTGTTGTGATGCAGCATCTGCCCGTCGCATCTATTTCTCGAGGAGTCATCTCTCGCGATGGCTGACACACTGGTCGTGATCCGCTCGGGCGCGACCGACTACGAACGCCAGGGCCGGATCCGTGGAACTCTGGAGGTGCCCCTGTGCGAGCAGGGCATCGCAGAGGTGGAACAGGTTGCGGCCCACGTGGCTGCGATGCCACCCGAACTGCTGGCAACGTCAGCGGATCCTGCTGCTCAGGAAACCGCTCGGATCATCGGCAAGCGATGTGGCCTCGAGCCCAAGCTGCTGGTGGGTTTTGAGAATCTGGACCTGGGGCTCTGGCAGGGATCGGAGGCAGACGACATCCGTCGCCGCCAGCCATGGCTGCACAAGCTCTGGCAGTCCAGCCCGTGGAGTGTTGCCCCGCCAGAGGGAGAAACGCTGGACGACGCCTGTCGACGAGTGGAGGCAGCCCTTGAGCGGCTTCTTAGGAAGACGACAGCGGAGCGGGTGGCGATCGTGCTGCCAGATCCGCTTGATCGCGTGGTGCGGTGGCTGACGATGGGCCAGCCGGTTGGCGATCTCTGGCGACGCGATCCACACGACCCGGGGTTTACCGCTATTCCGCTCGATCAGCAGTGGGAGGGTGGTCCTCAGCCGCGTCGTCTCGATTCCACCACAGGCGAAAGCCGATCGATCCCGATCTAACCACTCTGCTCCCAAGGCTCGATGGACTGCAGGGAGCCGCAGGAAGGCGTTTCAGCGCAGCATCGTTGTCGGCCTCGGGCTAGAATCACCCGATACAGCTGAGGTGCGATTTCTGCCGGCCCGCCGGCTCTGCCAGCATGGTGGAACTGCGGTTCGACAAAGACGACAAAGACGACGAGGGTCGGCGATGAGGCCCCGCATGGTGAGCTGTGCCAGCAGAGGAGCGTCATCAGATGGAGAGCCCACAAACCCCAGTCCTCGGCAGTCGGGCGACAGTACAAGCCCCCGCGGATGTCGGTGGTTTGGCCAGTGAGGGAGACGAGCAACCTGTGACAACGGTACGGCCCAAACGCGGTGTTCCCGAAGGGCTCTGGCTCAAGTGTGGGGGATGCCTCGACACCATCTTCCGCAAAGAAGCGGAGGCAATGCTCAACGTCTGCCCAAAGTGCGGACACCACTGGTACGTTTCCGCCCGTCAGCGGGTCGCTCAGCTGCTCGACGAAGGCACCTTTGAAGAATGGGACGCCGAACTCGCGCCGACTGATCCCCTCGGCTTTCGGGATCGCAAGCCGTATGCCGAACGTCTCGTCGCGGAGCAGCGACGCACAGGGCTCACCGATGCGGTCCTCACAGGTACGGGCATGATCCGGGCCAGACGGGTCGCCTGCGGCGTCACCGACTCTGCGTTCATCATGGGGAGTATGGGGAGCGTGGTCGGAGAACGGCTGACGCGACTCGTCGAACGGGCAACCCACGACAAACTGCCTCTGATCATCGTGAGCGCCTCGGGCGGCGGCGCCCGAATGCACGAGGGGATTCTCTCGCTGATGCAGATGGCGAAGGTCTCGGCAGCCCTCGCCCGCTACTCAGAGGCGGGAGGACTCTTCATCTCAGTGCTTACCAATCCGACGATGGGTGGCGTGGCGGCGAGCTTTGCAAGCCTCGGCGATCTCGTGTTTGCGGAGCCAAAGGCACTGATTGGCTTCGCTGGACCTCGGACGATCAAGGCGACGATCCGCATCGAACTCCCCAAGGAGTTTCAGACCAGCGAGTTTCTGCTGGAGCACGGCTTCATCGATCGAATCGTGGCTCGCAAAGATCTCAAGAGCGAGATTGCACGTGCGATCGACTACTGCTGCAGTGGCTGGTCAAAAGATTCGGCGAGCTCGTAGCCGGAATTGTCTGCGGCGGTGCGATTAATAGCGGCTCTCAAAGCCGGCAAAGCCGCCATGAATCAGCGTGCTGCCGTTGGTGTTGATCAGAGCCAACGAGCCAGGGGCCGAGATGCTTGAGGGCCAGACTGTGTCGGCCTGGAGGATGTTGCCCACGCCGACAAGCCGATAGCCGACCCAGAGACTCCAGTGGTCGGTCACATCCCAGGCGACGAGGCCGTCGAGCGAGCCGAGGTAGGCAAAGGTGCTGCCGGTCGTCCTGCTGTTGACCGTGCTGCCATCGGCGAAAGTTGCATTGATCCCGTCTGCAGTTTGCAGTGTGGAGAGGTTGGAAACGGAGTTGCCGGCGATCATGAACTTCTTGATCGTCGCCAGTCGAACCCGCGGCGCGATCCGCCAGTCCACCCGGGCCCCCACCTGGCCACCGAGTAGGTTGTTGTTGCCCGTGACATCGAGAATGAGGGGATCCGCTGCAGTCTCTGGGCTGGTGAGGGTGACGGTGTCGAGGAGCTGGAAGAAGCGAAAGCCCGCCAGCCAGACCAGCGACCACCGATGCTCCTTATTGAGCCGCTCCGGATGCCAACCTGGAGCGTAGAGCCAGTTGACCTCTGCGTCGTTGACGAGATCGTTTCGAGCGACTCGCTGCTCAGAGGCATTCTCGAAAAGGGTGTTGGCGGCAGTTGCATCCACCACAATCGATGGAGCGAGCGTGGGCACCGCGTTGAGCCCACCACCGCCGACCGTCGCTGCGGTGCCAATGTTGTAGAGGCCCCAGTAGATCCCTTCGACGCCGTGTCGCTGCTGTGGGCCGAACCAGCGGCCAAGCCGGAAGTCGACACCGCCCGGCCAGTTAGCAGACGCATCGGCTGTTGTCAGCACAACACTTCCAGGTCGCGTGGAGACAGGAGCACCTCCGGGCAGCGTGCGGGTCATCACGAGACCACTGGCAGAGGCAAACCAGCGAGGCCAGCAGCTGCCGCATCCCTGCTTCGAACAGCAGTCGGCACATCCTGTCTGCCACGGCAGAACGGCGTCTGAGTAGACAGGCCCCATCATTGGTAGCTGGGGGCCTGGGTCGGTGACATACAACGGAGGACATACAAGGCCACCGTCGGTGGTAAGCAGGTGCTCCCCGAGCAGTTCTGTCGAGCCGATGTCTGCCGAGCCAACGGTCGGGGCCACTAACTCGGCTGGTTCGTCCGCCAGGCCTGTTGGAGCGGCAGCGGCGATACTCATCGTGATCACTGCGAAGAGGCAGGCGAGACGAGTGCCCAGCGAGCAAGATGTGCCGTGAAAAGCGGTGGCCATTCGGTGATGTCGCCGATGAGGACAGGGGGACCGGACTGTTGGAGTGGGGGGACGTTCGGGCCTTGCTACCAACAGGTCAAGCCCAAACCGAGGCAGGTGTGCTGCGGGATTACCACCGCCCGCCTAGACTCAAAGAGGTCCGTAGAACCCCAGCGATGACACCACTTCCCAACCCTTCCCGTGTTACCTCGTCCCTCTCGGCTGGCCGCGAGGCCGCCGATCGAGGTGCGGTCGAGCTCTGGCTGGACGGCAGGATCAATCACGAGCGGACGGCGACTCCCGGTCACTGGGGGCTCGAGCGGATGCGGCGACTGCTGGAACTGCTCGACAATCCCCAGCACGACCTGCCTGTCGTGCATGTCGCCGGTACGAAGGGAAAGGGATCCACGGTCGCGATGCTCGCGGCGATGCTCGACGCGTCGGGATACCGGGTGGGCCGCTACATGTCGCCTCATGTCCATCAGCTCGAAGAGCGGATCGCGGTCAGCGGTGAACAGATCACTGCCTTTGAACTGGTGAGTGTCTGGAGACCAGTCCGGCAGGCGGTTGAGCAGATGGATGCGGATTCGGCCACGGAGGGCAGACGCGGCCCGACCTGGTTTGAGATTTTGACGGCGATGGCACTGCTCCATTTTCGTCGTCAACAGGTCGATCTGGCGGTCTTAGAGACGGGACTTGGCGGCCGGCTGGACGCCACGAATGTCTGTGAACCGTTGCTGTCGGTGATCACGAGCATCAGCCTCGACCACATGCGGGAACTGGGGGGCACGGTCCCCGAAATCGCACGTGAGAAAGCGGGCATCATCAAACCCCATCGCCCCGTGCTCTGCGGGGTTCGTGATCGGGATGCCAGAACCGTGATCGAGGAAGTGGCTGCCCAGCAGCAGGCCCCGCTGGTGATGATCGATCGGGATTTCGCCGTTGAGGCGGCATTAGAGCCCGAGACCGCTGACCGATTTCCTCGTCATCTTCCTCGTCATCGCATCCGTATCGCCCCCAGCCCAACGTTGCGATTTCAGCTCCCTGAAGACGCTCTGGGAGACAATGACGTCTACGAGCTGCGGATGATAGGGCGGCATCAGGCCGAAAATGCGGCTTTGGCCATGGCGGCTGCAGCGGTGCTGCATCAGTCGGGCTATCCCGTGTCGTGGCGGGGAGTTCGGCAGGCATTGCAGACCGTCCAGCTCCCTGCCCGGATCGAGCAGTTTGGCACACAGCCGCGGCTGATTGTCGATGCTGCTCACAATGCCGCCTCAATGCAGTCGCTGTTTCAGACACTTCCAGCGGAGGTGGAGCAGGGGGGCTCCCGTGTGCTCGTGTTTGCCGCTAGCGCCGACAAGCAGCTCCCTGAGATGCTGGCCGCTGCCGCAGGCTGGGCCGATCAGCTGGTGCTGACCCGGTATTCCACAAGCGTTCGAGCTGCGTCGCTTGAGGAGCTTCGGGGGGCGGCCACGCAGGCGGTGCCTCACCTCCTGCCGGGCTGCCTTGAGCAGGCGGATCCTCTTGTTGCTACGCGAGAGGCCTGTCACCGTGCGGGACCTGGGGGAATGGTCTGTATCGCCGGGAGTTTCTTCCTGGCAGCCGAGGTGCGGGCCATGCTGCTGGCCGATCCGTCTCACCTGGCATCCTGAGCTGCCTGAAGACGCAGTGCTTCCGAGAGACGCAGTGCCGCCGAAGACGCAGTGCCGCCGAAGGACTTCTCGAAGGCACCCTTTTGGCCGTAAGCGGTCTGGTGTGCGAGCCGTCGGTTTCCTAGGGTTTGCCGCCCGAGAGGCCCACAGCAGGGCTTTCCGCGGTAGGCACGTAGATGAGGAACATCCATGGCTGGTCGAAAACAGCGCAAGGCGTCCAAGGCAGACTCGGCAGAGGCCGTGAAGCCTTTGATCGTGCTCATTCTGCTGGGCACCATTCTCTACGGTGGCTACTCGGTGATTCAGAAAGGTGGCAAAAAAGCCCCAGAAAATGAGGCTGCTGGGCTGAGCGAGGCACCTCCGTTCGATCCGGCAGCCCCAGCCATGCCTCCTCCAGCCATGCCTCCTGTAGTTGAGCTCGCTACGGAGCCTGCGGCATCGCTGCCGGCAGAGGCTGTCGCGACCGCCGCGCCGCCACCGTTCGTGCCAACCCCAGCCGCTGGTCCGACCTATGTCGCTGGTCGCGAAGGTGCTCCTCCGACGGCCGAGAGTGCGGATCTCGATCCAACGCCCGGTTTTGCAGAAATGAGTTCACCACCGCAGGCTCAGCTGGCGGCATCTGAGGTGCCACCTCCGGCGTCGTTCCCCGGTCTTGAGCCTCAGCCGTTGGCCGTCAGCATGGCTGCGGATGAAGCCGCCAGTGACTCGAAACTTGCTGCTTTTACCGCAGACTGGGAAGAAGCCCACAGCCAGCTGGCAGCAGGTCGATATGCCGAAGCGTTGGCGCTCCTCTCCACCTGGTATGACGATGCGAGTCTCGCCGTCGAAGAGAGCCAGCGGCTCCAAGACCTGCTTGGGCAGTTGGCGGGCACTGTGATCTATTCGCAGGAAGACCTGCTGATGCCGCCATACGTTGTCGGAGCGGGGGAAACGCTGCCCACGATTGCCGCACCACTCGGCGTGAACTGGCAGCTTTTGGCCAAAATCAACGGTATTCCGGCCCCGGATGACCTCTATCCGGGGGAATCACTGAAGGTCCTCCGTGGGCCATTCGATGCCGATGTGAGCCTGGCACGCCGTCGGGTGACGCTTCGGTTGACAGGCAACTACGCCGGTAGTTTTCCGATGGCCGTCGGTGCGGCCGTCGCCGCCCGTGCCGGCGAATCGCTGGCGGTGCTCTCGGTTGAGCGTGGGGTGGATGCCACTCCTGGCGGCGTGCAGCAGGCCTCGTTTGAAATGCCTGCAGGGACGCCGGCATCCCCGCTGATTCGCCTGGAGGGGGATCTCCTGCTGCTCGCGGCTGAGGATCCCGCTGCGATGGCTCATGAGCCTCCGGCGACGCATCTGATTGTGTCGCGGGCTCATTTGGCGGATCTGATCGACATCCTCACGACCGCGTCACGGGTTGCGATTGTCGAGTGATGGTTTCGGCGACTGCAGGCAGCATGGGGTAGGCTTCTCGCAACGCGTTGGCAGCCGTGAGGTCGGCTGCCCAGTTGTGTGAGTTTGCCTCCAGCCCCGTCAGCTGTCATGACCGAATCCTTGATTGATCGCATCCATGGCGAACTCTCTCGCCATCCCCACATCGATCCCCACTCGCATATCGAGCCCAAGGCAGCCGCGGCACGTGGTCTGGAGGACATTCTCGGCTATCACTATTTCACCGAGCTTGCCCATTCCGCCGGTGTGCCACGTGAGCAGATCGAGGGAGAAGGAGTGCCTGCTGAGCCGCGGCTCGACGCCGTCGTGGGAGGGCTCTCGAAGTTCTCGAACACGGTGCAGCATTCCTGGCTGCTGAAAATTGCCCGAGATCTGTTCGGTTTCGAGCATGCCGCGGTCACTCTGGAAAACTGGCGCGAGCTGGACGCCTCCATCCGCCGGTTGACCGCTGATGCGAGCTGGGAGAACCGGGTGCTGGCTGAGAGTCGGATCGAGGCGGTGTTTCTCACCAACGATTTTGATGATCCGCTTGAAGGCTTCGATACCGAGAGGTACGTCCCCTGCTTGCGAGTCGATGAACTGGTGTTTCACACGGGAAAACCGGGTGTTCTTGACCGGTTGGCAGGGTCTGCTGGGCTGGCGATCAGCTCGGCGGCAGACTTCGAGGAGGCCTTGGGGAAGACGGCCGCCCGTTTCCGCGAGCGTGGCGCAAAAGCGGCAGCAATCTCACTGCCACCGAGTTTTCGCCCCGCGTTTGTTGAACCAGCAGATTTTGCCCGCAGTTTTGAGGCGGTCCGCACTCGTGGGCTCGACGCGGATGCTGGCGATCGTGCGATCGTGTCTCAGGGCGTGTTCTGGCATGTGGCCCGTTGCTGTCGTCAACAGCAGCTGCCCTTTGACCTGATGATTGGCGTTCGCCGAGGCGTCTATCCCGGCGGCGTGTTTCAGGGTCAGGATCTCCTCGATGGGCGGCTTTCGCTGGCGGATTACGCCGACTTGTTCAACGCTTTTCCAGACGTCACCTTTCCGGTTTCCGTGCTCTCGCACCCGCTCAACCATGAACTGGTGAGCTTTGCCTGGATCTTTCCCAATGTGCTGCCATTTGGCCACTGGTGGTACGCCAACACCCCTGCGGTGATTGAGAGGGATCTGGAGCAGCGGCTGGAGGCGGTGCCTCGCTCGAAACTCCTCGGCTACTACAGCGACATGTACAAACTGGAGTTTGGCTATCCCAAGTTTGCGATGTACCGGCAGGTGCTCGCGCGGGTGCTCGCGAAACGGTTTGTGGTTGAACGAGGCTGGTCAGAGGAGGCTGCGGTCGACCTTGGTCTCGATGTGCTCGTGCGAAACCCGCGACGGGTGTTCTACGACGGGTCTGTCTGACCGCTTCCGCATGACCAGCCAGCAATCGCTAGGCAGGCCCAGCCCACCAGAAACAGCACACCGCCGATCGGCACGATCGCTCCCAGCCAGCGAGTGCCTGTCAGGGCGAGCACGCCCAGGAATCCGCTAAAGATCGCTGTTCCGACGAGGAAGGACCAGCCTGATACCGTCAGCCAGCCGCGGGCTCCGGCGGCCTGCGGTATGCCCGAGAGCAGGCCGACCACGAGCAGAGCAAGGG
>JADHNY010000122.1 GCA_016779265.1 Pirellulales bacterium | reverse complement strand
AGCGTGGGCATCAGTGAGGCAGTCATGAGCGAGATGAGGTCAGCCCAGGGATGGGCTGGCCGTGGTAGATCTGGTGCGGCCGACTCTCGGCGTCCCGCCAGACGGCTGTCTGCGGGATTCCGAGTGCTGCATAAATGGTTGCTGCAAAGTTCTCCGGTGTCACGGGCTCGTCGCGGGGGTAGCCGCCGTCCTTATCGGAACTGCCGATCACCGTGCCACCTGTGACGCCCCCACCCGCGAACCACACCGACTGCACAGCTCCCCAGTGATCGCGGCCGGGGAGGGCGTAGTGCTTCTCCAGCAGGGTGATCTGCGGCGTGCGGCCAAACTCGCTCGCCATCACCAGTAGCGTCTCGTCGAGTTCGCCAGTGGCGGCTAGATCATCGAGCAGGGCCGAGACGGCGCGGTCGGTCGGCGGCAGCAGTTTATCCTTGAGGTGAGGGAAGGCGTTGCCATGCGTGTCCCAGGTCTCGTCGTTGCCGAGATTGACCTGCACCAGCCGAACGCCAGCGGCCACCAGTCGGCGTGCCATCAGCAGCGACCATCCAAAGGAGTTGCGTCCGTACCGATCGAGGGTGGCGTCGTCAGCCTTCGTGACGTTGAGCGCGTGGTGGACGGCGTCGTCGGCGAGGAGATCGACCGCGGTCTGCCGAAAGCGATCGAACTGCTGTGTCTCTGCAAACTGATCGAGCTGGCGACGCTGCTGCTGGAGCGTATCGAGCAGGGAGAGCCGGCCGGTGAGTTCCCGCATGCCGAGCCCGTGGGGCACGGTCAGCTGCGGGGCCTGGAAGATGCGATCATCGGCCTCGCCCCTCTCCTGGTGGTCGAAGGTGTAGGACGGGAAAGCCCCGTAGGCCTTCGCGGCAAAAGGCGACGCCTCCACCATCCAGGGATCGAAGGCTGCTCCCATGTCGCCGGCATGCTGGCCGGGGATCACGCGTCCGCTGTTGTGCACCAGGAGTTCGGGAAGCACCGCGGCCGGCGGGAGGTTTGTGGTGGCCTGCAGGCCCAGTTCTGCGACGGCTCGGCCGGCGACGGCAGCGATGGAGGGGGAGTCGCGTCGTGAGGGGGCGTTGGGCTGAAAGCCAGCCGGGAGCTGGGATCGGCCCGTGAGCATGATGTGGTGCCCAGCGGAGTGCTCGTTGGAACTGTGGGTCAGCGAACGGCAGAGTGCCCACTGGGAACTCCGCGCGGCGAGCATCGGGAGGTGTTCACAGATCTGCAGGCCCGGCGTGGCCGTGGCGATTGGCCGGAACTCGCCGCGAACCTCCGCGGTGGCATCCGGCTTCATATCGAAGCTCTCGTGTTGCGCGAGGCCGCCCGAGAGAAAGATGAAAATGCAGTTCTTCGCCGTACCGCGAGGAGAGGCCAGGTCGGCTCCCGCGGCAGTACCTGATAGAAGCGACTGCAGACCGCCGAGATGGTTGATGCCGAGGCCGAGCAGGCCGATCGCTCCTGCCTGGAGGGCCTCGCGGCGGGCCAGCAGAGGGTGCGGCCAAGCAGGCCCTGAGCCAGCATGAAGTGCGTTTTTGCGGGTTTTGTCCGCCATGCCGCTCCCCCACGAGTTGCCACTTCGCAGCCGCGTTGCCCACGCTTAGCCCCGGCGTCGCCTACCGCCTATTATTCCGCACAATCCGCGAAACCGAAGCAGTTTGCCGGATTTGCCCGCCGCTGGGTCGCCAGTGGGGTTTGCCGGTTTCTCGGCTGCAGTGCTAGACTCTGTCGACAGTTTGGATTCTTGGCGCGATTCGATCAACAGTTCTGATTGAGATTCAGATCCACCGGAGAGACGTTCACTATGGCAGGCCTTCGAGCGAGTTGGGGCAGACGCGGCTTCCTCACAGTTGGTGCACTCGGCGGGGTTGGACTTTCTCTTGGCGACTACTTCCGACTGAAGCAGGCGCAGGCCGACGAAGGCGTCGCGAAAGAGGGCGTTGCCAAGTCGGTGATCTACATCTATCTGCCGGGCGGCATGGCCCATCAGGAAACGTTCGATCCCAAGCCCTACGCACCAGTCGAGTATCGCGGTCCGCTCAGCAGCATCGAGACAAACGTGCCGGGGGTGCGGCTCGGGCAGTATCTCCCGCAGACGGCGCAGATCGCGGACAAGATCGCGATCTGCCGATCGATGACGCACGGTGAAGCAGCCCACGAACGGGGCACGCACAACATGTTCACCGGTTACAAGCCGAGCCCAGCCTTGCAGTATCCAAGCTTTGGCTCGGTGATCTCGCATGAGTTTGGCCCCCGCGAGAGCCTGCCGCCGTATGTCTGTATTCCGAATCAGCCGAATGAGTTCGCGGGTTCTGGCTACCTCTCGTCCGCCTATTCGGCGTTCAGCCT
Organism: Pirellulales bacterium; assembly: GCA_016779265.1. Lineage (GTDB taxonomy): Bacteria > Planctomycetota > Planctomycetia > Pirellulales > UBA1268 > M30B53. Next base: position 8,077 of record JADHNY010000122.1, on the reverse strand, counting down.
CGGCTCGGACCCTGCCCAGAACGGGTTTAAGGTGCGGGACCTGAACCTCCCTAATGGCATCGACGCCAACCGGTTCGACAAGCGGCGGACGATGCTGGACATCGTGAACGACCACTTCCGGAAGACCGAAGCGAGCGATTCACTCGACGCTCTCGATACCTTCTACGAGCGAGCGTACAGCCTGATCAGCTCGCAGCAGGCCCAGGAGGCGTTCGACATTGATAAAGAGTCGGACGAGATGAAGAACCGCTACGGAAAGAATCAGGCGGGCATGCGGATGCTGATGGCTCGGCGGCTCGTCGAGGCTGGCGTGCGATTTGTGACCCTGACCTATGGTGGCTGGGATCATCACGACAACATCCAGCGAAACATGCAGCGGCAGCTGCCATCGTTCGACACGGCTTTTGCGGCTCTGATTCGCGACCTCGACGAGCGTGGCATGCTCGATTCGACGCTTGTCTGCGTCGGTACAGAGTTTGGCCGCACGCCGAAGATCAACGGCACCGCGGGCCGCGACCACTGGCCGAAGGTCTTTAGCGTGGTGATGGCCGGCGGTGGCATCAAGCGAGGCATCGTGCATGGCTCCAGCAACGCAACGGCCAGCGAGCCGGAAGATGACCCGCTGACCATCGAAGACTGGGCCACCACGATCTATGACCGGCTTGGTATCAATGCCCGCAAGGAGCTTATGGCTCCCGGCGACCGCCCGATCGAGATTGTCGATGGCGGCAAGGTCTTGAGCCAGCTGATTGTTTAGGCGTCTTTGATTCGTTGGCGGGCTGTCTCAACTCGAGCCGCCCGCCAGTGAGTCGCTTTTCCCCACCGCGACGAACACACCTCGATCGACACACTCCACGACCGACACACCGCATAACCGCAACACTGGAGGATGCCGCCGTCATCCCGACGACCGGCCCGCCAGCACGCCGTAGGCAGTCAAGGCACGCTTTGCTGTCTGCAACTGACTCTCCTCAAATGCATGCAGTGCACATTGCATAAGCAACGTGCACGTAGCAACGTTGCTGAGGCTCAGACGGCACGTTTTCAGATCAAACGCACGTCCTGACTTCATCCATGCCCTGGAGTTTCTTCAGGCATGGGGGAGCTCAGGAGCAAACTGCCAGAAGCACGATGACTGCAGGAGATTCCAGGACTCTCTCCACCCACAGCGTCTATTCCGACGGCCTCTCTACGTACAGCCTTACGTACAGTGACCCTCACATGAGTGCGTGTACCAGAGCTGGTAGCCAGGGGTGTCACAATCCACTCCCACCATTCCCATCCGCGCCCGCTCGCTCAGGAGCCACTCTCCTTCGGGATGTGTCGGTGTTGCTTGTGTGCATGCTTGCGTGTCTCAACGCGATGCCTGTCGAAGCCGCCTTTCCGCAGCTTTCAATCATCCTGCCGCGTGGCGTGCAGCGAGGCGGTGATCGTGAACTGACCTTCAGCGGCAATCGGCTGGCAGATGTAGAGGAAATCTTCTTTCACAGCAATGACGGTTTTGAGGTGAAGTCGCTGGAGCCCGTCGACGACAAGTCCTTCAAGGCCGTGATCCATGTTCCCGAGAACTGCACCCTCGGTGAACACATGGTTCAGGTGCGAGCCAAGTCTGGCATCACCGAATACCGCTCGTTCTGGGTGGGCCTGCTGCCGATCTCCGATGAGGTGGAGCCCAACGGGTTGATGGAAGAGGCGCAGGCTGTTGAGCTCAACACCACGATCCACGGTGTCGTGGAGAGCGAAGACCTCGACATGTATGCCGTTGACGCAAAAAAGGGTGACCGGATCAGCGTTGAGATCGAAGGCCTGCGATTGGGCAGCTACCGCTTCGATCCACACATCTCGATCATCGATGCAAACAAGTTTCAGCTTGCCGCGGCGGACGACTCGCCTGCTGCTTTGCAGGATGGTGTGATCAGCGTGCTGGCCCCGGAAGATGGTCGTTACTACGTGCGGGTGCGGGAATCGTCGTATGGCGGTGATGGCAACTCACGATATCGGCTGCACGTGGGCAACTTCCCGCGGCCTGTCGCGGTCTACCCGGCCGGCGGGAAGGCCGGCGAGAAGATTACGGTGTCGTTCCTTGGTGACGCCAAGGGACCATTTGATCGCGAAATTGATGTGGCGAACGAAGGAGTCGGCTCGGACGGTGACGAAATGCAGCTCGTCGCGACCGACGAACTGGGTATGTGTCCGGCAACACTGCCGTTTCGGATTTCTCCGCTGGGCAACACGCTCGAAGTGGAGCCAAATAACGAGATCGCGCAGGCCACATCTGGCGATGTCGCGCTTTCCTTTAACGGTGTGATCAGCGAACCGGGCGACGTCGACCACTTCCGCTTTGGTGCCACGAAGGGCCAGCGTCTGGAGGTGACCTGCCATGCTCGCCGACTGCGATCGGGAATCGACTCGGTGGTCACGATCCACAACCTCGATGGCGGCCAGATTGCCGGTAATGACGATGCCCGCGGACCGGATTCGGGGTTTCGATTTGATGTGCCCGAAGATGGTGAATACATCCTGCGAGTGAAGGATCATCTCGACCGCGGGAATCCTGAGTTTGTCTATCGGGTGGAGATGCTTCCTTCGGAGCCATCGCTGCGGCTCTCGATTCCGCGGATCGATCGCTACTCGCAGACCAGGCAGACCATCTTTGTGCCTCGTGGAAATCGCTATGCGGTGCTGATGAATGCATCGCGGCGAGGTTTTGGGGGCGACCTCAAGCTCGACGACAGCCAGCTGCCAGAGGGCATCACGATGAACGCTCCGATCATGAAGGATGGTCAGGGGCAGGTTCCTGTGGTCTTTGAAGCTGCCGCTGATGCTCCGCTTGGTGGCAAGCTGATTCGTTTCGAGGCTGTGCAGGTCAGCGAGGAGGATCCTGAGGGGGCTAACGGCATCCGAGGCATCTTCGAAAACCGGGCAGATTTCGTGCTCGGTCAGCCGAACAACTCGGTCCACTACTCTGGCCGCGTCGACAAGTTAGCGGTGGCTGTGATCGAGGAGGTCCCGCTGCAGGTCGAGATCGTGCAGCCAAAGGCACCGCTGCTGCAGAAAGGCACGCTCGACTTGAAGGTGCGGGTCACGCGGGGAGAAGGTTTCACCGGCCCCGTCACGATCGAGTTTCCGTTCCGTCCTGCGGGAGTTGGTGCAAACCCGTCGATGCGGATCGAGGAAGGCCAGACGGAGGTGGTGTACCAGCTGAGTGCAAACGACAAGGCCGCTGTGGGTGACTGGCCGGTGTATGCGATCGCTGCCCTCGATGTCGGCGGCACCGCATGGGTCGCTTCGCCGATGGCATCACTCGAAGTGGCGCCGGCTTTTACCAATGCCACGCTTGCCCGTGCGTCGTGTGAGCAGGGGGAGAAGACTCAGGTTGTGTGCACCCTTGAGCAGGCTCGACCTTTCGAAGGAGAGGCCACTGCCCGGCTGGTGGGCCTACCTCCCGAGACGACTTCAGTCGACATGCCTTTCACGAAGGACACGCAGGAGTTGATCTTCGAGGTAACCACCACCGAAAAGAGCCCAGCCGGAAACCACAAGTCGCTGTTTGTCGAGCTGGTGACGCCCGTTGAGGGGGAGATCGCTCGGATGTCTGGTGGCAGCACGGAACTGCAGATTGCAGCACCTGCACCGGATGCCCCGGCAACGCCAGCGGCTACCGAGGAGAAGCCGAAGGAGCCCACTGCCAAGCCGCTTTCGCGACTGGAAAAGTTGCGTCAGCAGGCAGCGAACTGACACGGGAAGGCCGATACGGCGACGAGTTCCGCAAGCTACAGAACGAGAAACAGCGCAAAGTTTTCAGATTGCGCAGCAAGGAGGGGCATTTCGTGTTCCATACTTCAGCAGTGACGAAGGGGAGAATGACCATGCAACATGCCGCGCAACGCCAGGGACGGAGAGTCTTTGCGATGCCCTTGGTGGCATTGCTCGTGGCAAGCGGTGTTTCAACGGCACTTGCCGCTGAGGCTGTTGGCCCTGGCGTGCATGCCTACCCGCCCAACGTGCATCTCTCGACGGCCCAGGATCGCCAGTCGATGGTCGTGCAGCTTGTCGAAGAGAGCGGCATCACGCGTGATCTCACGGCGACCGCTGCATTCACTGTCGCAGATCCCTCGCTCGTGCGGATCGATGGTGCCACGCTCACGCCACTCGCAGACGGCGACACCGAACTGCAGATCTCGGCCGGCGGACAAAGCCTGACAGTTCCTGTGCATGTGGAGCGTGCAGCTGAAGACCCACACCTGAGCTTTCGTCTCGATGTGATGCCGGTTTTCATGCGGAATGGGTGCAACTCCGGTGCCTGCCACGGTGCAGCTCGGGGCAAGGACGGCTTCCGGATGTCGCTGTTCGGCTTCGACCCGGCCAGCGACTACCAACGGCTTACTCGTGAGATCAGTGGTCGCCGAATCAATCTCGCCTTGCCGGACGACAGCCTTGTGCTCACGAAGGGCACCAACACGGTGCCGCACGGTGGTGGAGCCAAGATCCAGAAAGACGATCAGTACTACGGCACCATTCGACGCTGGCTCGTCGAGGGGGCGAAAGACGATCCGACCCCCGCTGAAGTGCCTACGGTCGACAAGGTTGAGGTCTATCCGCCAGAGATTGTGCTCGATGGCATGAACGAAACGCAGCAGATGACGGTTCGGGCGATCTACTCCGATGGAACCGACCGCGACATCACTTCCCAGGCTGTGTTTCTCAGCAACAACGACAACTCGGCCACGATCAGCGTTGACGGTCTGGTGACTGGCCAGAATCGTGGCGAGGCCTTCATTATGGCCCGCTTCGATACCCACACAGTGGGCATCCACTCGATCACGCTGCCGAAGGGCCTCGAGTTTGCCTGGGCAAACCCGTCCGCTGCGAATCAGCTGGACGAACTGGTGCACCAGAAACTTCGCAAACTGCGAATCAATCCGTCGGATCTGTGCACGGATGAGGAGTTTATCCGTCGCGTCAGCATCGACATTTGCGGCGTACTGCCGACGACTGACGAATACCAGTCGTTCGTGGCCAGCGAAGATCCCAACAAGCGAGCCAACCTGATCGACCAGCTCTTGGAACGGAAAGAGTTTGTCGACATGTGGGTAATGAAGTGGTCGGAGTTGTTGATGATTCGAACGGTCAACAACCGAGTCGACTACAAGGCGATGCTGCTCTACTACAGCTGGCTACAGGAGCGAATCGAGCAGAACACACCGATCGATAAGCTCGCCCAGGAACTTCTCTCAGCTCGCGGGGGAACGTTTGCCAGTCCGGCAACGAACTACTTCCAGCATGAGCAAGACACCCTGAAGACGGCGGAAAACATTGCCCAGATCTTCATGGGTATGCGGATTCAGTGTGCTCAGTGCCACAACCATCCGTTCGACCGCTGGACAATGGACGACTATTACGGCTTCGCGAACTTCTTCTCGCAGATCGGCCGGAAGCGAGGCGAAGACCCTCGTGAGACGATCGTGTTTAACTCAGGCTCAGGGCGAGTTAGCCATCCTGTTGGTGGCGGAGACGTCGCGCCGAAGTTCCTTGGGGGCGATGTGCCGGACGTGGCCGGAAAGGATCGGCGTGAGATCGTCGCTGCCTGGTTGGCCTCGCCAGAGAATGAGCATTTTGGGCGGAATGTTGTGAACATCGTCTGGGCACACTTCTTTGGGAAGGGCATCGTTGAGCCGGTCGATGACGTGCGTGTCAGCAACCCGCCGGTCAACAAGGAACTGCTCGACACGCTCGCCGAAGACTTCGTGTCGTCAGAGTACGACCTGAAGAAGCTTGTCCGCGATATCTGCAACTCCAACGCCTACCAGCGATCGACCGCAACGAACGAGACGAACCTCACCGACGAGTCGAACTTCTCGCGAGCCGTGTTGCGTCGGGTGCGTGCCGAGGTGCTGCTCGACATGGTGACCGAGGTGACCGACACGCAGAACAAGTTCCGCGGTCTTCCTCTTGGTGCCCGCGCGGTACAGATCGCCGATGGCAACACGAGCACCTACTTCCTGACAACCTTCGGTCGAGCCTCGCGGGAAACCGCCTGCTCGTGTGAGGTGAAGATGGAGCCAAACCTGTCTCAGGCACTGCATCTCCTCAACGGTGACACACTGCATCAGAAGATCAGCAGCGGTGGCATCGTCAAGTCGATGCTGGACTCTGAGAAGACTCCAGAGCAGGTGATTGACGAACTCTACATGCGGTCGCTGACACGCCTTCCTTCTGATGAGGAAAGGGCACAGTTAGTTGCAGTTGTTGGTGAGAGCGACAATCCGCAGCAGACGCTGGAGGATGCGTTCTGGGCGATCCTCAACTCGCGTGAGTTCGTCTTTAACCACTAGTCACAGAGTGAAGACACAGAGCGAAGACATTTTCTTTTCAGTCGACGGAGCCGGTTGTTCGTCATCGGAGCGGTCCATGGGTTCACAACGAGTTGTTCATAGGGCGATGCCCGTCATCGCGATTGCTGTGTTCGCAGCCTCCCTGCCAACGGTGACGTTTGCAGCAGAGGGAGGTGAGAAGATCACCTTTCAGGACCATGCACTGCCGATCCTGCGGCAGCGGTGCGGCTCTTGCCACGACCCCGACTCGAAGACCGCCGGGCTCGACGTGACGAGTTTCGTTGGGCTGATGCAGGGAGGCGGCTCGGGCGAGGTGATCGCTCCCGGCGATGCGTCGGGGAGCTACCTGTTCCGTCTGGTGACGCACGAAGATGAGCCGACCATGCCTCCAGATGGTCCACCGATCCCGAAGGAGGAGCAGGACATCCTGCGGAAATGGATTGATGGAGGTGTGCTGGAGAATGAAGGCAGCGTGGCGATGGTGCCGAAGAAGAAGGCCAACGTTGCGATGAGCGGCTCGACGATGGAGCGACCTGAGGTCGTCACCGAGCCTGCCCGCCTGCCACTCGAGCCCACCATCTACACGACGGCCTTGGACGCCTGTGCGTCAATTGCGACGAGTCCGTGGGCCCCTATTGCAGCAGTTGCCGGTCAGCGTCAGGTGCTGCTCTACGACACGACCACACTTGCCCTGGAGGGGGTGCTGCCGTTTCCTGAGGGGCGGCCTCATGTCGTCCGATTCAGCCGCGGAGGTGGGCTTGTGCTCGCAGGTGGTGGAATTGGCGCTGCCAGCGGAAAGGTCGTTCTCTGGGATGTGCGGAGTGGCCGCCGCGTCCAGGAGGTCGGTGATGAGCTCGACGTGGTGCTGGGGGCAGATATCAGCCCAGACCAGCGGCTCGTCGCCCTCGGTGGACCGAAGCGTGTGGTCCGCGTGTACTCGGCGGAGACTGGCGATCTGAAGTTTGAGCACACCAAGCACACCGACTGGGTGCAGGCGATGGCCTACTCGCCAGATGGCGTCTTACTGGCAACAGCGGATCGCAGCGGTGGCGTGTTTCTCTGGGAAGCGATCAGCGGTCGCGACTACATGACCATTGATGCCAACCCCGCGTCGGTGACCAGCATCGCGTGGCGGGCTGACGCCAACATGCTGGCGACCGGCTGCGAGGATGGCCAGATCCGGCTCTACGAACTTGAAAACGGCAAGATGGTCAAGAACTGGGGGGCTCACGGCGGCGGTGTTTCGTCGATCGAGTTCACCCGCGACGGCCGAATCGTGTCGGTGGGCCGCGATAAGGTGGCCAAACTCTGGAAGACAGACTGGTCTCAGGAGCGTGCTTTCGAGGCGTTCGCTGACGTGGGACTTGCCGTGTCGTACTGCGATGAGACGGAGCGGGTGATCGCAGGCGATTGGACCGGAGAGATCCGCGTCTGGAACGCGGCCGACGGCAGTCGAGCCGGCGACCTGCAGCAGAATCCGATGCCGCTTGCAGAGCGAGTGGCAGCCGCGGAGGCTGCCATGAACGGAAGTCGCAGTCAGTTAACGGCAGCGGAGCAGGCCCTGGCAGCCAACACAGCACAGGTCGACCAGCTGATTGCTGGGATCGAGGCTGCCAAGGCTGAGCGTGGCGGGCTGGAGACGATGCTCGCTGACCTCGGTGTACAACAGCAGCAGATGGCCGCTGGGCTTGAGAATGCTCGCAAGGCACACGCAGAGGTGCTGAAGCAGTTCGCCGAAGCTG
>JADHNY010000121.1 GCA_016779265.1 Pirellulales bacterium | reverse complement strand
TACACGATCATCGTCGAATCTTCGACGCAGGGCGAAGGGCGAACGCTGCAGACGACCGCGAGGTATTCCTTCGCCACTGTCGACGCCGACCCTGGGAACCTGGTGGGAACTCCTCTTTTCGTCGGATCGAATACCTTTAACGTTTCGTCGCCGAACTATGCCAACACCGGCAGCTACACCTGGAACACACTGCAGATGACTGGCGTGATCAGTCCTTCAGGAGTGTTCTATCAGGGGACTGCTGGAGGCTTGTTCTTGGTGCGACGCCAGCGGTCGGACTGAGACGCACCTCTTGAGGATCGTCTCCACCGGGAGCGGCGGTGCACCCACGATGGCTTTCACGCCATCGCATCGCTCTCTGGTTCAGCAGATGGACAGAGGGCGGCGAGATCGCAGGCGTTGCAGTTGGGGCTGCGGGCATGGCAGACGCGGCGGCCGTGCAGGATCAGCGAGTGATGGAGGAAGGTCCACCGCTCCTGTGGAAAGAGTTTTTCGAGGTCCTTCTCGACTTTGTTGGGATCCTGGTGCCTGCTGAACTTCAGCCGGCGGGCGAGCCTGCCGACATGGGTGTCAACGGCGATGGCGGGCCGGCCGAAGGCGTTGCTCGCGACCACGTTGGCGGTCTTACGGCCGACTCCCGGCAGGGCGAGCAGAGCATCGTAGTCTTCGGGCACTTCACCCCCGTGGAGGTCCACGATCCGCTTAGCCGCCGCCACGATGTTCTTGGCTTTGTTGCGAAACAGGCCGATCGTCTTGATGAAGGGCTCGACCTGTTCGGCACTGGCTTTGGAGAGGGCCGCCGCATCGGGATAGGCGGCGAAGAGTGCCGGTGTGGCGGCGTTGACGCTGACGTCGGTGGCCTGCGCCGAGAGGATCGTAGCGACAAGCAGCTCAAACGGTGTGCCGAAGGCCAGTTCTGTGGCCGCGTCGGGATAGCCCTGATCGAGGGCGCCGAGCACCTGCTCGGCTCGGAGGCGTTTGTCGGCAACGCGTTCTCGGGGCATTGGGATGACCACACGAAGAAGGACGTACGAACAGGAACCCTCGCTGGGTATCGCAGCCGAATCGTTACCGCGGTAGTGTGGAGACCGATCTCGTGGCCGTCTAGACCTAGGAAAAGCCCAGTGGAAAGATCCCGCATGCGTACGCAACTCTTGATGGCTTTCGTCTGCTACCTGTGGATAACAACAACGGCAGTCGCCCAACCCGATCCTCGTGACAACTTTGATCGATGGGACCGCAACAAGGATCAGCGGCTCACCCGCGACGAACTGCCGGAGGGCGTGCGGCGAAACTTTGACCGCCTCGACGCCAACGGGGATGGACATGTGTCGCGCGAGGAGCACGATGAGTTTGTGCGACGGTTTGTGAATCGAGACCGAAGCCCCGCCCGTAATCAGCCGATGGTGCCAGACAGCGTGATCGCCAAGCGAGACATCCCCTATGCAGGTAGTGATCATCCGCGTCAGCGGCTCGACCTCTACCTGCCAAAGGAGCCAACGGCAGAAAAGCTTCCGCTGGTGGTCTTTATCCACGGCGGTGGCTGGCAGAACGGCGACAAGGCCGGAGGCGCCGGGCGTGTCATGCCGTTTGTTCGCAGCGGTGAGTTTGCAGGAGCGTCGATCGGTTATCGGCTCAGTGGTGATGCAACGTGGCCAGCGCAGATTCATGACTGCAAGGCGGCTATCCGGTGGCTCCGGGCACATGCCGATTCGTATGGCATCGATCCGGAGCGGATCGGTGTGATGGGGAGTTCCGCGGGCGGACATCTTGTGGCCATGCTGGGAACGTCGGGTGATGTGGAGGCGTTAGAAGGGAGCCTGGGCGATGCCACGTCGGTCAGCAGCCGCGTGGCCTGCGTGGTTGACTACTACGGGCCTGCCAACATGCTGACAATGGGCGACTTCCCGAGCTCGATTGACCACAACGCGGCGAACTCACCCGAGGCGAAGATGCTCGGTGGAGCCGTGCATTCCAATCAAGCCAGGGCGCGTGAGGCATCACCGCAGACGCACATCACCGGCGATGACCCGCCGTTTCTGATTCTGCATGGCACGGACGACCGCGTGGTGCCTTTTGACCAGTCGCTTCAGTTCGACAAGGCGCTGCAGGCTGCCGGTGTCGAGTCGCTGCTGATCACCGTGAAGGGTGGTGGCCACGGCGGTTTTGATGGTCCAGAGACCTCCGCGCGTGTGCAGGCGTTCCTGGATCGGCATCTTCGCGATCAGAAGGTGGAGATCGATCCCACCCCGATCGTTGGCGAGCCGCGAGTCAGCCGTTGAGTGACGGAGCGGCCAATGAGGGCAGGCAGTTCCGGTTGAAGTGCCCCTGTGGGGCAAGCGGGGTCATCTCACCGTGATGAACTCACTGGCGTTGAAGAGGCTACGGCAGAGGAGCGGGAGGCCGTGCTGCTGAACAAGGACGCAGGCGGCTGACTGCTCGGCGGCAGTCGGTGGCCGCCCGAAGGCAAGAGTAAAAGCGAGCCTGACCTGGGCGGTGGTGTCGTTGCCAGCATCTCTCTGGAGTCGTTCGGCAAATCGCTCTGCCTGGTCGATCAGAAACGCTCCATTGAGCATGTTGAGCGCCTGCAGCGGCGTGGTGCTGACGGTGCGGGCCGGCTGGGCCTGCGCCGCATCTGGGCAGTCGAAGGCGCCGAAGAAAGTATCGAGCTCGCTGCGTGGCTTCGACTGGTACACCATGCGGCGGAAGTCATTGTCGGTAAACTCGGTCTTGGTCTCATAGACCTTCACGTAGTTGCTGTTGGCAACGAACAGGTCAAAGCCAGGACCGCCCATTGCAAGATTGAGACTCCCGCTGGTCGTGAGGATCGCATCGCGGAGAGCCTCCGCCTCCAGCCGCTGTGGTGGAAACCTCCAGAGCAGCCGACTCCCGGCGTCGCGGGCCAAGCCTGCGGTGGTCGCGGCCGATGCCTGCCGATAGGTGCGACTTGTGACGATCAGCGTGTGCAGTCGCTTCAGCCGCCAGCGGTCGCTGGAGGCTGTGGTGCTCTCAAGTGTGGGTTCGATCAGTTCGCAGGCGAGCCAGTCGAGCAGTTCTGGATGGGTAGGTGAGCCACCGTTGAGTCCCAAGTCGCTGGGGGTGTCGACGAGCCCGGTGCCAAAGTGGTAATGCCAGAGCCGGTTGACGATCACGCGTGCCGTGAGCGGGTTCGCGGGTGACGCGATCCAGTCTGCCAGGGCCGTCCTTCGGGTCTGTTCGAGAGCAGCGTCGGCAAGCTGCCATGAAGCCTCACCAATCCGGGAGAGGCTCCCCGGAGACACGGGATCACGCGGCTGCATGGGGTCGCCACGGAAGAGGCGATGGGTTGGACCAGGCTGGGTGAAGGTGCCGGCATAGGCCATCGGTGGTGTTGTGAGAGACATCAGCCGATTTCGTGTGGCCGTCACCCTTTCAACGGCATCGCGAAGTGGAGAGCTCTCACCTTCAGCGACGCCTGCCGTGAGGTCGGCAGGCTGCTTGGCGACGGAGGCATCGAATGGATGGCGGTCGGCGTGGGTTGCCACGGTCTCCCAGGTATCACCGTCATCAGAGACAGCGAATGCATAGCCGGTGACAAGCCGGTCGCCGTATCTCGGCTGTGGGGTGCGGTCACGACTCCAGACGACATGGCTGAGCATGGCGGGCTCAGAAAGCTCCAGCTGGATCCAGCCAGCTCCTGTTTCGTTGGAGATCCAGGACCGCTCATTGCCGTAACGACCATCGTTGATGTGTTCAAGCTTGTGGGAATCGTTGCCTGGATAGGTGCCAGAGGCAGAGGGAGTGGCATCGAGGGCGACGTTGCGGCCGTCAACGGTGAAGACCTCCAGCTCGTCGATGCATGGCTCGGCACCGGAAGTTGCCTGCACTGTCAGTCGGACAAAGCGAGCGGACCTGGGAGTGAAAGCATCCACATTCATGCCGGTTACGACCGAAGCACGCAGTGCGGGAGGAGTGGGCTGTGTTTCACTCGGTAGAAACGCTTTCGGCTGCAGGAGGACGATCTCCTTGGAGATCTCAGCGATCTGCTGCTCAAGGGTGGCGATCTCGCTGAGCTGCTCCGGGGTATCGGTCGGCGTGAGCGGTCGTTCCCCATGCTGCACACCGGCAAAGACCGCGGTCAGCCGGTAGTAGTCGCGCTGTGGCACCGGATCAAACTTATGGTCATGGCAGCGGGCACAGCCAACGGTCAGGCCAAGGAAGGCGGAGCTTGTGGTACTCACCATGTCGTGGAGCTCGTCGGCCCGCTGCGTTGCCGTGAGCACGGGATCTGGTGACTTCACCTGATCCCACGGGCCTCCTACCAAGAAGCCTGTCGCGGCATCTTCGCCAAAGGCGTCGCCCGCCAGCTGCTGCCGGACAAACAGGTCGTAGGGCATGTCGCTGTTGAAGGCATCGATCACCCAGTCGCGGTAGGGCCATGCGTTGGGCCGCATCTGGTTCATCTCAAAGCCGTGACTCTCCGCAAACCGCACCACGTCGAGCCAATGCCGCGCCCAGCGCTCACCGTAGCGTGGTGAAGCGAGAAGCCGATCAACAAGCTCACGGTAAGGCTGATCGATCGAGTCCGCGGCTTCACATGCGGCCAGGAACTGGTTGACCTCATCTGGTGTGGGCGGCAGGCCAATCAGGTCGTAGGAGAGTCGGCGAATCAGCGTTCTCGGATCGGCTTGCGGACTCAAAGAGAGGCCCGCCGTGGAAAGCTTCGCCGCGATGAAGTCGTCGATCGGGTTGTGCGACGAAGTCTTTGGATCTGGATCGATGACGGGCAGGTCGGGCCTCGTCAGAGGCAGGAAGGACCAGTGTTCTGCGGCGGGATCGGACTGCGGCTCGCCTACCGGCAGCAGGTCGGCAATGGAGTCCATCGCATCTGGCCACGGAGCTCCTGCTGCGATCCAGTCCCGAATCGTATTTCGCTGCTCGTCTGTCAGTGGTGTGCCGTCGGCGGGCATTCGCAGATCTTCATCCACGGTGGTGATCCGCAGAAACAGCTCACTCGCCTCGGGGTTCCCCGCCACGATGCCGGTGCTGCCTGAATCACCTCCGCTGATCGCATGCTGGCGAAGGTCGACGCGGTAGCCACTCTCGGCCGTGTCCGGTCCATGGCAAGAGCCGCAGCTGTTCGCGAGCAAGGGCGCGATCACGTCTCGAAACTGCTCCCGCTGTGTGTCGTCACCTCGGCCCGGCACTGCGGTGAGAGCGACAAACAGCGTGAGCGTGAGCTGGTAGGCGGTTGCACGTGGCATGGCAGGAGAATCCCCGTGACTGCTGGCCGAACTGTTTTACTTTACTCGGTCAGCCGGCTCTCGGCTCAGCGGAGATATGGTTCTGCTTGGTTGACGTCATCAATGTGCGATTGCCGCGAGGCAACTGCGGCAGATCTGAGGGCCTCAGGTAGGCTGAGGGTGTCGGGACGCGTGCGAGAATGATGTCTGTGACAACGGTGGAGGGAGCATCAAATGCGAGACTATGCGACGAGACGGCCACGCAGACTTCTGCTTACCGCGGTCGTGGTGGCGAGTCTGCTGCGAGCTGGATATGCCGATGATGAGCGGCGGCTGGTGGATCTGACGCACCGCTTCAATGCCGACACGATTTACTGGCCGACAGAAAAAGGCTTCCAGTTTCAGCCAGGCGACAATGGGCGAAACCCCAAGGGCTACTACTACGCAGCAAATCGTTTCGCGACTGCTGAGCACGGGGGTACGCATCTCGATGCGCCACGGCATTTCTCAGCAGATGGGCTGACCGCCGACGAGCTGCCGCTGGAGCGATTGATTGGCGAGGCAGCAGTGATCGATGTCACCACGCAGTGCGGAGCCAATCCCACATATCGAGTCACGATCGATGATCTGATGGCGTGGGAAGAAACTCACGGTCGCCAGCTGCGAAATGTGATCGTGCTGCTGAAAACTGGCTGGTCAGCGAGGTGGGAGAGCCGCACCGCCTATCTCGGGACTGACAAAACAGGCCCAGAGGCTGTGGCGGCACTGCGGTTTCCCGGACTCGACCCGCTCGCCGCCACCTGGCTCGCTCGGCAACGGACGATCAAGGCAGTCGGTATCGACACGGCAAGCATCGACTATGGCCCATCAACCGATTTTGAGAGCCACGTCGCGCTCTGTGCTGCCAATATCCCCATCTTTGAGAATGTGGCGGCGCTGGAACAACTGCCGGCAGAAGCCGCGACCGTCACCGCGCTGCCAATGAAGATCGAAGGGGGAAGTGGCGGGCCGCTGCGGATCATTGCCCAACTGCCAGCGGAGTAAGCAGGGGACTCACGCAGCCAGAAGTAGCAAGAGCCCTTTGCAGGCGAGTCTGGCTACGAGGCGAGGATTGCCTTGATCGGTGTGCCACCGCCGCCGATCTTGAAGGGCCGGCCGTTGGGTGCCGAAAACTCTTTTGTATACGGTAGGCCCGCCGCGTGGGCGATGGTCGTATTAAAATCGGAGACCATCGCCGCGTCGTCATCTGGACGAAAGCCACGCTCGTCTGAAGTCCCGTAGACAGAGCCACCTTTGATGCCTGCTCCCGCCAGCACGCACGAAAAGACGGCGGGATGGTGATCGCGGCCGGCGTTCTGATTGACTTCAGGGGTGCGGCCAAACTCCGTGGCCAACACCACTAGCGTGGAGTCGAGCATGCCGCGATCGCCGAGGTCTTTGAGGAGACCACTCATGCCGGTGTCGAGGTCAGTCGCTTTCTCACCGACATCGGCAAAGATGTCGCGGTGCATGTCCCAGCCGCCGAGCTCCACTTCCACGCACCGCACCCCCGCCTCCACGAGTCTCCGCGCGAGCATGCAGCCCTTGCCAAACTTGGTGTCACCATACTGTGCTTTGAGTTTTTCAGGCTCCTTGGAAATGTCAAAGGCTTCGAGACCTGAGCCACCAAGGAGTTTTGTGGCGTCCTTATACATCTGATCGTAGGCCGCGATCTGTGGACCTTCATGAGCGTTCTTAAACGCTCGGTCGATGCGGTCTGCCAGCGAGAGGCGACGTCGAAACTGGGCGTCCGAGAGATACGCAGGCTGCGTGGTGTTTTCCAGTCCACGATCGGGGTCAGCGACTGGAACCGGTGTGTAGGAGGCATCGAGGAATCCGGCGCCTGGATGCTCGTTGCCGTTGCCAATCAACACGAAGCCAGGGAGTTCTTTACTGCGTTTGCCTTGGGCATGGAGTGTCCACGACCCCATGGAGGGATGCACAATACTGTTGATCGCGGTGTAGCTCGTCCGCATCAGGTACGTCGCCTGCTCATGAGCACCTGTTTCGGTCGTCATCGCCCGCAGGACCGCCAGACGATCCGACATGCCCGCCAGCTTGGGCACATGTTCGCTGAACTGAATGCCTGGGGTTTTCGTTCTAATCGCTTTCGTCTCCCCCTGCTCCGCACGGCCCGGCTTGGGATCGAAGGTGTCGAGGTGACTCATCGCCCCTCGCATCTGCAGCAGGATCACACTCACATCACGGCTTGGCGTCACTGCCTGGGCCTGCGCTGCCTGGGCCGAAAGTCCGGCGAGCCCAAAATGACCATGCACGCTCACGCCAAAAGCGAGCCCAGCGAGTCGCTGGAGGACATCACGACGCGAAACGCGTTGGCCGGAATCATGATGAAAAGTCATGGAAGATCTCGAAGCTGTGTGCGGCGGTGCGGCTATTGAATGAAGATGAACTCACGGGTGTTGAGCAGCGCCCAGATCAGGTTGCCGTAGCCTGCAGCTGGTGTCTGAGCTGTGGAAATCTCCTCCCGAGCGAGTTTTCGTTCGCTGAGCGTGGGAGGCCTGGAAAGCAGTGACATAAACACGACCGTGATCACCTGATCGGGTCCGCGAGGAATCGACGCGAGCACGTTGTCGTAGATCACTGAGCCCCGCTCGAGCATGCTGTGGGTGATCGGTCCGTTAAACATCGTGAGGATCTGTGGCACGGTGGCGACGGTGCGGCTCCCCTCGATTGACTCACGGTCGCTCTGGCCAAACTGGCGGAGAAAGTGGCCAAGGGGCAGTGGAGACGGCAGCTCACTTGCCCGCACCAGCAGCTGGCCCTTGTAGCCCACGGTCTTTTGCAGGTGCCGCATCTGCTTGCCTGGTCCAAATGCTTCGTCGAACTGCTCATACTGCTTGAGTGCTGACTCGAAGGAAACCTTTTCGACGTCAACGCTGGCTGCCTTGGCAACCTCATCGGTCGTGGGCCTCTGCACCGCCCAGGCGTTGTAGGCCACGAGGGTGACAATCGAGTCCCAGAGCTGTTCAGCTGTCATGCGGCGAAGGGCAGGAGCTGGAAAGCGAAAAGGGACGCCGGACGCTGGATCGTAGACGACCGCTCGACGCTGGTAGGCGTCGGTTGAGACGAGAATGCGGATGAACTCCCGCATGTCGAAGTTGAGACGCAGGATCTCGTCGGTGAGATGTTCGAGCAGTTCTGAGATGGCCGCAGGGTTGCCCGCCTGAAAGTCGTCGACTGGCTCGACGAGCCCGCGTCCCATGATCTTCTTCCAGAGCCGGTTGGCGATCGTGCGGGCGAACTGTCGATTGTCGTGAGACACGACCCAGGAGGCGAACTGCTCGCGACGGTTGGCGTTTTGTTGAGCCGTTGGAACGGATCCCCAGAGCACGTGGGGCGTGACCACTGCCTTCGGCTTGTCATCGTCGTACTGGTAGTCATGAGGAAGGCGAAGCGGTGTGTCCTTGTAGCTCACCGAGGTGGCGTTGGCATTGAGGAACTGAATGAAGCGAGTCGGCTGTTTCAGTTCCTTACGGGCCTCCTGGGCGAGCTCCCTTGTCGAGACACCGCCTCGATTCTTGGTCCCTGAGGTGAAGGCGGCCAGTTCGTAGAACTGATGCTGGGTCCAATCGTCAAACGGATGATCGTGACACTGGGCACAGCCGATCTGGGTGCCGAGGAAGACCCGCACCGTGTTGTCGACGTAGGGCAGCGGCATCCCAGAATCACGCAGCTGGAAGCCAACGGCAGGGTTCTCCCAGAGGAGGCCGTCGGCGGAGAGCATTTCGTGGACCCAAGTGTCGTAGGGTTTGTTCGTGCGGATCGAGTCTTTGACGTAGTAGAGATAGGGCTCGAAGATCAGCTGCCGTTGAGGCCGGTCGACAAGCCGCAGAATGTCTGCCCAGTAGTTGTAGAAGTGACTGACGTAATCTGGGCTCTCAAGCAGATAGTCCACGAGCGCTTCCCGGTCGCGTTTGGGAGGCTGCAAAAAGAGTTGCGCCTCGCGAAGGCTGGGGATGCGGCCTGCGAGATCGAGAAAGACCCTTCTAAGAAACTGCTGGTCGCTGAGTAACGGCGACGGAGTGACGTCTTTTGCCTTCCAGTGCGCCGCAAGGATCTGATCGATCGCCTGGGCTGCTTTGCTGACCTGAGGGCGAGTGCCACGGTCGAGCGACGCGACCTTCATGACCGGCTTGGTGGGGAGTGCCAGGACGGCTGCAGGCAGTTTGCTTTTTGGTGGCTTCTTCTGCGGCGGCTTTGAGCCCGGTCGCTGGGCTGCCGTGACCGCCGGCACCAGTATGGCGAGGACAATGGCAACCAGGCAGGCCACAAGCGACCTCGCCACACGAGAACTTGAGATCACGTCACGCACTCGCTGTCTCCCCGTAAGCCACCGGGCCCGTACCACAACCGAACCAACAACGAAGGCGATCATTCGCGATGATTGCCTGTGTCTGCTATCTGCCTGGACGTGTGGCGTGCATCTGTTCCTCGGTGCGTGGCTTCACCACCGACTCGGCATACACCAGTTTACCCGTTCGGCCCTCGTGATACTGAAACAGTACTTGTGGGTGGGGGAAGGATACTGGTCGTTCGCCACCAAGTTGCGTGGGCATGTTGAACACGTTGTTGATCTGCACCACAAGGTAGTGCGGATAGAGCCGCTGCAGTCGTGGCAGATCGGGGAGCACATAGGTTGACCAGCGGATGTCGCAGGTGCGGTCACCTGACTGAAACAGTCCCGTGACAGGTCGGTTCGCTTCATCGAGGCTGGGCACATGATTCACTGAGTTATGTGGCCCTGAGCAGAACTCCCAGACGCGGTCGGTGATCTGGATGGCAAAGCTGTTGTGTAGGTCGCCGGTCATCACAAACACGGGCTTCTCAAGTGTGTCCCAAAAGCGAATCAGCGTTTCCCGTTCATCCAGGAAGGCAGTCCACGCCTCCTCCTTGTTGTCGGCCGCTTCAAATCCGCCCGCTCCCGCATGGGGAATCATGAAGGGGACTGACGAAACCACAAAAAAGAAATCAGCATCACTGGCGGTCATAGACTGAATGAGCCAGCTCCGCTGGTCGTCACCAAGCATCGACAAGTTTGGCTGGGCAGGACGGCTCGTGTCGTGCATCTCGCGAGCACCACGAGTGTCGAGCAGGAAGAACTCACAGTTGGCAACGCGAAAGCTGCCGTAGCTGCGACGGCCTATGGAATAGCTCGCCTCACCATCGGCAGCGGCAGCCGGAGTGATCCGCAGGTGCGTCGCATCGAGGACTTCGA
>JADHNY010000120.1 GCA_016779265.1 Pirellulales bacterium | reverse complement strand
CCAATGACATTTGATGTGGTGATCATCGGCAGTGGCTTTTCCGGCAGCATGCTCGGCTGGATCCTCGCGTCTCAAGGAATGCGGGTCGCCATCATCGACCGGAGTCGGCATCCACGGTTCGCGATTGGTGAGTCGAGCACACCAGCGGCCGACATGGTGATTGCCGATCTCGCTGCTCGGTATCAGCTGCCCGGCCTCGCACCGCTCTCACGCTACGGCACCTGGAAGGCCAGGCTGCCGCAGCTTGGCTGTGGCAAGAAGCGTGGGTTCTCCTACTTTCGTCATCGAGCCGGAACGTCCTACCACGACACACCAGACCGAGCCTCATCCCTGCTTGTGGCCGCCAGCAGCAGCGATGACGAGAGCGACACCCACTGGCTCCGCGCCGATGTCGATGCCTATCTGTTTGCACAGGCAGCGAGTGCGGGGGCCGTCACCAGAGAAGACTGTCGGCTCGACGAGCTAACGCGAACCACCGGCGGCTGGCAGCTCTTTTGGCAGACGTCGCACGGGCCTCGCGAGCGGGCTTCCTGCCGAGTTGTGATTGACGCCAGCGGCGGCGGTGGCGTGTTGGGCAGGAGGTTTGGGCTGGCCCAACTCGACGGCAGTTTGCAAACCTTCACCTCTGCGATCTACAGCCACTTTCAGAATGTCGGCAGCTGGGATGCCGCACGACGCGATGCAGGAGACGACTCCACCACCTGGCCCTTCCACTCCGACGATGCGGCTCAGCACCACGTGCTTGAACATGGCTGGGTCTGGATGCTGCGGTTTGACGGCGGCCTCACCAGCGTCGGTCTGGTCGAGCCTGGCGATCCACCCACCCGAGGAGCCTCTCTTGAGTCGTTCTGGCTCGACGCTCTTCGACGCTACCCATCGCTCTGGTCACTGCTCGCAAACGCCACGCCTCTCCGTCCGCTGGAGTCTGCTGGCCGTCTGCAACGTCTGTGGGCGGAGGCTGCAGGCGACGGCTGGGCGATGCTGCCAACGACCGCAGGCTTCGTCGATCCCCTGCACAGCACGGGGCTCGCGCATGGCGTGCATGGCGTGGCGCGTCTGGCGGCGCTGCTGCTTGCAGAACGTCATCAGTCCCAACAGTGGCATGCCTACGGTAGGGCCGTGATCGATGAGGTTCAGTGGATCGACCAGCTCGTCAGCGCTGCCTACGCGTCGATGACTGAGCCACGGCTGTTTCGTACCGCCTGCATGCTCTTCTTTTTGGCCACCATTCGCTTTGAGCAGACGGCCACTTCGGGAACGCCGCCACACCAGACAGGCTTCCTCGCTGCCGACACACCGTCGCTGCGAGCAGCACTTGGAAACGCCCGCACGAGGCTGCTGCAGGCGGCTGCAGGAATAGCACCGCTCGAGGCAACGATCCGCGAGATTGAACAGACCCTTGCGAGCTGGGACACCGCCGGGCTTTTTGATCCGTCCGCTGGCAACCGTTTCGCCCACACCGCACCGCGGAAGACCTCCGCGACCCTCCCGTGAACGAGCCGTCGTTCACTGGCATCGGCTTCTCTGCAGCGACATACTGATCGGTCTTTTGCAGCTGCAGCCGCAGCCCTCCACCACGGTCACTTCTGCTGAGGACCTCATCATCATGAAGCAGGCAACAGGACGAATGCTGATCACGAACGGTCAGCTTCTTGACGGTACCGGGCGGCCCGCCGTCTCCAACGCAGCTCTCCTGATCGAAGATGGCCGGATCGCCTACGCGGGCCCCGCAGCTGACTGTCCGCGCGTCGGCGAAGACACCCCTGCCGATGACACGATTCGCATCGATGCCGCTGGTGGCACGATCATGCCCGGACTGATCGAGGCCCACATCCATCTCACCTACTTCAACGTCACGGAACTTCAGGACCTCGACATTAAGTATCCGGTTGAATATGTGACCCTGCAGTCGGCCGTGAATGCCAAGACAGCGCTTGAGTGCGGCTACACCAGCGCCCGCAGTGGCGGCTGCCTGCACAATATCGACGTCTGGATGAAGAAGGCGATCGAGGAAGACATGATTCCTGGCCCACGTCTGACCGCGAGCGGCAGAGAGATCTGTGGGGCCGGTGGCCTGATGGACTGGAACCCCGACTACCGCAAGATCGGTATGGAGGGAATCGTGTTTATCGTCAACGGCCCAGACCAGGCCCGCACTGCGGTGAGAAAGCTGGTCAAGGATGGCATCGAGTGGGTCAAGACGTACCCCACCGGTGATGCAGCCTCACCCGACATCAACGACCACCACACCCTCTCCATGACCTTCGAAGAGATGCACGCTGTGGTGGCCACCGCGCACAACCACAGCCTTAAGGTGACAGGCCACTGCCGGGCGACTGCTGGCATCAAGAATGCGCTCACCGCAGGCTACGACGCGATCGAACATGGCACCTTCATGGACGATGAATGTCTTGAACTGCTGCTTCAACGGAACGTGCCGATGTGTCCGGGGCTCGGGTTTGAGAAGTTCAGCGTGGACCGTGGCCGTGAGTTTGGACTGTCGCAGCGGGTGATCGATGGCCATCAGGAAACGCTTGAGGCCGGCGCCGAGAGCTGCCGCAAGGTCCTCAAGGCAGGCGGCACGATGGGTCTGGGAGGCGACTACGGTTTCGGCTGGACACCCCACGGAACCTACGCCCAAGAGCTGACCTTCTTCGTCGACTATGTCGGCTTCAGCCCGCTCGACACGATCCGCTGCGGCACCTTAGGGGGCGCCAAGATGATGGGACGCGACGAGGAACTCGGCAGCCTGGAAGCAGGCAAGCTTGCTGACGTGCTGGTGGTCAAAGGTGACGTACTCGCTGACATCTCTCTGTTGGAGAAACGAGAGAATCTGCTCGCGGTGATCCAAGGCGGCATTGTGAAAGCTGGCCGGCTGGCCGCCGACCCCGCGTTTTTAGGTGGGGCATGATCCAGCTGCCCACCACCCTCGCTGAGGGCAGCCCACGCCTGCTGCTTGCCGACTCCCATGCCAGTGATCCACCGCTGCTGTTGTTGCATGGCGTCTCCCGCAGCCATCGCGACTTCTCGCCGCTGTTCCCGCAGCTCTCAGCACGCTGTCGCATCATGGCAACAGACCACCGCGGCCACGGGGGCTCACAACGGGCAGATCGCTATCTCGTGGTCGACTATGTCGCCGATACGGTCAGACTGCTCCGCGACGAGATCCGCACGCCGGTTGTGATGCTGGGACACTCCCTCGGTGCGATGGTTGCTGCTGGCGTCGCCGCGGAGTTGCCAGAGCAGGTGGCAGGGGTGGTGCTTGCCGATCCTCCGTTTCACAGCATGGGTGAGCGGATTGCCGGAACCTCCTGGCAGGCACTCTTCATCGGCCTCCGGGCGGCTGGCCGGGCCCACAGCTCGCTCGAAGAACTGACCGTCGCCATTGCCGAGATCACGCTGCCATGCCCTGATGGGAGCACGGTGCGGATGGGCGACCTGCGTGACCTCAGCTCAATCCGCTGGAGTGCCGAGTGTTTGGCAGCTCTCGATCCAGACCTGCTCACACCGGTGATCGAAGGCCGCTGGCTCGACGGCTACGACTTCGAACAGATCGCTCGCTCAATCACGGCCCCGGTGCGACTGCTTCAGGCAGATCCCCAAGCTGGCGGTGCCCTCCGTGATGACGACTGTCAGCGGTTTGCCACGGCAGCATGCTCCTGCACGGTGGAGAGGTTTCCCGGGGTGGGCCATCTGCTGCACTGGATGGAGCCTACGCGGGTGGCAGCAGAGACACTCGCTATGATCCGCGACACACGTGACGCAAGCTAGCTCCAGCACTCCTGGAACAGGCGGCGATAGAGCTGCGGGTCGCTGGGGAAGAGCGACTCCACGGTTCCGGATTTTGAGATCCCCGCCTGGAAACGGCGTTTGGGAAACACCGGCATCTGACGGTTCGTGAGCAGTTCGATGCCACGACGAACGATCTCCCCTTTGAGGGCATAGAGCCGCTCATGATCCCAGTCGGTGAGTTCGATAAACGGAATGCCTTCCGCCACCTCAATCACATCTGGCAGGGCAAACGGGCTGAAGCCCTGAAAGCCGAGGGAGGCCGCCGGTGCATAGGTCCGCACATGCCCACGGCTCTGGCCACCGGAGTAGGTCAGCGAGTGCTTGATCGCATCAACACCCCAGCCCTCCTGGTAGAGCATCAGGTTGTTGAGCACGCTGCGAATCGTCAGCTCAGGGTTGTCCTCGATGGGATAGTCCTTGAGATTCTCATCGCCTCCATCGCCATCGATCAGGTGCTTCCAGTGGGGATAGCGGCTGCGGATGCCTCGACAGAGTGCGAGCGTGGCAGCCGCTGCCTGCACATCGAGCTGTTTGTAATCTTCGATCGTGCGGATCGCCTCTTTGAGATCGATCTCTTCAGGCCGCACCTCCACCGCCTCCAGCAGATACTCCATCTGCATCGCCTGGAGAAACGCCCGCGCCTGCTGGAGGTCGGCACCATCGGCATCCACCGAGAGCGTGAAGGCCTTGAGCCGCTGGGGCGGTTCGCTGCGGGCGATCAGCCGGTCATGCAGCATGACTACCAGCGACCCGCTATCGATGCCGCCTGAGAAGAGCACGCCGATCGGCTCGCGAGGGCCGATCGTGTCGAGCCAGTGATCGATCGCGTCCCGCACCGCCAGCATGTAGCGGCGGCCGATGTCGTCGAGGCTTGTCGACCAGCGGTTCCGCTGTGGCGTGAAGAAGCGGGTGCAGACCGGATTGGGATCCGGACATCCCACCAGCGCAAGCTCCATGATGTGATGGGCCGGCACCATCCGGGTGTAGGAAGGATGGAACTGATCAGCGAGCCCCTCCTGCTCCAGCCAGGCGAGAATCGTATCGATCCGATCGGCGGTGATCAGCACCGGCCCGGCCGCCTTCTTGGCAATGAAATACCGCAGGGGCCTGCCGAGGGAACGGGCCATTCGAATCTGCTTGCCCTGGCGGTGCACGAGGGCAAACTGTCCTTCGATCGCCCGCACCTGTTCCGGATCGCCAGAGCCCACCCGTTCAACTGCCTCGTCGACGGTCATGTTGAACAGCAGGTTGCCGGCAGGATCGAGCAGGTTGACCAGGCGTTCGATCGGTTCAGGATGATGCATGTCTGGGTTCTCATCGAGGCAGAGGGCTGAGGGTTCGGCAAGCGGAAGTCTACCGATCGCGCTGGCTTCATGCTGCTTGACCCACCCTTTGCAGCAGCGTGATACTCCAGGCATCGTCTGTTCAGCCGGAGCGCTACTTCAGGATGGTTCTGTCCAATCGGTCCGGTGTCCTTTCGTCCCGCCGCCGCATCACCCGAGGCCTGGCTGCCGCAGGCCTGCTGGTCGTGGTGGTGCTCGGTGCTGGTGAGTTTTCGGTCTGGCAGGCGGGCGTCGCTCTCGACAACCGCGAGCATCCCGAAGCGGGCCGCTGGCTTGCGGTCGCCCGCACGGTGTCACCGCGTCGTGCCCAGACCGCCTTCTTGGCCGCTCGTCTCGCTCGCCGCGAGGGACGGTTTGGAGATGCCCGTCGCGAGCTGCTCGCCGCATCTGAGGCTGGCTGGCCCATCGCCAAACTCGAACGCGAGCAGTGGATCGCGCTTGCACAGACCGGCCAAGAACCGGCCATGCGATCCCACTGGGATACGCTCCTGATGGAGCCTGGCTCAGACCTGCCAGAGATCTGCGAAGCGTTTGCCCGCAGCGCCCTCAAGCGGCTGCATATCAGAGATGCCCGGCAGGTGCTCAATGCTTGGAGGCAGGATCGCCCCGAAGACGCAGTCCCCTTTCTGATCACCGCACAGATTCATGTCTCGCTGCGGGAATGGGAGCCAGCGGTTGAGAACTTCCAGGCCGCCATCGATCGTGATCCCTCGCTGATCGATGCCCGCCGTGGCCTCGCCGATGCCCTTGAGAAGCTGCTGCGTTTTGAGGAGGCATTGGCCGCCTGGGATGCCGTGCTCGAGACAGAGCCCGAGGCGGGTGACGCTGTCGTTGGCCGTTGCAACTCGCTGGCTCGCACCGGCGCTGTTGAGACCGCCCGTGAGGAGCTGGATCGCTGGCTCGCTGAGCATTCTGACGATCTCGCTGCCCTCGAAGCACTCGGCCGCCTCGAGCTGGTGGAGGGGAACGCAGCGGCGGCGACCACGCGGCTCGCCACCGCCGTCAGTCTGCGGCCGGAGGATGCCGAGCTGCGGTATGCCCTCGGCAGAGCCCTGCGGCTCGCCGGCAAGGAGACCGAAGCCGAGCCTCACCTTGCCTATCGCCAGGCAGCGGAGCAGCCACTCGCCGACCTCCGCCAGCTGCTCAACGACTTTCCCGCTCGGCCTGAAGATCCGGACATCCGTGCCGAGATTGGTGAACTGACCTATCGTTGGAAGTCTCATGACGAAGGGCTGTGGTGGTGCGCCGCTGCACTCGATCTCGACCCTGAGCATGCTGCCGCGAAGGCCCTGCTGGCTGAGCATGCCGCAGGCGAGGCCACCCCACTTCTGACCACCGAACGTCCATAGCCTTCTCGCATGCCACACGCTTCCCGACAGCCTCGTCCGCTCCTCACCACTGCCGCAGCAATCCCAGCTGCCCTCTGGTGGCCATGCTGTCTACTCCTCCTTGCCACTGGCTGCCGCAGCGACCCGCCTGCAGACGCGTTGGCTCCCAACCCGCCGCCTGCCGTCGCCGCCTCCAACTCCGTGACCCTGGAGTTCTCAGAAGAGTCGGCTGATCGCGGTGTGGCCTTCACCGCGGTCAATGGCGAGGAGGCCGGTAACCTGGCGATCCTGGAGAGCCTTGGTAGTGGCGTCGGTCTGCTCGACATCGATGCCGACGGCGACCTCGACCTGTTTGCGGTGGGAGGTGGACGGTTTCTCGAAGACACCACCACACCCACAGCCGTCGACGACGGCCTGTTTGCCAACGATGGCCGTGGTCGCTTCACGGCCATCACCGAAGCTGCCAGGATCGGGAAAGGCCGCTTCTATGCTCATGGCGTTGAGGTTGCCGACTTCGACAATGATGGCTTCAGCGACCTGATCATCAGCGGCTACGAAGGCCTGCGGCTGCTAGCCAATCTCGGTGATGGCAGCTTTCGTGAAGTTCCAGCCGATGAGCATGGCCTCGCCAGCGACGGCTGGCATACCACCGTTGCCGCCGGCGACTTCAATGCCGATGGCCATCTCGACCTCTACTGTGTGCGGTATGTCGACTGGAGTCCCGACAACAATCCTCCCTGCGTTGTGCAGGGCCACCGTGATGTCTGCCCGCCTGGCGAGTTCACCGGCGTTTCGGACAGACTCTGGCTTGCCAACGGCGACGGCAGTTTCCGCGACGCTTCCACCGCCGGCGGCGTTGTGGAAGGCGGCAAGGGACTTGGCGCCGTGACGGCTGACATCGACCTCGACGGTGCCATCGACCTGTATGTCGCCAACGACACCACCCCCAACCGTCTCTATCGAGGGGGGGGCGACGGCAGCATGGCTGAATGTGGTCTGGTCTCAGGTGTTGCTCTCGGCGAAACCGGTGAGCCGGAAGGCAGCATGGGCACCGACATCGGAGATGCCAATCTTGATGGCCTGCCAGACATCTGGGTGGCGAACTTTGAGAGCCAGAGCTTCGGCCTCTACCGCAACTTTGGTGCGGGCAGCTTTGAGCATGCCAGCGGGGTCTCAGGGATCACCGCAGTCGGCTCGGTCTACGTCGGGTTCGGCACGATGTTTCTCGATGTCGACCTCGACGGCGCCGAAGACCTGTTTGTTGCCAATGGTCATGTGATGCAGTTTCCAACACTCACACCACTCAGGCAGAAGCCGTTGCTGTTTCACAACCAGGGCCGCGGACGATTCGCGAACGTTGCCGATACTGCTGGCGACTACTTCCTGGCTGGCCACATGGGCCGGGGGGCTGCGGCGGGCGATCTTGATGGTGACGGCGACGACGACCTGGTGATCAGTCAGACCAATGAGCCGCTAGCCATGCTGATCAACACCACACCTCACAGCGGCCGTAGCCTGACGGTGCGGCTGATCGGAAGAACTGCCAATCGCGACGCCGTCGGAGCGACCGCCGTGTTGCAGACCAGCCATCGCGAACTGCTCCGCCAGGTCACTGGTGGCGGCAGCTACCTCTCGGCAGGTGGTCGACAGCTCTGCTGGGGACTCACCAACGATGAAATCCCCGTATCGCTGTCGATTCGCTGGCCCGGGGGGGAGGAAACGGTGTTTCCCTGGGACGCAGGGCTGGGCCGGTTTCTCATCCAGCAGGGGCAGGAAAAACCCCTACAGCTCCCCAAAAACCCTTCTCCCGAGGGAAATCCAGACAGGCTTTGATCGTCCTGAGTCGCCTTCGCGTGGACATCACCCTCGCAGAAAGCTAATGTTCAGAGTCGGGTTGGACCGGCTCTTTTCGGGGGAGTGTACGCATTCCGTGAGCTGGTGTGTGGGAAAGCGTTTCTGTTTTGGTCTGCCAGCAAGGCTGCGGCGGGCCGAACTGAGAGAGATTTCGTCCGTACAGATCATCCGTCCCGGCATTGATCAAGCAGTTTTTTCTCCTCACGGACTCACACATACAGAAGGCTGCGGCACTGCACCGCGGAAACAGGCTGTCGATGCGATCACCCGGACTCTCTTCTTTGTCTTCGCTTACCTGTGGAGTGGCCGTCGCCGCTCTCTGTCTCGGTCTGACTGGATGCAACAACAGTGCAAGCGGTCCGGCTGTCTACCCCGTCACAGGCACGGTGCTCGTCGACGGAGCACCTCGAGCTGGGCTGGCGGTGATCTTTCTGCCCGACAGCACGAAGGGAACCACCGGCATGTCCGCCAATGCCACGACCGACAGCGAAGGCCGCTTCTCACTCAACACGCTCACCGCTGATGGTGATAAGCCAGGCGTGAGCGACGGCCACTATATCGTGACCGTCGCCTGCCCCTTCGGCGGCTCCGATCCCTCCGGGCAGAGTGCCGAGTCGTCGACTCCATGCGCGATCGCACCGAAGTACAGCAACTACCAGGCCACGCCCCTCTCGGCAGAAGTGAAGGCCGACGCCTCGGCGGCACAGGAGTTCACGTTTGAGGTCACGTCATCCTGAGGATCACGTCATCCTAAGGATGTTGTCTTGAAGACGTCGTCCTGAAGATGAGGCTCGACGGTCTTCATGCACACGATATTCTCGTCGGACAACCTCAAGGCCTCTGGCCTGCCATTCACATTTGATTTCTTTGTTTTTGTGTTCTTAAGGAGTCTCCTATGAGCCTTGTATCTCTCCTGCAGTCGGGCCGTGATGCCCGGGCACTGCAGCGACGTGGCTTCACGCTCGTCGAACTGCTCGTCGTCATCGCCATCATTGGCGTCTTGGTTGGTCTGCTGCTGCCCGCCGTGCAGTCCGCTCGTGAGGCTGCTCGTCGCAGCGCCTGCTCCAACAACGTCAAACAGATCGGTCTCGCCCTGCACAACGCCCACGACACGACGGGCCATTTCCCTGCCCTGGAAGACCACAGCGACGCCTTCCTCCAGGGCTCCAACAACAACTGGGGGGAGACGCCCGGCACCTGGCAGATTCACATCCTGCCCTATATCGAAGAGACCGCGATCTACGACCAGATCGACTTCAAGCAGCCCTGGAACGCCGGCAACAACAAGCAGGCATTCCTGCAGAAGTACAAGGTGTTTATCTGCCCCAGTAACCCCATCAGTGGCAAAACGACGGGCAACAACTTCGACGCCCACATCGTGCATTACTTTGGCGTCTGGGGCTCGAAAGACGCTCCTGGTGGCCGTGCCCGTATGCAGTGGGCGATTGGCAACAATACCAATGCCGACGGCAAGGGTATCTTCTACTTCAACAGCAAGACGACGTTTGGTCAGGTGACCGACGGAACCTCGAAGACGATGGCTGTTGGCGAGGTTCGCGGCTATCGTCCACAGAGTCCATTCCAGAAGGGCACCGTGGCGGGCGACGGTGGACGAGGCATGCGTTGGGAGGTCGGCACGTCACCGATGCTGCTGCCGATCAACGGCATCGACGGACCTGGTGGCAGCAACTGCCCGAACTGCCGCTGGGAGAATATGTCCAGCTTCCATCCAGGTGGTGTTCACGCCGGCATGGGTGATGGCTCGGTGAAGTTCATCCGTGAGGACATCGATACCACCACCTTCCTTCGTCTGGGATCGATGATGGACGGTGAGGTTATCCAGCTGGACTGATGATGCATGCGGACGTGCTTGAAGATTCTCGAGTCGGCCTTGGCCACTCACTTCAATAGCATTGATGCTCCAAACAGCGGCCGGGCTTCCCTTGCGGGGGGCCCGGCCTGCTTTTTGTGTCTTCTCATGCTCACAACCGTTCTCCCGGGCTGCGCGACACGCGAGGCAGCTGTCGATCAGCCAGTTGCCGTCACCACCGCTGTCACCAATCCTCTTCCGCTGGCCCTCTGGCCCGCGGTTGCTGACGGTATCGTCAGCTTGGTGGATCAGTCAGCTGGTGAGCCATTTGCGTATGACCTGCCGGCGATCACGGGAAGTGGCTGTGGCCTCGGTGACATTGATGGCGACGGCCGGCTCGACATCCTCTT
>JADHNY010000119.1 GCA_016779265.1 Pirellulales bacterium | reverse complement strand
ATCGTCAGCAAACAACGGGATCAAATCGCCCATGCAGGCCGCGTGTCGATGATGGGCCAACTCGCCGCTGCGCTCGCCCACGAACTCGGGCAGCCGCTTGGCTCGATTCTCAACAACGTGGAGGCCGCGGGCATGCTGTTGCAAAACGACTCCTCGGCCAACGCGGCCGAACTCCGCGACATCATCTCAGACATTGCCGCCGATGAGGAGCGGGCGGATCTCGTGCTCGCGCGAATCCGATCGATGATCAAGCAGCAGACATTTACGGTTTCTCGTATCGATCCCATCGCTGTGGTCCGTGATGCGGCGACGCTCGCTCAGGTGCGGCTGAAGAACGCGGGGATCTCGCTCAGCGTCGACTGCCCTGCGGCGTTTCCGGAGATCGCCGGCGATTCCATCCTGCTTCAACAGGCTCTGCTCAATCTCATCAACAACTCAGCCGATGCCATTGGGGCAGCGGGCGAACGGCTAGGCCAGGCTGGTGCCATCACGATCCGCCTGAGGCAGGAGGATCGCTCGGCTGCATTTATCGTGAGTGACAATGGCGGCGGTATCGACGAGCAGACCCACTCCCTTGAGCAGGTTCTGCAGCCCTTTCAGACGAACCGAACCGATGGGCTTGGCATGGGCCTTCCGATTGTGACGACGATTGCTGAGCAGCACGACGGCAGCCTCAGTCTGGACAATCGCCCTGGCGACGGACTGACGGTAACATTGAAAGTGCCGCTGGCTGGCTGAGCCGCTCTACAGACGAGGAGACCCGTTTCGTGACGAAGACTGTGCATGTTGTCGACGACGATGATTCTTTTCTGCGGAGCATGGGCCGAAGGCTCCGCGGGCACGGCTACGCCGTGGAAACCTACCCGTCGGTCGCAGACTTTCTGCTCAGGTCAGATCCAGAGGCTCCCGGCTGCGTGCTGACCGACCTGCAGATGCCGCATCGGGATGGTTTCGAGCTGCAAGCCAAGCTCAGTGAGTCAAGCAACCCGCTTCCCGTTGTCTTCGTGACGGGAAAAGGCGACATCCCTACGAGTGTTCGGGCGATCAAGGCCGGTGCCGAAGATTTTCTCACGAAGCGAGTCTCGACAGAAGAACTGCTCGGGGCCATCGAGCGGGCGCTTGTCCGTTGTGATCAGGAGCGGTCCGCCAAGAGCCAGCAGCAAGAGGCCCTCGCGAAAATCGAAGCCCTGACTCCGCGTGAAAAACAGATGCTGCTGGGGATTGTCCGCGGCATACCGATTCGAGACTACGCCGAAGAGATCGGCGTTGCCGAGCGGACCGTCAAACACTATCGCACCCTGCTCACGCGAGAACTCGGCCTGACCGCTGCCGTGGATCTCGCCCGGCTCGTCCAAGAAGCGGGGCTCACGGTCGAGCAGCTTGCGGAGATGGCGGAGGAATAACGCTCGTCACGGATTGGTGAGCGAGGTTTTCCGCAATCCCTTTCATCGGCCGCTCGCATCCCGCTGGGTCGCATAGCGAACTTCCGCAGCGTCCGGAGGGCTGTCGGCGATCTCTTCGGCGAGCACGCTGACCGCCTTCTCGAGCTGCCGGTCGACGCCCTGCGGGAGTTCGCTCGGCTGCGGCCAGAGGATGTGGTCGGGCACGGCACCGTGCATTTCCATGTCTTCGCCGCTCCCGAGGACAAACCAGCCGCGGAAGGGCATTCGCATCGTGCCCACGTCGTTGATGCTGACGGCACCTGTGCTGATCACGCCGCCTGCGGTCTCAACACCCACAAGCTTGCCGCGGCCAAGTGTCTTGATCGCGTGGGAGAAGATTTCGGCGTTGCTGTAGCTGTTCTGGTTACAGAGCACAACGATGGGCTTCTGCCAGACGGCATACACCATGCGGTCGTGCGGGTAGCCACGCCCGCCGCCGCGGGGAACCGTGATCGCATGCCGCGGCTGCGTGAGGGCGGTGAGGAGGAGATCGGTGGTAAAGCCGCCGCCGTTGTCGCGGACGTCGATCACGAGGCCCTCTTTCCCGTAGCCCACCTGGTAGAGCTGCCGCTCAAACTCGTAGAAGCTCTCGAGATTCATGCCACGGATGTGGAGGTAGCCGAAGCGGCCCTCGCTCCCGGCATCGACCAGCTGGCGGTTGTGCTCCAGCCAGGCGTCGTAGAGCAGGTCACGGGCCCGGCCATAGCTGATGGGCCTCAGGCTGATTTCCAGGGTTTCGTGAGGGGTGTCGCCTTCGTCTTCCGTATTTCCACGCTGCACCGTCAGCACGATATCGCGATCGAGCCGGCCATTGAGCAGTTCGGTGAGATCCATCGCCGGATCAACCACGGTTCCGTCGATTGCCTCGATGCGGTCGCCTGGCATAAGTCGGCTTTCGACGCGGTCGGCCGGCCCGCCCGGCAGCACATCGCGGACGAGCAGACCCGGCCCGGCATCATCGGCCACAAACCGGACGCCGAGGTGGGCGGTCTGTTCGACCCAGGGCTGGCTCCGTTCCCGGGCCTCGCCGCGAGGATAGAAGCCGTTATGGGAGCCGTTGAGCTCGCCAAGCATCAGCTCGATCACGCTCCCGAGCGTGGCCACATCGCCAGCCCGCTCAGCCATGTCGAGATACTTCCGGCGAACCTCGGCCCACACGCGGCCGCCCAGCCGCTCGTCGTACCAACGGTCCCGCATCGTTTCCCAGGCGACCTCGAAGCCGTCGCGGAGCCTCTGCCCCTGCGATAGCTCCTGCCGCGCGGTGAAGCCGTAGCGGGTGATCTTGCCGGTCTCTTCGACCAGAGCAGGCACCCCATCGATCAGGCTGAGCACACCCTTGGCCGCTTTCGTCCAGCGGGGCTGGCTGAGCCTCTCGTCAGTGAGCTTCTTGGGCTTGAGCTCGTCGGGAAACGTCACGGTGTAGGTGGCTGGCTTCTCGTCGATGTCAGCATGGAAGGCAAGCTTGGCCTTTTCACCAATCCAAAACAGGCCCCGCTCGCCCGCCTCAGGCACGGAGAGTGGCTTGACGCGTTCGCTGATCTTCTCAAAGTCGATCGTGATGGGCTCACGCGTAGAATCCGGCTCGTCCTTCGCCTCGTCTTCGTCACCGGGCCCCTCGTCATCGGCGGCCTTTTCGTCCGGCTCATCCGATTTCGTTTCTTCCGCCTTGGCGGCTGATTCGGCCGGCTTCGCTGCGGGCTTTTTCACGCTGCTGCCCGCACGGGCCTTCTTCATTTTCTCGAGGGCTTCTTTCAGGCTGCGGTCGCGGCTGGTCCGCTCGGCCTCATCCGCCTGCAGATAGACGTAGTGGATGTCGGTCTCGCTATCGGCGCGGCGGGCGGTAAATGCCAGCAGCGTGCCGTCGGGTGAAAACCTGGGCGACCGGTCGTTGTCCGGATGCTGCGAAATATTGACCGCAGGCTGGCTCGCATCGGCTGGCCGAATCCAGATCTCGCTGTTGAAGTTGTCGTTTTCCTGGGCGTAGGCAACCCAGCCGCTGCAGGGCGAGATGTCGTAGTCAGGCGGATCGAAGCCGTCGACAATCGTCACCGGCTCAGCGGTGGCATCGCCATCGAGGGGCAGCCGGACCAGCTCACCGCGGCCCCGCACGAAGTAGAGCGAACGGCCGTCGGGGGAGAGCCGCAGGTCGCGCTCCACGGCGGCATCGCTTGTGAGCTGCGTCCAGTGAAGCTCGCTCGGCTGCCACCAGTAGCCCTCCGCTTCGGCCCGCTCTGCCTGCCAGATATCGATCTGGTCATCCCGCCGGGCCACCACAAACAGCCGTGACGGCCGCTTGTCATCTTTCGCCGCCGCCTGCAGCACCGGTGAGGATTCGTAGGAGCCCGTGGCTGTGAGCCGATGCGGCTCCTTGAGCACCGTGTCCATGGCCCAGAGATCACCGCCAGCCACAAACACCATCTCCAGCCCATCGTCAGCGAAGCTGACTTCATCGGCCTTGCTGAACTCGCGGCGGAGCAGGTCTGGGTCGACGAGCGGATCGCCCGCGTATGTGAGCTCGATCTTTGTCGGCTGATCGTCTTTTGCCGGCTGATAGCGGTAGAGGTCGAAGAGGTGCCGAAACACGATCAGGCCGCTGTCGCGGGCGATCGATGGGAATACCACCGAGTCGTCTTCGAAGTCAACGAGTTCGTGCTGCTGGGCCGGCGTTTCGTCGTCCTTCTCAAAGCGGTGCCTCCAGAGGCCAAATCCTGAGCTGTCGCCCTTGGTGAAATAGAAAGCCTTCCCGTTTCGCTGCCAGAGCGGCCAGCGGCAGTCGACGCCCTCGTGAAGCACCTCCTCAAACGAGCCCGTCTTGAGGTCGAGCAGCCACACCTGCGCCGCCCGCTCGCCCTGATAGCCCTTCCGCCACCAGCGTTCGCCCTCACGAACAAACAGCACTCGACGGCCCTTGCGGTCAAGCGCGGCGTCGGTCGCCGTGGCGTCGGCAAGCACCTCGTCGGCCACGCGGCGATCGATGCGAACCCGCAGGAGCCGCTCGCTGCCTCGCCAGTGATGGTCCCGGGAGCCGCTGGCGAGCACGCTTGTGCCGTCTGGAAACCAGTCATGCAGCCGGTAGCCTTCGCTGTGGTGCGTGACCTGGGTCGGCACACCGCCAGAGGTTGGCATCACATAAATCTGCGAACTTCCCGTGCGATTGCTCACAAACGCCAGCCGGCTGCCGTCGGGAGAAAAATGCGGCTGGGAATCCCGGCCCGAGTCGGTGGTCAGCCGCTGGGCACTGCCTCCGTTGCTGTCGGCAAGCCAGATGTCACCACGCCATTCGAAGGCGAGCTTTGAGCCATCGGGACTGAGGGCTGGATCCGACGCCAGCTGGATCGGCTCCGAAGCGTTTCCAACGACGCCAATGCCGAGCACCAGGGCGGCTGTGAATGTCAGGATGGCGATGCGGTGCAGCAGAAGGGAAGGCAGAGTGTGCATGACGATCCTCGCGGGCGAAAACAGGAGCAGAACTGCTATCCTGCTTGTAGCGGGGCACGGCTGCAACGCAGCGACACACAGGCTCGCACTGCCATCCATGGGCGAAGGCCGATTGTGCAGGCTATGCCATTTGGCACGCCAGCAAAAACGGAGGGCTGCCCACAAGCCCGGCCCAGTGAGCGGGGGCAAGCACAGTAAGCGGGGGCGAGCCCAGCGGGCATGGGCAAGCACACGACATGGGCCTGCACCAGCACGTCGTGGGCAACTCAGTATCTGGGAAAGATGTCCGGGGACGGGAAGCGGTCACTGGGGTTGTTGCCGTCGCCAATAAACTCTTCCCGCGGCAGGTTCACCTGAGGCCAGCTGCCTGGGCAGACGCGGACGACTCTTCCTGGGCGGATCGCTTCGATCACAAGATCGGTTTCAAACCGTATCTGGATGCCGCTGCTCCCGAGAGGCGGCTCTTCAGTGGCCTCCGTGACCTCAAGAATCGTCCCACGCGAGGCCATATGCGCCGGCCCGTAGTTGCCACCCGTATGCTTCAACGTGTCTTCGACTCCATTCATCATGGCAGACACGCCCGCTTTGAAGTCGGCGTAGAGCGATTCCTCCATACCACCGAAAAGCGTTGCGGTGATGATGGCACGCCCAAACTCGCCGTATTCCACAGAGCCTACAAAGGCGGGCATCCAGCGAGCGCGAAGGAAAGCTTTGTGGGTTTCTGCTTGGCTCTGGGCGGCACGCTCCAGCGAGACGTCGTCAAGCCAGATGTCTGAGATGTGGAAGCGTGTGAAGACACCCTCGGGTGTCGGTTTCCACATGATGCCAAGCGTCACCG
Source organism: Pirellulales bacterium (assembly GCA_016779265.1). Lineage (GTDB taxonomy): Bacteria > Planctomycetota > Planctomycetia > Pirellulales > UBA1268 > M30B53. Next base: position 4,838 of record JADHNY010000119.1, on the reverse strand, counting down.
TTTGCGACTCAAGCGATTGCTTGCCACTCGCAGGCCACGTCCCCTCAGCGACGAGGTCTTCGACGGTGAGGCGTTCTCGTCCACGCCAGACTCGTGTGGCGGCGTCAAAGGTCAGCTGCTCATCAGCAACGTCACCGCTCGCACCTGCTTTCGGTTCGCGGCGGGCCGTGATCGCACCCCGGAGCTGATTGATCTCAATATCCACCAGTTTCCAAACAAGCCCCAGCCGCTGGCAGTGGCTCGGCTCATCTTCCAGCAGCAGCACATGGTTCTCCGCAGGAAAGATGCCCGCGCCACGGTTGTGGTTCGCATCCCTGAGTTTGTTATCGACCGGCAGCACGGGCACCGCAGACGTGCGTGGATCTGGCGGCAAGTAGCCGTAGACGTGAAGAACGGTGCCGAGGGGAATGTCTCGCAGATCGGCCGCTGCGGTGTGGTAGCGAATCACTCCGTAGGGCAGCATCGCAAAGGGATGCGGGTCGTTCCGAAAGAACATCCCGTCGCCCTGCACGCGAATGCTACCGCGGCGATTGGCGTGGTCGACAAACACGAGTTCGCCCCGATAGCGATGGGCCTTTTCCAGTGGTGGAAAGAGACCTGCCTCGGGCCGGAACGGCTCGTCCGCCACACCAGGCTCATCCGCGATCGTCATCGCCTGAAAAAGCAGCGTCCCCGCGAGCACGAACAGCAGCAGTCGACCGCAGGCGATGACGCGATTGAGCACGCCACTGCACACCAGGCACCGCAGTCTCAGAGTCATAGGTCGACCACCGTATTGCTATCGCCAAAGGCATCCGTTTCCACGCCCATCCGCTGCGCCATCAGCAACAAGAGGTTGCTCATGTGGGCGTCATGATTCGCAGGCCTGCTACAGAGTCCGTAGTGTTCGCCGGGCTTGTCGAGCTGATACCCGTCGAAGTGCCCTTGGTTGAAGTCAAGGTGCGTGCCGTGCGTCAGTCCAAGATCGGTTCCTCCAGCCAAGACCAAGGGAAGGTTAGCATTCCCGTGGCTGTGGCCGTAGCACATCCCGCTTCCAAAGAGTGACATCGTCGAACCGAGCAGCGGCTGGCCGTTGAGGTCTTTTGTCTCTTCGAGCCGTGAAAGGAAGTAGCGAAACTGCTCGATCGCAAACGTGTCGTAGTTGGTGAGTTTCTCGATATAGCCCTCGTCGCCGCCGTGATGACTGAGCTGATGCCGCGACTCCGTGATGCCGATCTCAGGAATCGCAAACGCGTCTCCCTCACCGCCAAGGCTAAACGTGGCCACACGGGTGACATCGGTCTGAAAGGCGAGCACGATCAGGTCGTAGACTGTGCGGAAGTAATCGCCCGCCTGCGTCTGAGGAATATCGCGATTGGTTCGCCTGCGATCGGCCTCATCGATTTCAGGAAGTGGCGTGTCGAGCCACGCATCGGCCCGCCGTGCGCGAATCTCCGCCTCCCGCACCGACGTCAGATACTGGTCGAGTCGTCCCTTGTCGGCCGCTCCCATCTTCTGCTCGAGCTGCCGCACCTCAGCGAGGTTGTCATCGAGCACGCTCGCTTTACGTCGCAGAGCCCTCCGCTGTGCCTCGACCCCGCCCTTGGGCTCCTCAAACAGCGACGCAAAGATCTCGCTGCAGCGTCGCATTGCTGGAAGCTGGACACCATCTGCCGTCCAGGCAAGCGACCCTTGCGTGAGGGCGATTTCAATCGACGGATAGCGGGTGTGCTCGGCGGTCACTTCAGCAATCTTCTGGTCAACCGAAATGGTATTCCGCTCAGACGGGCCGATCTTCCCGCCGGTCAGCCAGATGTCGATGCAGTTGTGGTGGTGCCCAAGACTGCCCGGATGATGCATCCCGCTGACGGGCGTGATCACATGCCGGTAGGCCTCGAGCGGCGCGAGCGACCGCGAGAACTCGTAGCCTTCTCCAGGCGTGGTGATCTGATAGTTGAGGGAATGCACGCCATTGGCGAGGTAGATAAACGCACTTCGCCCGGGCGAGGCCGCAGGCTCGGCAGCGTTGAGCGGCACCATGCACTCAAGGAAGGGAAGCGAAATGCAGGTGCCCATCGCCCGCAGAGCATGCCGGCGATCAATCAGCCATGACTGCGCAAGGTAGTTGCTCACCAGAGTGGCCTTTCGTTTTTAAGCGGAGCGACATGACGCCCGCTATCGCTTCCTGACCAGTGCTGAGAGTGCCACAGCACGAACGATGTCCCGAACTCCAGAACCGTTCCGAATGACAGTATCCACAATCTGTTGAATGTCGTCGCGGTCATCCACGGTCAACACGCGACGCAGTGCGTAGGTGCAGAGATGCTCCACGAACGCACGCACGAAGATCTCCCGATCCGCTATGAGCAGCTGTTTGAACGCATCGGCGTCGGCAAATGACCGCCCGTCGGGCAAGACGCCTGAGGCATCCACCAACGGATCATCACCAACGCCCGTCGGCACGAGTTCATGGGTTCGCCACTGACCGATCGCATCGTACTGATCAAAGGCGAGGCCGAGCGGGTCGATCGTGCGGTGGCAGGCTGCACAGCTGGCAACGTGTGCGTGTGCTTCAAGCCGCTGCCGGATCGTGACCTTCGTCCCCTCGGGTGGAACAGGCTCAATCGGGTCGACGTTCGCTGGCGGGGAAGGGGGCGTCTTGTGAAAAAGGGTCTCACTGAGCCAGACCCCACGGTGGACGGGACGATGGCGGGTGCCGTCTGAGGTGAGCCCAAGCACCGCTCCCATCGTGAGGAGGCCTCCACGATGGTCTCCCGGCGTCAACGCAACACGCTGGTAGCCATCCCCTTCTGGCTCAGCGAGGCCATAGAAATCGCACAGCCGTGCATTGGCCATCGTCCAGTCAGACTCAAGACACGTTTCGATGGGGAGATTCATCCTGAGCAGCTCGCGAAAGAACTCCACGGGCTCAGCGGCCATGCTCGTCTGGAGCCATTCGTCGTAGGCGGGATAGAGCTTTTTATCCGGTGGAAACATGCCCACGCGGTGCAGCTGGAGCCATTGACGCGAGAAATCATCGACGAAGCGGTCGATCCGGCGGTCGCCAAGCATTCGGTCAACTGCGGCCTCGAGTCCCTGGCCGCTCAGGCTTCCGTTGCGAGCGGCCTCAAGAAGCGACTCATCAGGCATCGAACTCCACAGGAAATACGAAAGCCGTGAGGCGAGTTCCCAGTCGTTCACTTCTGGCCGAGGCTCTGGATCGCCCTCCACGAGGTAGAGGAAGTGGCGAGAAGTGAGCACGCTCTGCAATGCTCCGCGATACGCCGCTTCCAGCGTCTCGCCCGCCTCGCGTTCTGCCTGGTACGTGGCGAGGTACCCCGCCAGTTCATCCTGATCGACTGGCCGTCGCCAGGCCCGCTCAGCGAAACGTTGCAGATGCTCCGCCACAGCCTGATGGCTTGCGTCTGCCGGCGGCATCACGCCGTCGCGACGCGAACGCTCCACCTCCGAAGTGATCGGCCCCTCCCATTCAATCCAGTCGAGAATCACCGTGGAGAAGATGCCGTTGCCATCCCCGTCAAACATCTGTGGCGCGTTTGGGTTGAGCAGGAGCGTATCGCTGCTGTGTGTGAAGAGATAGCCATCGCGGCTCGTGAGTGCGTTGCGAAAGGCCGCACCGCCACGCCGGTCGACCACGTCGGTCGCGACGACTGCAAAATGCAGCGAAGTGGGCATTTCGAGGAAGACGTCAAACTCGTACACCTGTGGGCTGTCTTCAGTTGCCGTGATGTCGAATTCGATCAGGCCATCGACCGTCTCTTCGCTGGTCTCGCGGCCGATGCTGAGATGGGCGGGCTGGCCGCCGGGAGGGCGAATCCCGCTGGCCTGGATCCGCAGCCGATAGAGCCCGCTGTGCTCAGGCCCTGTTGGCCCGAACCAGTGTGGTGCCAACGCCTGCTGCACACGTCCCGGAAAGAGCAGATACCGCAGCGGCCGCTCGATTCCGAACCTGGCAAGCGTTTCCTGCTGCAGCTCGCCCCCGCCATATCTCAGCTCCGCAGCAGTCTTGCGGACGGTCCGTGGCTCTGCTGTGCCAGCAGGGAACGCCCGATTGAGCACCGTTTCTGCTGCGCGGTAGTAGCGGTCGACATGCGAGGGCGAGAGCGAGAGCTGCGATCCGATCCGCTCGTACCCCAGCCAGAGGGTGTCTTCGTTGAGTTCGCCCGGCTTCGTGGGGTCATAGCGAACACCGAGCAAATCGTAGACTGTGTTTTGATACTCCTGGCGGCTGAGACGGTTGTGCGACACCGCCGGGCGAGCCGCCATTCGAGCCGCGCGGCCTTCTCTGAGCAGCGCGTCGAGCGTGGTCACAAAATCGGTGATCTCGGCCTGCGTGGGCTGCGGCTCTTCCGCAGGCGGCATCTCGCCGCTGTTGAGCTTGTCGAGTGCTTCCGCCCACTGGTGCGTGTCTGCTCCCGCTGTGAAATCCCGGGAGAGCCGATCGATGCGGAGATCCCCCTCTTCACGCTGCGGCCCATGGCAGCGGACGCAGTGGTTCTGCAAAAAAGCCTCGAGAGGCTCAGCAGCAGGTGCTGACGAAGCCGCGAGAGCGACACACGACCAGGCCACCACTCTCGATACGTGAGGCAAACCGAGGAGACGCATTCGTTCAAGGTCCTGTGTGACACGCCGAACCTACCATCAGCCGCGGTGACCGCCCAGTGGCGGTTCTCACGCAGCTGGCCGCCCTCCGCGTCGTCGACGCACCAGCTGCCAGAGCCCACATCCCGCCCCCGACACCAGCAGCCCTATCGTCCCCGGCTCAGGGACAGTGGCCACGAGCCGGAAGCCGGTGTCGTAGTTGGCGGTGGTGATCGGGACTGATATCCCGCTCCCAG
>JADHNY010000020.1 GCA_016779265.1 Pirellulales bacterium | reverse complement strand
CCTAATCAGGCGGCGGCCCGATGTGCGACAGGCGGAGCGGTTGCTCGCTGCTCAATCAGCGCAGATCGGCGTGGCAGAGGCGCAGCTGTATCCCGCTCTGTCGATCAACGGCTATATCGGTGTCTATGCCAACGAGATTGGGCAGCTGTTTGAATCAGACTCGATGTATGGCTTTGTGGCCCCAGTTGTCGATTGGAAAATTCTCAACTACGGTCGGCTGATCAACAACATCCGCCAGCAGGATGCAAAGTTTCAGGAGCTGCTTGCCGCCTACAAGGAAACCGTCTTGCGGGCAGGCCGCGAAGCTGAAGACGGCATCGTGACGATGATCCAAGCACGTCTGGGGGCCGAAAAACAACAAGTGGCTGTCGACGCAGCCAGCCGCTCCGCGGAACTCGTCGAGATTCAATACAAGGAAGGGGTCAGCGACTACAACCGAGTGTTTGTGGTGCAGCAGACGCTCGTCTCAGAGCAGGTCAAACTGAACGACGATCTTGGCGGTGTTGCGAGGGGCATGATCAAGGTTTACCGCGCGTTGGGCGGTGGCTGGCAGCTTCGGCTTGAAGAACTTGCCGCATCCGGGGAATGCTGCCCACCATCACCCAGAGTCGATGGTGGCGTGTGTGACGACTACATCGGCAAGCAGCCTCCCGCAGGCTTCGATCCGTGGTGTCTCTGGCCGGAGTGGTTGCGATCGCGTAAGCCGCGTTAGGGAGTGGCTGCTGCAGCGGGAGACGTGAAAACCGTTCTGCTAGGAGCCTGCGGAAGCTGGTGATTCACTGCGTGCCCTGCGCGGGCGTTGCACGAGCGTGAAGAAGAAGACCGGTGTGAGGAAGACGCCGAAGAGTGTCACGCCGAGCATGCCGCTAAACACAGCGAGCCCGAGCGTACGCCGCATCTCGGCTCCAGCACCCTCAGCCACCACCAGCGGCAGCACGCCGAGGATAAAGGCGAGCGACGTCATCAGGATCGGCCGTAGCCGCAGTCGACTGGCCTCCACTGTGGCCTCCGCGACCGGTTTTCCTTCATGGGTGAGCTGACGGGCAAACTCGACGATCAGAATCGCGTTCTTGCAGGCCAGGCCAACCAGCACCACAAACCCGATCTGCGTGAAGATCGTGATCTCCAGGCCTGCCTCACGGATACCAACGACGGCTGACAGCAGGCACATCGGCACCACGAGAATCACAGCAATCGGCAGCCGCCAGCTCTCGTAGAGAGCGGCAAGCACGAGAAACACGAGCACCACGCCCAGCACAAACAGAAACGCAGCGGTGTTGCCTGAGCGAATCTGCATAAAGGCCATCTCCGTCCATTCAGCAGCAAACAGCTGCGGGATGACGGCTTCTTGCTGGAGTCGATCGAAATGTTCCTGCACGATGGCCAGGGCCGAGGTGCTGCCGGTTCCCGGGGCAGGCTCACCGTAGATGGCTGCTGCTGGATAGAGGTTGTAGCGCATGACCAGCGACGGGCCGACGCGATCCTTGACCTGCACGAGCGTTGACAGCGGCACCGCCTCTCCGTGAATCCCGGGCACCTTCAGGCTTTCGATTGCCCGTTTGATGTCACCGCGGTGCTGAGCATCGGCCTGCACATTCACCTGCCAGGATCGACCGAAGCGATTGAAGTTGTTGACGTAGTAAGAGCCCAGCTGCACTTGGAGCGTTTCAAAGAGATCCTTCAGCGGCACACCGGTCGCCGCTGCCTTCTCTCGGTCGATGTCGAGAAAGAGCCACGGAGCACTCGCGGAGTAGTTGGTGAACAGTCCGGTCAGCCGTTCGTCTTCTTTGGCTGCCTGCACAAGAGCGGCGGATGCCTGCTCCATCTGCGTAGGCCCGTAGTCGCCGCGGTCTTCCAACGCGAGTCGGAAGCCTGCCACAGTGCCAAGCCCGTCGACAGGTGGCGGGCCAAAGACCTGCACGGTGGCTTCGTCGACAGTGGCTTGCCACTCTCGGCGGAGACGCTCTGCGATCGCCTCGCTTGAGAGCTCTTCGCCCGGTCGCTGGGAGAAGTCATCGAGCATGACATACATCGCGCCCCAGTTGGGTGAGTTGGCACCAAGCACAACCGACCGGCCAGCCACGGAGACGGCGTGGGCAACCCCTGGTTCTTGCAGTGCCCGTTGCTCGAGCGACGCCATCACCTCGGATGTCCGCTGCACACTCGCTCCATCTGGCAGTGTGACATCAGCGATCAGGTAGCCCTTGTCTTGCTCTGGGATGAAGCCCACTGGGGTTTCGGTAAACAGCGTCCAGGTGAGTGAGAGCAGGCCTACGTAACCCAGGAGAACGAGCACAGCAAGTCGAAGGGCGACCCGCACTCCCCATGCATAGGCATGCGTCAGGGCCGCAAAACTGCCGTTGAACATCCAGAAGATCCAGCCGCAGGTGAGCCGCACGATGCGATCGATTGGGTCGGGTGGCGAACCCTTTGGCCGCAGCAGAATGGCGGCGAGCGCTGGAGAGAGGGTCAACGAGTTGATCGCGGAGAGCACCGTCGACACGGCGATCGTCAACGCGAACTGCCGGAAGAACTCACCGACGATGCCGGTGATGAAACTGCAGGGCACAAACACCGCACAGAGCACAAGTGCCACGCCGATCACGGGCCCCGTGACTTCTTGCATCGCCTTGAACGATGCCTCGCGGGGAGAGAGGCCACGCTCGATCCATCGTTCCACATTTTCAACCACCACGATCGCGTCATCGACAACGATGCCGATCGCCAGCACGAGCCCGAAGAGCGAGAGGTTGTTGAGGCTAAAACCGAGCGCTGCCATGAACGCGAAGGTGCCGACGATTGCCACCGGCACCGCGATCAGCGGGATCAGCGTGGCACGCCAGTTCTGCAAGAAAAGCAGCACGACGAGAGCCACGAGGATCGTGGCGTCCCGAAGTGTCTTGAGCACCTCGCTCTTCGACTCTTCAATGAAAGGAGTGGTGTCGTAGACCACACTCGCTTTGAGCCCAGTGGGAAATCTCTCACCCAGAGACGCCAGTTTGGCCCGCACCGCGGCAGCAGCCTCGATCGCATTCGATCCAGGAAGCTGATAGATGTTCATCCCCACGCTCGGCTCACCGTCGAGCCGGCAGATCTGATCGTAGAACTGAGCTCCCAGCTCAACGCGGGCGACGTCTCTCAGCCGCACGATGACCGCCGTCACGTCGCCATCGTCTGCTGGCGTCTCTTTGACGATGATGTTGCCGAACTCTTCGGCTGTCTGGAGTCGGCCCACGGCAGACAGCGGAATCTGGAAGGCCTGCCCGGTCGGGGCCGGCTGCTGCCCAACGCTCCCCGCGGTGATCTGATAGTTCTGGTTTTCAAGTGCTGTGCGAATGTCACCGGATGAGAGTCCGACCGCCGCCATCTTTTCCGGTTCGAGCCAGACTCGCATGCTGTAGTCACGCTGCCCGATAAAGTCGACGTCACCGACGCCCTCGACACGCAGCAGCTCGTCGCGGATCTGGATCGTGGCGTAGTTAGAGAGAAAGATCTCGTCGTAGAGCGGCCTGCCGGACTCATCTTTGTCGGCGGTAAAGTTGACGATCATCATCGCCGCAGGCGATTTCTTCAGCACCGCGACCCCTTCCCGCTGCACGAGGTCGGGAAGAGAGGGCATCGCGAGCGTGACTCGCACCTGCGTGAGGACCTGCGCGATGTTGAGGTCAGTTCCAGGCGCGAAGGTAACGGTGAGCCGGTAGCGACCATCGTTGGTGCACTGCGAGCTCATCGAGAGTGATTTTTCGACGCCACTGACCTGCTGCTCGATCGGGGCGGCGATCGTGTCGCGAACCAGCTCTGCGTTTGCCCCTGGATAGACCGTCGAGACCTCGATCGTCGGTGGCGTGATGTCGGGATACTGGGTCGTGGGGAGCGTGACAGCAGCCACACCGCCGCAGAGCACGAGCACGATGGAGATCACCGAGGCGAAGATCGGTCGCTCGATAAAGAATCCGGCAATCATGGCTGCACCGCCTTGCCCTTAGAGCCACGAGCCCACCAGCGGTCGCCGAGGCTCGTCAGCTTTTCATAGAACACGGGGGTCAGGAAGATGCCAAAGAGGGTCACACCGATCATGCCGGCAAAGACGGTGACGCCCAGTGACCAGCGGAGTTCGGCACCTGCTCCTCGGGCGATCACCAGCGGCACCACACCGAGAATAAAGGCCAGAGAGGTCATCAGGATGGGCCGGAGTCGGAGCTGGCTGGCGGTGATGGCCGCGGATCGGGCATCGTGGCCTTCCGCGTGCAGCTGTCGTGCAAACTCAACGATCAGGATCGCGTTCTTGCAGGCCAAGCCGACCAAGACCACCAGTCCTACCTGAGCCAAGATGTCGATCGGTAGAAATGAGATGAGCAGGCCCACCACTGCGGCGAGCAGGCAGAGTGGCACAACGAGAATCACAGCGAGCGGCTGTGACCAGCTCTCGTAGAGGGCGGCCAACACGAGGAACACCAGGATCACACCGAGTCCGAGCAGCCACGCCGCGGTGTTCCCCGCTGCAATCTGCAGCAGAAAAACTTCCGTCCATTCATAGGAGAAGTTTTCCGGCAGCTGCTCCTGGGTTTCGGTGGCCACCCGGTCGATCAGCATCGATCCGCCTTCGAATGGATTGGGAATCCCGACGATCGGAGCTGCTGGGTAGAGGTTGTATCGCATCATGATGGCAGGCCCCATCGACTGCCGGACTTCGAGCACCGAGGCCAAGGGCACAAGCCCGCCATCGCGAGCGACCACCTTGAGTTCCTGTAGATCTTCGAGGTTTCGGCGAAACGTTTCATCAGCCATCACCTTCACCTGCCACGTCCGTCCAAAGCGGCTAAAGGTGTTGACTGTCAGTGAGCCCACGTCCATCTGCAGGGCGTTGAAGACGGAGGCGAGGGGAATGCCAAGCCCACGAATCCGGTCGCGGTCGATGTCGAGGAACACCTGTGGGGAGTCGGCCCGGTAGCCACCGGCGACGAAGGGGAGCTTCCACTCCTTCATGTCCGTCACAAGTTTCTGGCTCGTCTCTTGGATCACCTGCGGCCCGAGACTGCCGCGATCCTGTAGGTAGAACTTGAAACCACCTGCCATTCCCATCCCCGCGACAGGTGGCGGTGGGTAGACACCGACTTCTGCATCGAGGATTTCCTGGCGACACCGCTTTTGCAACTCGGCGATGATGCCGAACGGAGAGGTTTCGGGAGTCTGTCGGTTTTCATACTCATCGAGCATGAGAAACAGTGACCCCCAATGCGGCGCGTTGGCGTTGTAGACCAGGGACATACCGGCCACCGTGAAGGTGTCGGCAATGCCTGGCACGGTGTGGGCGAGGGCATCCACACGCTCAAGCACTTCGCTCGTGCGCTGCACCGAAGCCCCGTCCGGCAGTTCCACGGTGGCCACTAAGTACCCCTGGTCTTGGAGTGGAACGAAGCCCTGAGGATAAGCCGCAAAAAGCTGCCACGTGAAGAACACGAGGACGAGGTAGGCCAGCAACACCAGACGGCCATGCCGAACGACTGCGGCAACGCCCCAGCCATAGCTTCTATTGAGCACTCCGAAGCATCGATTGAAAATCCAGAACACGGGCCCGAATACCCAGCCGAGGATCCTCTGAAAAAAATCGGCGGGCGCATCGTGGGGTCGTAGCAGGATGGCTGCCAGCGCTGGGCTGAGTGTGAGTGAGTTGACTGCGGAGAGAATCGTTGAGACCGCGATGGTCAGAGCAAACTGACGAAAGAAGAGGCCTGTGACGCCGCCGATGAAAGCGCACGGGACGAACACGGCCGAAAGAACCGCGGCCACGCCGATCACGGGGCCGGTGACTTCGGTCATCGCCTGTACTGCTGCGTCACGGGGCGCGAGCCCCTCCTTGATCCAGCGTTCGACGTTTTCCACCACCACAATCGCGTCATCGACCACGATGCCGATCGACAGCACAAGCCCGAAGAGTGAGAGCGTGTTGAGGCTGAAGCCCATCGCCGCCATGGCGGCGAACGTGCCAACGATCGCCACTGGCACAGCCACCAGTGGTATCAGTGTGGCCCGCCAGCTCTGCAGAAAAAGCAGCACCACGATCCCGACGAGGATGATCGCATCGCGAAGCGTCTTCACCACCTCCACAATCGAGTCGGTGATAAACGGTGTGGTGTCGTAGGCGATGACGTATTCCAGGCCTGCCGGGAACCGCTCCGCGAGCTGATCCATCTTGGTCCGGATGGCTGAGGATGTTTCTAACGCGTTGGCATCGGGAAGCTGAAAGACCGCCAGGCCCACCACCAGCTGTCCGTTGTAGCGGCAGGTCTGGTCATAGCCCGCTGCACCGAGTTCGATTCGGGCAACGTCCCGCAGCCGCACCAGTGGTGTGCCTGGAACAGATGGATCGGCACGAAGGACAATTTCACCAAAATCTTCCGGCGTGGAGAGCAGCCCTGTGGCGGCCACTGCGAGCTGCAGTTGTTGGCCTTCGGGAGCTGGTGACTGACCGCTGACGCCGCCGAGCACCTGGACGTTCTGGGCGGCAATCGCATCACGGGCATCTTGCGAGGTCAGACCTCGCGTGGCGAGCTGCTCTGGGTCGAGCCACACACGCAGGGAGTAGTCACGCTGACCGAGAAGAAGGACGTCACCCACCCCTGGGCATCGCAGTAGCTCATCGCGGAGATGAACCGTTGCATAGTTGCTCATAAACAGGTCGTCATAGCGGCCGTCGGGCGAGAAAAGATCAACCGTCATCAGGATGTCGGGAGACCGCTTTTTGACGCTCACGCCCTGGACTTGCACCACCTCAGGCAAGAGCGGCATCGCCAGCTGAACGCGATTCTGCGTCTGCACGAGTGCGAGGTTGGGGTCAGCACCAACTTCAAACGTCAGCTGCAAGACGTAGGTGCCGTCGTTGGTCGCCTGAGACTGCATGTAGAGCAGGTTGTCGACACCATTGACCTGCTGTTCGATCGGGGCCGCCAGGGTGTCGGTGACGACCGCGGCGTTGGCGCCCGGGTAGGCACAGGTCACCTGAACGATCGGTGGAGCGACTGGCGGAAAGAGCGCGATGGGCAGTGAGAGGAGACTCACGCCACCAGCGAGGGTGATCACAATCGAGATCACCGAGGCAAAGATAGGCCGCTGGATGAAATATCGTGAGATCACGGCGGTGGATCACTACCGGGCACGGGCAGCGGCTCCGGAGCCACTGGCGGTGCGGCTGGTTCAGGGGCTATTGGCTCCGGTGCGATGAGCTCTGGGGGAGCGGGGGCCGGGTCCGGTTCTTCGGCAGCAGGTTGCGGTGTGGGCTCGTCGTGGGAAGGCTTCGCAACTGCCGGGCCAGTGGTGGCGGTGGGAACAGTGGTGGCCGTGGGAACAGTGGGCTCTGCTGGTGTGGGGACCACGAAAGTGACTAGATCGAGAAGAGCCTCATCTGCTGGGCTAGGGGCAACCGGCTTGCCATCGCGACACCGCTGCAGGCCACGCACCACGATCCGATCATTCTCACTGATGGGGGAAGCGGCGTCATTTGCCTCGATTGCGATCCACGTTCCGAGCTTCTGGCCAACAGTGATCTCGCGAGCGGAAACCACATCGTCCTCGCCCACGACCCAGACGATCTTTCTGTCTTGATTGCTGCCGATGGCGACCTCAGGCACAAACAGCCGCTCTTCGGCATCGCTCAGCGGTAGCCGTACGCGGGCAAACATGCCGGGGCGGAACAAGGGCGGGATTGGGTCTGCTGGATCAGCTGAGTAGGGATTCTCAAGCCGGCCACGCATCGTGATCGTGGCGGTCTTGGTGTCTACCTGGTTGTTGAGGAAGTCCACGCGACTGGAGTGCGGGTAGGTTCGCTCCGTGTCATCAACAAGGCCCACCTCGATCACGGTTTCTTTGACGCCGAGCCCCTTCTCACGCCCCGATCCGCGAGCGTTGTTCATCACACGAAGAAAGGTGGGCTCGTCGACGTTGAAGTAGACGAAGATCGGGTCGACCGACATGATCGTGGTCAGCGTGGTGGTGTCTTGGTTGATCAGGTTGCCCACCTGCAGCTGCGTGCGGCCGATCTGGCCTGAGATCGGTGCCGCGATCGAGCAGAACTCCACGTTGAGTGTGGCAGCCTGATGCTGGGCGCGGGCGGTCGCGAGCGCTCCCGCATTCTCCACCAGCTTCGCCTTGTAGCTGTCGAAGTCCTGCTGGGCGGCGGCTCCCTTGCCAACCAGCTTTTCGTAGCGCTCCACCTGCACCTGGAGAAACTGCTGCTCGCCGAGCAGTCTTTCGATTGTGCCGGCGGCCTCGGCGAGCTGTGCCCGGGAGGGGCGATCGTCGATCTCGTAGAGCGGATCACCCGCATTGACAAACTGCCCGTCTTGAAAGGCCACCTTGGTCAGGTAGCCCGTGATCCGGCTGCGAATATCGACCACCCGTTCGGCGTCGATGCGTCCGGTGACTTCCAGATACTCCGGGATCTCCGCCTGCCGTGGCGTGGTGACCATCACCTCGGCGGCTTGCTCCGCCGCCACCTCTGCAGGCGGTGCGGGCTTGGACTGCGTCTGGCATCCACTGCAGGCGAATGAAAACGCCATCAGCGCCGCTGTAAGCGAGCCTCGAAGCATTGCAGGCAGCCTGCTCGCCCGGCAGTTTCGGCGATCGGAAGAGACGTTCGCGTGGTTTCGCATGGCCAGGAGTGTAGACAACAACCGTCACGCCAGGGCAGGCCAGCTGGTGTCGTCTTGTTTCTCCCTCCGGCCTATTTCACCGGTCGGTTGCGGCCGAGGACCGCCCGCTCCTGCCAGCGGAGAATCAGGATCGTGATCGCGATGGCGACCACGATCTGGGCAACAAGCGCAGCGAACGCGATCCACAGGGATGGATCATAGTCCCCTAGATTTTGCCAATACTCCGGCACGCCTCCGCCCTCGCTTCGGCTGCCGCGATGGGACCAGTAGAGAGGAGAGAAGAGCATGGCGATCACCTGGAGGATGCCACCGGTAATCGGCAGGATCGTCGCCCCCAGCAGGATCTGGGGCATGACCAAGAGCGGCACCGCCAAGATGCCCTTGTCTGTCGTGCGGACACACGCGGAGACGATCAGGCCAATCGCGGCACAGGCGACCGCACCGAGCCAGTTGAATGTGCCGGAAAGCCATGGGCCGCGGTAGTACATGGCCGCGGGCCTGTGGCCGCCGAGGGAGTCACGGATCATGAATCCGACTTCGACCATAGCGGTAAATATCGCGACCTGAACGGCCAGCACGATCGCCAGCGCGAGCGCTTTCGCCACCACGTAGGCTGCAAATCGCAGGCCGTGTCGCCGCTCAAGATCGAGCATCGGACGCTCTTTGACGATCTCACGAAAGCCGGTGACAAACCCGAGAATCACCATACAGATGCTCATCAGCGAGAGCCACTTAAAGGTACCGGCGGGATCCGTAATCTCCCGATCCGGGGCAAGTGGAATCGTGTCGGCTAGAGCGTCCGTGATGAGTCGCTCGGTGGAGGGCTCCCTCAGATGCGCAAGAATCTTCGGATAGCTGTCGAGAAAGACGCGAATCTGCCCGGGGATGCTGGCGTCGAGTTCGCTCACCGTTTCAGTAGAAATCGCTTCCCGCACATCGCCCCACACGTCAGCCAAGACTTCCTTTTCATCGGAATCGAGCAGCCGAGTGACCATCAGTGGCTTTTCAAACCGTGTGCTGGCGAAGCCAAACAAGACAACAGCCGCCAGCGCTAGCGGCAGCAGCAGCGCCATGCTCAGGCCCAGTGGATCGCGGACTGTCGTCTCGAGCTCGCGCGTGAGGAACGTGCGGAACTGACGGCTGAAGCCAGGCATCGAGAGGTCGGCAATGGCGGCTGCTGACTCCTGCTTGTCTTCTGCAGCCCGGGCCTTTGCGTTTTCCGGATTCTCCGCCGCACTCATCTGCCGGTCTTCGGCCACACGCTCTCGCCAGCGATCTCCCCAGTAGCCGGCAGGCTCGTCCTCGATCACGAGGTAGACGTCGGCAAGTCGATGGACCTCAAAGTGGCCAAGCGCTTCCACACGCGAGCCAAACCAGACGACTTCACCGTGCCCCAGGATCAAGATTTTGTCGGCCTTGTCGACGTTATCGAGGTGGTGGGTGACCGCGATCACCGTGGTGCCGGCCTTCGCCTGGTCGGCGAGCAGCCCCATGATTCGAGCTTCGGTGGCAGGGTCGAGGCTGGATGTAGCCTCGTCGACCACAAGCAAGCCGGGATCTGAGAGCAGTTCCGTTGCAAGGCTCGCCCGCTTGGCTTCGCCTCCAGAGAGCCGTCCGATGGTCGTCTTCTTCACCGCTTTCAAGCCGACGTTGTCGAGAGCACGGTCGATCGACGCGAGCCGCTCTTCGTCCGCAGTTTCAGCAGGCAGTCTGACCTGCGAGGCAAAGTGGAGCGCCCGTTCGACCGGCAGGGCGGTCGGATTGATATCTTTCTGCGGGACATAGCCGATTGCGCCGCGGAGGGAGTCAGCCTTGTCGGCCACATCATGCCCGCCGACGAGCAGGTGGCCGGCGGTGATCGCCCGCTCTCCCAGAATGGCTCGTACAAGCGTGCTCTTACCGGCTCCACTGGGACCGAGGATGCAGACAAACTCACCGGGCTCAATTCGCAGGCTCACATCATGCAAGAGCGTTTTGGATGTGCCGCTCACGGGAATGGTCACCGTGACCGCCTCGGCAACCACGGAAAGCCCCGCTGTCTTCGCGTCGTCCATGCAGGTGAGTTCCTCAGTCATCCTTGAAGTCGGGTGAGAGCGTCACGTTGCCCTCAGCATCTGAGACATATTTATGGCGGCGATCGACCAGCCGCTTGAGAAAGGCCGACCGCACCGTTTCGCTGTAGAACCGAAAGAAGCTTGCTCCGGCTGGGTCGAGTGGGGTTTTAGAGGTGAACAGGATCATCGGCAGCACCATCTCGTCAACGACTTGTTCGGCGTGCCAAACAGCCCGCGGCGGGCTGAATGGATTCTGCGGGTTGCCTGCGGAGTTGTCGTAGCTGCACTCCACCTCAAACCGCGTGCCGGCAGGAAACGGCTGCGGCGTTTGCATCGAATACGGGCGCTGCCAGTTGTAGTCCCACTTCGGCACCCGCACGACGAGCTGCGGCTGCTCCTCACCAGGAAGCCAGGCTCGCACCTCAAGCCATTTCGCGAGCAGGTGGGTGTGTGGTGTGATCGTCACAAGTTCGGCATCCTGGAGCAGCGTGTAGCTGCCGGTGACCCGATAATCTGTGACCCCCGGCGGAATCACGCCAAAGCTGCCGGTGAGATAAATGATGTTCATCAGATTCCGCTTGGGGTCTGCGGCGACGGCTTCATCGGCCAGCCAGATCCCGATACGGCTGGAATCAGTCTCGGTCTTTCCACTGCGGACATAGTGCACCTGCGCGGTCAGATCAGAGCCCGCTGGCACGATGAACACCGAGCCTGGCCCTGCCAGGCCCGCCCGTGTGCCCGGCACATATCCGCCGAGAAAACTGGTTCGCGGTGTTCCGTCATCTCGCAGCGGCGGCGGCCGAAACCCTAGCCCGTGTGGGTCATACCAGCCCCCCGCCTGATCGTCAGGGTGGCTCATGCCCTCCCGTCCGCCCCAGTCCGCGATGGCCTCAACCCCAGACTCCCGCGGGAGATAGCCGGTGAGGGAATGGTGGACGATCGCTCGATTGCCCGGCAGAAACTGGAGGGCCCGGATCGCGAGATCCTCTTTGTTGTTCAGCGGAAAGATCACGTTGCGGTAGAGATCCTCGCCATGCGCTCCCAACTGTGTGGGGCTCTGCTGCTCGAGCACGATATCGGGCGGCCCGAGGTCTTCCTGAAAGGCTCCGTAGTCGGGCAGCGGCGGGAGCTTGGGGGTCTTCGCCGGATCGCCGGCCGGCATGTCGGTCTTCACCCACTCCCGCAGCATCGCCAGCTGCTCGGCCGTCGGAGGTTTGTTGCCCAGCAGTTCAAAATCACTCTCCACCTGAGCAGGTGGCATCCGTCGCGCCTCGATCTCCTCGATGGCCAGTTCCACCCAGTCCACTGCGTCGTCATAGGAAGTCAGCGTGAAGGGGCCGACCTGGCCGGGGCTGTGGCAACGCTGGCACTGAGCGTGCAGAAAGGGAAGCACATCTTCGGCATACGTGATTTCGTGATCTGGCTGCGGCGGGGATGTTGGCACCTCCGGTCGATCGAGTGGGCAGCCGACAGCCTCAGTCACTGGCAGCTGCACCTCGCGGCCGGCGAGCAGGTCGAGGATGGCATTCTTCAGATCAGGCTCTGGAGTGCCGGGTGACTTTTCGCCCCGCACCTTGTACCGATCGTCAATGCGTCCCTGATACCGAGTGCGGCCACTGGCATCCACGAGCACAACCTCGGGTGTTGTGGTGGCAGCGAGTGCATCCGCGAGGTGAAAGTCGCGGTCGGTGAGAAAGGGGAAGTGGATGGAAAACTCGTCGCGATAGCTCGTGATCTCCTCGGGATCGTCAAACTCGCAGACCACACCCACGAAGTGGACCCCCTGCTCGTCGAACGCCTTGTCGAGCTCGGCAAGCACCGGCGCATACCTCTGCGCGAGTGGGCATGTGGGATGGAGGAAGGTGTAGCAGACGGCCTTGCCGTCGCGGCCGAGCAGATCGGCAAATGCCACCGGCTGGCCATCGAGAGATGGGGCTGTGAGGTGTTCGGTTGAGGACGGAGAAGGCGTTGCCGCCGAGTCGTCGACTGCCGAGTCGTCCGCCCCTACAGCAGCCGCGGTAAAGGCAACGCCCGCGAAGATGATCCCCAAGACTCTGCAAATGATCATCGATGCCTCCAGGCAGTCGGCTGCTCTGCCCATGCAGAATGCGGACGTTCCACGTCCTCACCTACCACGGTATCGTGCCGCTGTATTTTGCGACACAGGACGTTTTTTTTGAACGGCAGCGACGTCGCCTTTTCGCCGCTCGGCCTGTGTGTCAGAAGTTTTTGATCGCCTGCACGATCGCCTGGTTGGAAAAGGTCAGGGGGCCGATCAGGGGAACTTCAAACCCGGCGAGGAGATACCAGTCGCGGCCGATGCCGGTTCGCATGCCTGGCGTGATGCTAAAGTAGCTGGCGTTGCCACCAGAAAGCTGCGTGTGGAAGTTGGTGGCCAGCGTGCCGCAGAGATGCTTGAGCACGGGGGCATCACTCGGCGTCATGTAGTAGCCGGCCGCAAGGCGGGCATCGAATGAGCTGAACGGACCGGGGCTGAGGTTGAAGCCAGTCCACGGGTTTTCTTCAAGCAGCGGCAGCGACGCCGCAGTCAGGTTGGTCGGGACGGTCACGCCCACGCCGCCACGAACCACCCACCTCCCCGTGGGGTGGGTCCAAAACTCGATGTCCGGGGAGAGGCTGGTTACGCCATTGCCGGTTTCCGGTGAGCCAGTCGGACACCGCACATAGCAGTTGGCTGTCAAAGAGTAGGTCTTGTCTTCGGCGAGCAGGAAACGGGCCGCGACGGTGAGGTCGCCGGTGCCGCGTGTGGTGCTCGTGGCCGGGGATGCGGGGTTTGGGGCGATCAGGCTGAAGGGGAGGAACCAGCCGATTTCAAAGCGGCGGTTGAAGGGTGTGAACAGAAACAGACTTCCATTGGCCGTGTCGCTGACCTCAGTCGTTCCCTGTGCCCAGGTGCCAGAGATGACGGCGAGGCGATAAAACGCGCCGTCGGCACTGTTGATCCAGGTCTGCCGCGGAACGCGGTGGTCGATGGAGTCGTAGGGGCGATCCCAGCCATCGCTGAAAAACTCACTCACCCGCAGCGGTGTCCAGCATTCAGTCTCAAGCGGGCCGATGAGCGACTCCCGCCAGAGTTCCAGCCGCGTGTCGGGAATCGGGCAGGGAGGCGAGGCGTTGCGAGGCGGTGCGGCGTGGAGGGGGCCGGCAGCGAGCAGCAATGCGACGAGCGTGACGAGAAGCTCAGCCCTCGCGAACGCAGCAGCAGTCGTGTGGCGTCGCATGAGAAGGATCACATGGGGTCGCGGCATCGCGGCCGCTGGTTCTCCTGTCACAAGAAGACCGCAACAGCCCTTGGAATGCCGATCGGCGGGAGTCGGAGAGAACTTGACTCCTTCCCAGTTTTCGATGCAGCGGCCTTGCCTATGCCCCCTGGCTGGCCTGGCCTCCCTGGGGCTCCCTCGTTTTTTCAGAAAGCGTTTGCTGCACGCGGTGGTGGTCTGGTGGGTGCCTTGCAGAGGTCGGGTGGCTGGGGAAGTGCCGTTGTGCCTTCGGTTTTCTGTTCTCTACCGTTTCGGTGATGATGAGAGATCACGCCCCCGGGCCTCTCTCATGTTTTTCAAAGCACGCAGTGGCGGTGGGTGGTCGCTTTGAATCCGTCGAGCCAAGGAGAAGAGGTATGTCACGCGGACGACATGGCCGAATCAGGCCGCAGCATGCCAGAGTCGAACGGCTCGAATCAAAGCTGTTGCTAGCAGCAGACACCGGAACTACCGCTGAAGGTGACGGCGTCGCAGCCTTTGTCAGTGACGAGGCGTATTCTGACTGGGTTGTAGCCGCAGCTGTTGAGCGATGGCAGGGGCTGTTTGGACAACCTGCTTACGGCTTTGGGCCAGATGTCATGTCCTATGGCGATGCTGGGCTGTCCATGCGGGAGATCGGCATGCCGGTTCCGATGGCCGCTGACAGTAGCGTCGCTGTGTCTGCAGACGCCTCGTCGACCAACACGCAGGTGGCAGGAGTCGATGAAGCAGACCTGGTTGAGACTGACGGAGAACTGCTCTACACGCTCGGGAGTGGTCGCCTCTCGGTTGTGGCTGGCATCAGCACCACGCCCGAGCTTGTTGGCCAGTTTGACCTGCCGTCTCGCGAGCAGGCCGCCGGCATGTTTTTGGCGGGCTCGCGGCTGACGATCCTGACGACCTCGTTTGGTGATCGCGTGCCTGAGGCCTGGGGAGAGTTTCAGTCGCCGTTCTGGAAGCGGTTCACTCGGTCGCCCCATGCGACCATCACGGTCCTCGACGTTTCTGATCCACAATCGGTGACGGTCGCAAGTCGAACCCGAGTTGATGGTCAGCTGGTGGCGTCTCGAATGGTCGCAGGGCAGCTGCGGTTGGTGATGAATCATGCGTTCGTGCCCCCAACGCCTGCGGTGATTCCACCTTTGGAGCAGAGCGACCTTCCGACAGTGTCGATGTCGCGAGACGTCTCTCCGCTGCGGGCTGTTGCGTCGGCGTTGGTGTCTCCAGCATGGCGCTGGACACCAGAGGGCACCTATGAGAGTCAGGCGTCGTATGTCGAGCGGATTGCCGAAGAACTGATCGAATCGATGCAGCCGAAGGTGTTCCGCTATGACGCAGCGGGGCTGGTGACCGCTGTTGAGGATCAGGTTGCTGCAACGTCGATCGACATCCCCGCCAATGACCTGATCAGCCAGTTAACCACGGTTGCTGTGGTAGAAGTGGCGGCTGACGGCGAGCCTGCGATTCACTCGGTCGGGCTGCTGACATCTGGACAGACCGATGTGTTTGCCAGTGCCGACTCGATTTATGTCTTCGCTGGCCACGCTGGCATGCTCACGCCTCCCGGTGTGCCCGTGATCGCACTTCGGCCTGAGATCATGGTCTGGGAGCCGCCGGTGACGGACGTTGCTCGGATTGACGTGACACTCACCGGTCAGTCGGGACCTGCCTTGGTTGCAGTGGGAAGTTTTGAGGGCACGCTGCTCAACCGGTTTGCGGTCGGCGAGACGGACGGCGTGTTGCAGGCGGTTGTGCAGCAGCGTGCTGATGGCCATGGCGTGGTGGTCTTGGAAACAGCCGCCGATTCGCTGGAGGTGGTGGGGAGCCTCGGAGGAATTGCTGCGGATGAGCAGCTTTACGCGGCGAGGATTGTCGACAACCGGGCATACTTTGTGACCTTCCGGTTTACGGATCCTCTCTTTGTGGTGGATCTCTCGGTGCCGACCGCTCCTACGCTTCTCGGCGAGCTACATGTGCCTGGCTACGCCGACCACCTGCAGCCGCTTGACGATGGGCTGCTGTTGGCGATCGGCCGTGATGCCGATGAGCGAAGCGGCAGGTTTCTCGGGCTTCAGCTCTCCCTGTTTGATGTGAACGACCCAGAGCTTCCACAGCTGCTCCACCGATACACCTTCGACGGCGGCCGTCAGACCAGCACACCAATCACTGGTGACCGTTGGATGCGAGGAGATGGTGATCCACTGGCGATGGGCTTCTATCCGGAGAAGGGTGTGGTCACGGTTCCCGTGACCAGCGAAGGTGTCTCCTGGTGGTGGGAGCGGCCCGTCGATCCCATGCCTGGGCCTGATGGTGTCTGGACGCTCGCCGCGACTGCCGTGATGCCCTGGCTGCGACCGATGCCAAAGCAGGCGTTAGAAGTGGTGCATTTCGATGCGGAGACAGGCATTGTGCCGCTGGGCACGATCGACCATGAGGCAAGCATTGAGCGGTCGGTGCGGGTGGGCGACAAGCTGGTCGCGGTGTCGGACGCTGAGGTAAGCGTGCACGATTTCACCGACCCATCGACCGCCTTGGCGTCGGTGCGGCTTGATGATCAGCCGCACATCCCGATCAATGAGCGTCCGCTGCCGGTGCGGCCGGCGGCCTTCACCGACCTGCTTGAACAGGGCTTCCCACTGTTTGATACATGGGCGGTCCAGGCGATCGAGACTGTCGGTGATCGCGAGGTGGCCTATGCCACTCATGTCAGCGGGGCGATCCACACGCTTTCGCGAGCGGTGGGTGATGACACGTGGGCCGGTTTCGCATTCGAGAAGATTCGCAACCTGGAGAGCCGCTGGCTTTCCCCGGAGGCTCGTGGGCGAGCTGCCGGCCCGCCAGCCGCTGGCAGCACCCCGCCGGTGGCAACGCTGGTGAGTGATGCGATCCTGGAGAAACTCCGTCTGCGTCGAGACGAGGATGGTCGGATCACCGACACCGACACGCCGCCGAGAGCCCCGGGCTGAGCTTAGGGGGTGTCGGTGGTGGGCGTGCCGTGAGCGAGGCTGGCTACGGCGTCGGCCGAGAGGCTGCGAGCAAACAGGGCGATCTCGTCGAGTCGGCCTTCCCAGCCGTCCACGCCGTCGCTGCGTCCACCGAGGAAGAGCATGTTGCCCACGCCAAAGCCCGTTGCAGTCGTGCCTGATGCGTCGAGCACGCCATCGACATAGAGCCGCCAGGCGTCGCCATCCCGCACGAGCGCTACGTGGTGCCACTGCCAGCGAGTCAATGTGGCCGTGCCTGTGTGTCGTGTGCCGCCGAGATCGAGCACCAGCCGGCCTGACTCAGGGCCGGTGCTCGCAAGGCCCAGGTGGAGACCAGCAGGGCTGACGGAATCGGTATGGTCGAGGGAGGCGAGCCAGCCCTGAATCTCCCTGGTTTCGCCGCCAAGTCCGTTCCAGCACCACATGCTGATGGTGAAGTGGTCGGTCAGATCGGCTCCACGAGTGGCCAGCCTGCCGCCCACCAACTGCAGACTGCGGTTGATCGTCGTGCCTTCGGCGAAGCTGGGGCCGCTCGGGCCGGCCAGGTAGTAGGTCGCATGCCCCTCAATCACAGCGTCTCGCTTGTGGCTGCCTGCATCGGATGCGACAGGGCCAGCCATCTCGTCGAGCGGGTAATACGCCAGCGGCTCGAGGCTTTGGATCCGCGTTGCCATCGGGCTCGCTGGTGGCGTGAGTGGCTTCCGTGGTGTGTCGCAAACCGCCTCGAGCAGATTCAATGACGCCGCCACGATCTTCGGCTCTGCGGTGACCTCAAGGCCTGCTGAACGGGCGGGCCAGGTGTTGTAGCCGCCAAGGGCATGCTGCTCAGGTGGCGGAATATAGCCATCGCCACCGTTGGCAAGTTCGATCACCATTGTGTGGGCAGCGGGGCTCTGGCGTTTGAGTTTGAGACCGGTCAGCGCGTAGGTCTCGGTGGGCGTGGTGGCAATCGCGATGTCGCCGATGCGGATCGCCTGGACCACGACCTCAGTGCTGCCTCGCTCGGCAAGTTGCAGTTGTTCGATCGCATAGACCTGCTCCTGCGTTGTGGGCAGGCTGTCACCGAGGCTTTCGACAATGCCCTTCGCCCAGGCCAGGCGAGCGGCTGTGGGGAGCCGGTACGACAACGGCATACGGTGCTCGGCCATGGCGAGATCGGCGTCGCGATGTTCACCAATGGCATCGATCGCCTCAACGGCCCGGGCCACCATGCCAGCGACGAAGGTGTCGTAATCTTGCTGCTCGCCGGTGCGATAGTCGACCCGCCAGATATCACCGCTGCAGCCGTGCGACATGATTGCCACGGGCGTCGGGCCGTTGATCTCGCGGGACTGCGTGTAGTGGGTTTCGAGGGCGTCGCAGAAGCTGCCGAAGTAGTCGGCTGCTGGGCCACCGCCGTAGTAGTGCATTGAGAAGTTGGCAAGCAGGGCGATCGGGTGGCCCTCTGGCGTCTGCAGCGAGATCACTGAGAGCTCGGGATCTTCTGGTCCAGACTCGCCAATCACCCCGAGCAGGTTGTCTTTCGCCGCATGCATCGTGGCCCGTACCGTGGGGTCGCCGAAGGGATCGGTACGGACAAGATCGGGCCGCAACACCCAGCGGCGGAGTGCTGTGAACTCGGAGGCATCGATCGATCCGAAGCCGACCACAGCGGGCTCAAGCTTTGCAGCGGCTTCCGCAATCGCGTCGGCGAGTCGCAGCCGGAGGTACGGCACGTAGGTTTCATCTGCGGGGGTGCCGAGAGCGCTGATCGCCGATGGTGCGGTGTGGGTGTGGGTGGCCGAGATCATGATGTGATCAGCCGGGATGCCGGTGCGGTCGCTGGCGAGCGCCTTGCTCGCATCGATGAGGTCTTTGGGCAGGATGCAGCTGTCAGCCACCACCATGGCGATCTTCGTGGTGCCATCGTCGAGCACGACCGCTCGGGCTTTGACATCGCGTGGCTCGCCTTTGCGGGCGGTGAAGCCGCCGTTGATGAACACCGGAAACTGCTGCGGGGTGATATCGACGATGGCGGCGGCGGCGTGGAGTTCAGCTGTGGCATCACGGGCTGAGAGAAGGAGAGCCACGAGCACTGCTGCGGTCAGCAGCGAGCGGCAGCCGGCGTGAAGGTGGATCAGAACGGCGGTATTTCTCGTTGTCTGGATCATGGCCGGTTTCCTTTCTCGAAACGCGTCTGCCCACTGTGTGCCTGAGGCCATTATCATGGCGGCGGGACGAGCCAAATGGGAGCCGGCTCGCATGCTGCTGATAAGGACGTCTCGATGCCATCTGCTGATGCCCAAACCAACCCACTTGCCAACTGGACGGGCCCCTATGGTGGCGTGCCACCGTTTGACCAGGTGACGCCCGCAGGACTCGGGCCGGCGCTCGAGGCTGCGATGGCGGCAGAACTCGCTGCAGTCGACGCCATCGCTGAAAACGCCGAACCAGCGACGTTTGACAACACGATCGCCGCGCTCGAACGGGCCGGAACGGCTCTTGAGCGGGTGGGCACGATCTATTCCGTGTTCACCAGCAACCTTGCCGATGATGCTGTGCAGGCGGTTGAGCGGGAGATGTCGCCGAAGCTGGCGGCGCATGGTGACCGAATCATTCAGAACGGTCCGCTCTTCGCACGTGTTAAAGCGGTGTACGACAGCCGTGAGTCAGCTGGGCTGACGGCTGAGCAGCAGCGGCTGACCTGGCTGACCTATACGAGCTTCGTGCGACAGGGAGCCGCGCTCGACGCCACGTCGAAGCGGACGCTCGCCGAGATCAACGGCACGCTTGCCACACTGACCACAGATTTTGCCCAGCATGTGCTCGCTGACGAGAACGATCGTTTCGTGCTGGTCGACGATCAAAGCCGGCTGGCTGGGCTGCCTGAGTCGCTTGTGGCTGCGGCTGCCGCAGAGGCGACCCGTCGCGGAAAGACCGGCTGGGCGCTGGCCAACACACGTTCGGTGGTCGAGCCGGTGCTGACGGTGGCCGACAATCGGCAGCTCCGCGAGGAGGTCTGGCGAATGTTTGTCAGCCGAGGAGCGGAAGACGGGCCAACCAACACCCTCGGCATCATTCGCGAAGTGGTCGCTCTGCGGGCGGAGCGTGCCCATCTGCTCGGTTATGCCACCCACGCCCACTGGCAGCTTGAGCATGCGATGGCTCGCACGCCTGAACGAGCGATGGCGTTGATGGAGGAGGTCTGGACGCCGGCGGTGGCCACTGTTGCCAGTGAGGTTGCGGCGATGCAGGCGGTTGCCGATGCGGAAGGCGCAGCGTTGAAGATCGAGCCGTGGGACTACCGCTACTACGCAGAGAAGGTGCGGCTGCGAGACTATGATCTCGATGAGGCCGAGATTGTGCCTTATCTGCAGCTCGAGAAACTCCGCGAAGGCATGTTTCATGTGGCGGCGACGCTCTTTGATCTGCATTTCTCGCCGCTTGACAGCGGGCCGGTGGAGCAGGGGGGCGTGCCCGTGTTTCATCCCGATGTGCGGGTCTGGGGAGTTCACCGAGGAAGCGGCGAGCATGTGGGGCTGTGGTACTTCGATCCCTTCGCTCGGCCCGGCAAGCGTTCAGGGGCCTGGATGAGCGGGTATCGGGCCCAGGCGTCATGTGACGAGGGCTCAACCGCGATCGTTTCCAACAACTGCAACTTCACCAAGCCACCCGCGGGCGAGGCGGTCACCATCTCCTGGACCGACGCAGAAACCCTCTTTCACGAGTTTGGTCACGCCCTGCACGGACTCTCATCGAAGGTGACGTACTCTTCGCTCTCAGGCACGCGAGTGCCTCGTGACTACGTGGAGTTTCCCTCGCAGGTGCTGGAGCACTGGCTCTCCACACCGGAGATTCTCGAGACCTACGCGCTGCATGTGGAGACGGGTGAGCCGATTCCGAAAGACCTCGTGGCGAAGATAGAGCGGGCTTCCGCCTTCAATGTTGGCTTTGGCACGGTGGAGTTTCTGGCGAGTGCGCTGGTCGATATGAAACTGCATCTTGCTGAACCACCAGCAGATATCGCGGTGTTTGAGCGAGAGACGCTCGCAGCGATTGGGATGCCCCAGGCGGTCGGTGTGATGCGGCATCGTCTGCCGCACTTCTTGCACCTGTTCACCGGAGATGCCTACTCCGCGGCCTACTACAGCTACCTCTGGGCTGATGTGTTGACGGCCGATGCGTGGGAGGCATTTACCGAAGCTGAGGGCCCGTGGGATGCAGAGGTCGCTGGCCGGCTGGTGGGCCAGGTGTTCTCTGCTGGCAACACCGTCGATGCAGCCGAGGCCTACCGCGGATTTCGTGGCCGTGATCCTGACACGAAAGCACTGATGCGGAAACGAGGCTTTGCTGCGGCAGGCGAGTGATCTTCAGGCCGTGCGTTCTCATGAAAGATGGTGAGAAACGAATGATGATGGGGCGTTCGTCGAGAGTTGTGTTGATCACGAATGCTGCGCTCGCGGTGGTGGCAGGCATGGCCTGCGGGGAGGAATCGCGGCGGATCAATGAGCTTCAACTGCTCGGCACGCACAACTCCTACCACATAGCGCCAGACGCCTTCACGATGTCGGCGATTGCGGCGGTAGCGGGGGAGGAAGCCAAGGCGATCGACTACACGCGGCGGCCGTTGACGGAGCAGCTTGATCGGCTTGGTGTGCGGCATTTTGAACTCGACTGCTATCGCGATCCCGAGGGAAGCCTGTATCGCCATCCATGGGCGATGACGATGGCGAAGGTTGCGGGGGCGGATGTGCCGGCGTTTGATCCCGAAGGGCGGCTTGCCCGGCCCGGGATCAAGGTGCTCCACAGCCCAGACTTCGACGTCCGCACAACCTGCTACACGCTGGCTGATGGACTTGCAGAGCTGAAGGCCTGGTCTGACCAACAGCTCGACCATGCTCCCATCTTTGTGTTGCTTGAGCTCAAGAGCGATGCGTTCTCCGGCAAGCAGCCGTTGCCATGGGTCGACAACGCCTTCAGAGAACTGCACGACGAGCTGCTCGATGTCTGGCCACGGGAACGGATGCTCACGCCAGCAGATGTGCAGGGAGACGCGGCCACGCTTCGCGATGCGGTGGCAGGGAAAGGCTGGCCTGCAGTTGAAGAACACCTGGGGAAGGTGGTGTTTCTCCTCGATAATGAGGGGAGCGATCGTGACCGCTATCTGGCGGCAACAGATGAGAGCCGGCTGTTGTTTGTGAGTGTTGACCGCGGTCACCCGCAGGCGGCCTGGATGAAACGCAACGATCCCGTTGGCCAGGAAGAGGAGATTCGTCAGCTTGTGCAGGAGGGGTTTCTGGTGCGAACGCGTGCGGATGCCAGCACCCGCGAGGCGCGTGACAACGATCCGCGGCGGCGTGATCTGGCGATCGCTACGGGTGCTCAGCTGATCAGCACCGACTATCCCGAGCCTGACCGCCGTCTGAGTAGCTACTGTCTACCGGCCTCTTTGCTCAACGAGAGGAGCAAGTAATGCTGCAAGGCGTCTGGCTCCCCATGCGTGTATGGATGTCCCTCGCGGTGATGACCGTGGCCGGTGCGGTGATCGAGAGGCCAGCGACTGCCGAGGATCTCCGCAGCTATGAGGATGGGCCACTGACAGCCGCAGACTTTCTTGGGGAGGTACCGGCTGACCCGGGCGGTGATGCAAACACTGCGACGAAACTTGGCTGCAGCTATCGCTACAGCTATCGCGTCGTCGGCGGACGGACGACGCTCACCGTTGAGGAGTTGACAGTGGAGGCCTTCGTGCGAAGGGATGCGTCCTGGAACCGCCGGCCAATGAACGCCGCTCTGATGTCGCATGAGCAGGGGCATGCCGATATTGCGTGGATTAGTTGCCTGCAGGCCCGTCTCGCCTTTCAGGAGAAGATGCCGAGGGGACGGCATTGGCGATTCACTGGAGCAAGCCTCAAGGATGCCGTGGCGAAGCTCGATGCAGCGGTGGCTGAGATCATGAAGCCTTTTGAGGTTTCTGGCAGAGAAGCCGACGCTGCCTACGACCGGGAGACCCGGCATGGACTCGGGCCGAAGCAGAGCGAATGGCGGCGGGTTCACCAGGCCACGATTGAAGAGCTCGAGGCCAAGCTGGCCAAGCAGCGGTAGTGGCTAGTCTGCGGGTGTACGTGGGTGGCCGGCCACGATCGGGCTCTGGGTGCATGCCGGCCATGCGGCGGACGTGTCACTCATCTCAAGATGCAGTGTGCCGCCGTTGGCGAGGTCGTTCCAGCGGAGGCAAGGCTCGCTGAGGGGCTGACCGTTGAGCGTGGCGGCGGCGACGTAGGGGCGGCTCGGGCTGTTGCCCGTTGTGGTGATCGTGACGTCGCAGTCAGAGGGGAGATGCAGACGGGCGGATTGAAAGAGTGGTGAACCGATCAGGAAGAGATCTTGGCCAGCAACTGGAAAGAGCCCCAGGCTGCTCCAGACATACCAGGAGCTCATTCCGCCGGAGTCGTCGTTGCCCACCAGGCCTCCCGGCGTGTCGGCGAACAGATTGAGGCCGGCCCGCACCACCTCGCACATGCGATCGTGGCGGCCAGCAAACACGTATGCATACGGGGCCTCCATGTCGGGCTCGTTGTTGAGCCCTTCAAAGCGACCAAGGGCCGCCCCGGCTGCCATCTCTTCGTGAGACGGAGCCACGCCAGGCTGTACGACTGGCTCTGCACCAAACCCAAAAAACCGGTCGAGGTCGGCCACAAAGGCAGCCTGGCCGCCAGCCAGCGCGATCCGCCCCGGCATGTCATGCAGCAGTCGGTAGGCGTAGTTCCATTTGGTGCCTTCGTAGTAGGTGGAGTCGAGGAGTTCACCAGAGGCATCAAAAGCGTTGCGCCAGCGACCAGCGAGATTCTCCATCCGGGCCCCGACCGCGTCGTCGCCGATGCCTCGCGCCACCGTGGCGGTGCAGAAGCAGGCATAGGCGAGGTCAAGGGTGTGGGTGATTGGGTGCACAAGGCCGTCGTGCAGAAAGGCCTCACCGTAAGCTCGGCCCATATCTTTCCACATCAGTGTGACCGCCCGATCCCAGTCGATGCCGGGGAGCTGGCGATGGAAAGCATCCGCGATCACGACGTGTGCCAGGCCGCTCGCCTGATGGGCAAAGCGGTCGTACCCGCGGGAGAGCCGATAGCCGATCGGAAAGTTGCCCTCCATTTCCACGACCGTCAGCAGCGAGTTGATCAGCTGGCTGCCCATGTCGGGAAAGAATGTGAGCACGAGCGGGAGCTGTGTTTTGTACATGTCCCACATCGTGGAGAAGTCGAAGGCGAAGGGCCCATCCCACGGCCAGAAGGGCGATTCATTTGCCGCCTCGCAGGGCTTGATCAGGCTGTGGTACAGGGCCGTGGCAAAGGTCCGTCGCTGAGCGAGCGTGCCACCTTCCACCTCGATGCGGCCGAGGGCTTCGTCCCAGCTGTTCTCTGCCGCAGTCTGTGTGGCGGAGAATGTTGTCGGGATGTGCTGACAGTTTCTCCAGGCCTGAGGCCGGCTCCGCAGCGAAAACGCCACCTGGAGTTCAACCGTTTCGCCAGCAGCCGTGGGGCCTTGAAAGCAGACACCAAACGGCTCGAACCTCGACTCGCGGATGTAGTCGTAGAACTGCTCCTCGTTATCGAGTAGTTGCGTTCCGGCCCAGAGCCGTGACTCACAGCCGGCGGCAAAGCCGGTCAGGGCCACCGCCATTCGAATCGGTAGGCCTTCCATGGTCACGCAGGCTTCGGCAGTGCGAGGACTGAGCTTGCGAAACTCGGCCCGTAGGGGGATCGTACGGCCGTCTTCGATGGCGATGCCGCCGTGAGAAAAGTCGATTGCCAGCGTCGTCAGCGATGAGGCAGGGAAGGTGTAGCGATGCACGGCGGCCCGGCGGCCAACGGTGAGCTCGGCCAGGATGTCGCCCGCGGGAATCCGGCAGGAGTAGAAGCCGGGTGAAGCGACCTCGCGGTCAATCGGCCAGGTGCGGCCGTGCGTGGCAAGTCCGCCCATGGCCTCCGTGAGCGGTATCACGCGGCAGTAGTTGTAGTACTTCCGGATCGCACCGACGCCAGATGGATGAAAGTGTGTGAAGCCGGAGATCCGCAGGTCTTCAAAGAGTGGCTCAGGGACACCCTGCAGCGATTTTTTGTAGCGGCCGTAGCCCGTGGGATAGCCGCCAGTCGCGGGGCAGACCGACACCATGCCAAATGGCAGGCAGCTGCCGGGATGGGTGTTGCCGATCTGCGGCTTTGGCCAGAACCAGGTGGCCGCGAGGCCGGTGAGGGGCGGCAGGTCACACGGCTCCGTGCCGATGAACGGATCGACCAGCTGCCGATTGGATGTGGTGCTGGAAGGCTCGGACGTGTGTGCTCGTAACATCGGGCCGTCGCCGGAAACGTTCTCTCGTGGTTTGCCCGGCTCCGCCGGATTCGGCAGCCTCATGCTGCCGCAGAGGCCCTCGCCGGAGCAAGCAGCCGACGGAGAATCGTACTGCGGTCAAACTGCTCTGCGTAGCCACGTGCCCGGGCGGCGAGAACCTCACGGGCATGCGTGTCCATCTGCTCAACCTCATTGAGCCGAGCTGTCAGGTCACCGACGTCGCCAGCCGCATGGTAGAGGCAGTGGTCGCCAGTCGCCTCGGGAATACCTCCGGTGCGCGTAGTAACCACCACGCCTCGGCTCGCAGCCAGCATCGCCTCGGCGATGGCGATCCCGAACGTTTCGGTGAACTCCGGCCGCGGCTTGCTCGGCAGGCAGTAGGTGTGACAGTTGGCCATCAGTACCCGCTTTTCAGCATCGCTGACATCGTTAAAAAACCGGATCCGCTGATCACCAGCAGCCCGCTGGCGAAGGGCGGTTTCGTGAGGTCCCGTGCCACAGATGACCAGCGGGATCCGGTCGGCAAGACGGCTGGCCTGGTAGGCCGTGATCAGGTCGTCGACACCCTTTGACTCAGCCAGTCGACTGAGAAACAGCACGTAGCCGTCGCTTTGCAGGCCGCGACGGTTCAGCACGGAAGCCTGCTCTTCCTGAGGTGGACGCTCGAGATAGAGCGAGGTGTCGATGGCCGGGTAGCTGATGCCGGTGCGGGTGGCGAGCTGCTCGGCGAAGCGGCTGCCGAGGTGGCGGTCGACCTGTTCTCCGGCCTCGATGATGAGTTCTTTTGTGAAGCGGCTTACGGCGACCGGCTGATCGTGGCTGAGAAAGTTTTGGAGTACGGCAGCGGCAGCACCGAACTGGCCCGTTTGCAGGGCGTTTGAGACCACGTTGGTGATGTCGGAGCCCACGGCCTCCGCAATCGTGGTTGGTATGTCGCAGATGCCCATGCCGCGGACCGCCTCCACCGCCTGCATCACCATCTGGCCATGTGGCACGAGATAGAGATTCATCACGGCGACAGGCCCCGGAAGCGTCTGCAAGAGATCGATCAGGTGGCCGGCGATCGCATAGCCTAGGCGGCCATCGAGGACCTTGTAGTCCCCGACAGGGGATGGCCGATCGACCGTGATGCCAGGTGAGTAGGGTGCTACTGACGCCAGTGGCTTCAGCGGCAGTTGTGACGCTTCCAGCACATCCAGCGGATAGCTGACGATGTGTACCCGCTCGATGCCGGCAGCGATCGCGGCTTCGGCAAGGTTGCGGGCCTCCGTGGAATGCCCACAGATGATCGGATCAGCCCGGGCAAGAATCACGAGGCCCCGATAAGGCAGACCTTCGTGCAGAGACTTCGTGGTAGGCCGGTAGGCATCAAGGACGGCAGGTGACATGGCTTTTCTCCCCGAACGAAACTGGCACCGATCAGTCACCGACCCGCTGCTCTGTGGGGAATCGCCGCCTCGATTCTCCTGGCGTGTCGGGACTATCGCCCTGAAGTGTGGAACGCAACTCGCGTGCCAAAACGGGTTGTGACATCCGTAGGTGGCAGCGGCACGCAAGAAAACACCTGTAAAGGCGGTCTATTTGTCTTGGCCAGCATTCGGCTTCGCAGAGCGTAGAGTTTTGGCTGGCTTGGGCTATGTGCTTGTTTCTTATGCAGCAGGCTGGCTTGGCTGCCCTATTCAAGGCAGTGCGGCATTGCGTGGGCGAGGTACTGCGGCGACTGGGGAAATGAGGCTGTTTTGAGCATCAGTTTTTCGCGCACGGTCCATGCCATAGCCATCGTGGGACTTCGGCACGACAGCCACAGGTGGTGACGGTCGGCACCGCCTGTCTTGGTATTCTTGGAGGGGACAGGCAAGGGGGAGCCGAAGGCATTCGTGAGGTGGAACGCGATGGTGGTGCGACAAGGTGGGCAGAGCAGGGGCCTCCAACACAAAGCGGCGGTGCTGATGCAGACAGTTCTCAGGAGTGGTGTCCGTACGAGTAGTGTCGTCAGGGGGGCCTGTTGCCTCGCTGGGTGGCTCATGGTGACCTCGCACGCGTTGGCCGCTGAGACGATTACCTTCAATCGCGACATCCGCCCGATCCTGTCTGACAACTGCTTCTTCTGCCACGGTCCAGACGCGGGAACGCGAGAGGCTGAGCTGCGGCTCGACACAGCTGAGGGGCTGTTTGGTGAGGCCGGCGTCCAGGGAACGGTCCTGCCTGGAGATCCGGCTGCAAGCGAGCTGATTCGCCGCATCCGCTCGAGCGATGCCGATGAGCTGATGCCGCCGCCTGAGTCGCACAAGGAACTGACGCCGGAACAGATCGCGCTGCTCGAGCGATGGGTGGCGGAAGGCGCTGACTACGAAGGCCACTGGGCGTTTGAGCCGGTGGTCGTGGCAGACACCGCTCGCAGTTCGACCACCGAAGCGATTGATGACCTCGTGTCTCGCCGCTTGACGGAACGGGAGCTACCCGCTGTCGGACAGGCCGACCGGGTCACGCTCCTGCGGCGGCTGCACTTTGACCTCACCGGACTTCCTCCGACACCAGCCGAGGCTGAGGCCTTTCTCGCTGATGGTTCGCCCGATGCCTACGAACAACTGGTCGACCGGCTGCTGTCATCGCCCCACTACGGTGAGCGGATGGCGATGTGGTGGCTCGATCTGGTGCGGTATGCCGACACCGTTGGCTATCACGGTGACCAGCCGATGAGCGTGTCACCGTTTCGCGACTACGTGATCGCGGCCTTCAACAGCAATATGCCGTTCGATCAGTTCACGATTGAGCAGCTGGCGGGTGATCTGCTGGAGGAGCCCACCACGCAGCAGCAGATTGCCGCGGGCTACAACCGGCTGGGCATGATGAGCGCCGAAGGTGGTGTGCAGCCCAAGGAGTATCTGGCCAAATACATCGCCGAACGGGTGCGGAATGTGTCAGGAGCGTGGCTCGGGGTCACGCTTGGGTGTGCGGAATGCCATGACCACAAGTTTGATCCGTTCACCAGCCGCGACTTCTATCGCTTTGAAGCGTTCTTCGCCGACATCAAGGAGCGGGGGCTCTATGCCGGCGGGCAGTGGGGGCCGAATATCCAGGTGCCGGACGACGCGGAGCAAGCCAAGCGGGCGGCGCTTGAGAAATCGGTTGCAGAGGCGAAGCAGCAGCTGCTCGAAGAGACGCCTGCTGTGGTGGCTGCAAGGAAAGCGTGGGAAGAGACGCTGGTTGCGTGGACACCGCTGGTGGCTGAGAAGGTGGAGTCACGAAGCGGCGTCACGCTGACTCCTCGTGACGATGGCGCACTCCTGGCCAGTGGAGAAAATCCTGCCACCGACACCTACACGCTCCGCTATGACGGGTTGCCAGCAGGGGTGACGGCGGTGCGACTCGACGTGCTGCCTGACGGTTCACTGCCGAAGCAGGGGCCGGGGCGAGCGGGAAACGGCAACTTTGTGCTCAGTGAGATTCGGCTTGAGGTTCACGCGGAGGATGGTTCGGTCACGCCGGTGCCGCTGCAGAACGCCTCCGCCACCTATGAGCAGACCGGAGCGGCAGGTGAGAACCCCTACGGCAAGTGGGCGGTGACTGCGGCGATCGACGAAGACGCCAAGGGGCCCACCTGGGGCTGGGCGGTGATGGAGCAGGTTGGCAGGCCGCATGCAGCCGTGTTTGAGACCGGAGCAGATCTCACGCTGCCTGAGGGGAGCACGCTCGTGGTGCACCTCGATCAGAATCTCGACAATCCTCAGCACACGATCGGCTGCTTCCGGCTTTCCGCCACGACAGCTGCCAGACCTGTGGCCGCGGCAGATGCCGTGCCGGCTGCTGTGGCTGCAGCGGTTGCTATGGCTGAAGCAGATCGTAGCAGCGAGCAGCAGGCCCTCGTTGCCGAGCACTTTCGGAGCATCGCTGCTGAACTTGCGCCGCTTCGTGCGCAGATCGCTTCTCTTGAGAAGCAGCGTGCAGACCTCGACGCTGCGATCACCACGACGCTGGTCACCGAGACGGTGGAGCCACGGATGGTGCGGGTGCTCGCCCGCGGCAACTGGATGGACGAGAGTGGGGAAGAGGTCACGCCCGGGGTTCCAGAGGCGTTGTGTCACCAGCCTGCAGATGGGGAGTCTGAGCAGGTGAACGCCGAAGCTGAGGATCGGCTGACGCGGCTCGATCTCGCTAGGTGGATTGTCAACAAAAAGAATCCATTGACGGCCCGGGTGTTTGCCAACCGGCTGTGGGCGGTGCTCTTCGGCGAAGGGCTCTCGCGAAGGCTGGATGATGTGGGCGCCCAGGGGGAATGGCCAACGCATCCCGAACTGCTCGACCGCCTCGCCGCCGACTTCATGACGCACGACTGGGATGTGAAGTGGCTGGTGAAGGCGATCGTGATGAGCGATGCCTATCAGCGGTCGTCGGTGGTGACGCCCGAGCTGGTGGCGGTTGATCCAGGCAACCGTTGGCTCGCCCATCAGGGCCGCTTCCGACTTGATGCCGAGCTTGTGCGAGACAACACCCTAGCGATCAGTGGGCTGCTGGTTCGCCGCGTGGGTGGGGAGAGTGTGTTTCCGTATCAGCCAGTGGGCTACTGGGCCTATCTCAACTTTCCCAGCCGTCAGTGGCAGCAAGACAGCGGAGATGACCTCTACCGCCGTGGGCTCTACACCCATTGGCAGCGGCAGTATCTCCATCCAAGCTTGCTGGCCTTTGATGCGCCGAGTCGTGAAGAGTGCACCGCAAAGCGTGCCCGCTCCAACACGCCACTGCAGTCGCTGGCGCTGCTCAACGATCCTTCCTATGTCGAGGCGGCTCGCGTGTTTGCCCAGGAACTGCTGACCTCGGAGGGTACGGAGCGGGAGCGGCTGGATCGGGCCTTCCAGCGAGCGGTGACCCGTTCGGCGACCGATGAGGAACTGGCTGTGCTGGTCGATCTGCTCGCCTCACATCGCGCAGCCTATTTGGCAGATGCCGAGGCCGCGGCTGCCTTGGTTGATGTTGGCGAGGCGGCAGTACCGGAGTCGCTTGAGACAGCGGAGCTGGCGGCCTGGACCAACGTTGCCCGTGTGATTCTCAACCTCCACGAAGTCGTGACACGCAACTGACCTTTCCTGAGGAACACCCACGATGTCACTGTTGCCTTCATCGATTGCCCGTCGCGCGTTTCTGGCCCGTTCTGGGGTCAGCCTCGGCGGCATGGCGCTGACCTCTTTGCTGGAATCGAGTGGCCGCGGCGGTTTGGCGGCTGCCGCCACGGTCGGTGGAGTCGACCCACAGCGGCAGCTCGGGCTGCCGCACTTCCCCCCGCGGGCGAAGCGAATCATCTGGCTTTACATGGCGGGCGGGATGACCCATCTCGACACCTTTGACCACAAGCCAAAGCTTGCTGAGCTGCATGGGAAGCCGATGCCCGAATCGGTGACCGCCGGGCAACAGATTGCACAGCTGCAGGGGCGTGAACTGACCTGCTTTGCCCCGCAGCATCCGTTTAAGCAGTGGGGGAAATCGGGGCAGTCGATTGCTGAGATCTGGCCGGAACTCGGCAGCCGGTGCGCTGACGATCTGTGCATCGTGCGGTCGTTGCACACCGATGCGATCAACCACGATCCCGCCCATACCTTTATGAATACTGGCACGATGAACGCGGGGCGGCCGGCGATGGGCTCGTGGCTGCTCTACGGCCTCGGCGCTGAGTCGGTGAGTCTGCCAGGCTTTGTGGTGATGGTCTCAACCGGAGGGTTTGGGCAGAAGCAGCCGATCGCGTCGCGGCAGTGGCACTCAGGGTTTCTGCCGGGGCAGTACCAAGGGGTGGAGTTTCGCAGCACCGGTGATCCGGTGCTCTATGCCCGCAGCCCAGGCGGCGTCTCGCTTGAGCGGCAGCGGGACGTGGTGGACGCTGTCAGGCAGCTCGACCAGCTCGCCGATCAGCGGCTTCACGACCCAGAGATCACTACTCGTATCAACCAGTACGAACTCGCCTTCCGCATGCAAACCAGCGTGCCGGAGTTGATGGACGTGAGCAACGAACCGAAGCACATCTTTGACCTCTACGGCACGACCGGAGGGGATGGCTCGTTTGCGTCCAACTGCCTGCTCGCACGCCGGCTGGCTGAGCGTGGGGTGCGGTTCATCCAGCTCTATCACCGTGATTGGGATCACCATGGCTCGGTGAAGACACACTCCGCAGGGACGGCGGCCGAGGTGGATCGTGGTGCGGCGGCTTTGCTCACCGATCTCAAACAGCGGGGGATGCTCGACGACACGATCGTTGTATTTGGGTCAGAGTTTGGCCGCACGCCGATGGCCCAAGGGAATGGCCGCGACCACCATCTGGCCGGCTTCACGATGTGGTTTGCCGGCGGTGGCTTCCGCCCAGGTTTCTCCTACGGCGCGACCGATGACCTCGGCTACCACGCTGTTGAAGATCGGGTCAGCGTGCATGACGTGCATGCCACCTTGCTGCACCAGATGGGCATCGACCATGCCCGCTTCACCTACAAGTTCCAGGGCCTCGACAGCAAACTGACTGGCGTCGAGGAGGCTCGTGTGGTGCGAGAACTGCTCAGCTAACGGGTGGTGCTGAGGCGGGCGGTGATCGTGTCGGCGTCAAACACGCAGCCGCCCCAGGTGCCGCCACAGGCGGCCTGCAAGGCTGCCCAGACGCGAGTGTCATCCGGCAGGGCAGGGTCGGCGGCAAGATCGCTGCGGACCGGGCGGCGGGCTAGTTCGGCGGCCGCTTCTTCCGGTGAGAAGACAACGCCCTTGTGGCCCACAAGGTCAACCCGGCCGCTTGCCTGACGGCTGTTGATCACGATCTGAATCTGATCCCCGTCCTGGAGTCGGCCGATAGGGCCGCCGGCAAGGCCTTCCGGGCCGACGTGGCCGATGCAGGCTCCCGTGGAGACGCCTGAGAAGCGGGCGTCGGTGACCAGCGCCACCCGGTGTCCAAAGGGGAGACGTTTGAGGCTGCTGGTGACCTGGTAGGTCTCCTCCATGCCTGTGCCCATCGGTCCGATGCCGGTCAGCACAAGCACGTCCCCCTCGCGGATCTCCTCGGCCTTGATCGCTGCCATCGCAGCCTTCTCGCTGGTGAAGATGCGGGCCGGCCCGGTGTGACGGTAGACGCCGTCGTCATCGAGGCCGCGCGGGTCGATCGCAGTCGCCTTGACGACGGCGCCGTCGGGGGCGAGCGAGCCACGCAGGAATGCGAGTGTGCCTGTCAGCCCGCGTGCCTTGGCCTGAGGAGGCGGCAGAATCACCTCATCAGCGTCGATGCCGTCGCAGCTCTTCAGCAGATCGCGGAACCGTTGCCGCCGCTCGCTGGTCTCCCACCAGGCGAGCTGTTCGGCAAGTGTGGCACCGGCGACCGTGTGGACTGAGGTGTCGAGCAGGCCGAGACGTGCGAGGTGGAGCATCACCTCTGGAACGCCACCGGCGAGGAAGACCCGCACCGTGGGATGGTGGACTGGCCCATTGGGCAGCACGCTTACGAGCCGTGGTGTCGTGCGGTTGATCTCAATCCAGTCGTCAACGCTTGGTCGTGGCAGGCCTGCCGCGTGGGCGATCGCGGGAATGTGCAGGAGCAGGTTGGTGGAGCCGCCAAATGCAGCATGGACTGTCATCGCGTTGGTGAGGCTCGCTGTGGTGAGCACATCAGCGGTCGTCTGTGCGTTGTTCGCCAGGCTGACCACGGCATCGGCGGAGCGAACCGCAAGGTCTCGCCAGACCGGCTGGCCACTCGGGGCCAGCGCCGCGTGGGGGAGTGTCAGCCCGAGTGCCTCCGCCACCACCTGCGCCGTCGCGGCGGTGCCGAGGAACTGGCAGCCACCCCCTGGGGAGGCACAGGCTCTGCAGCCGAGATCAGCTGCTTCAGCGAGTGTCAGCTGGCCGTGGGTGTAACGGGTGCCGATTGTCTGTATGGCTCCGGCATCCTCTCCCACGTTGGGAGGCAGTGTGACACCGCCTGGCACGATCACGCCGGGGAGATGCACCAGACCAGCGATCGCCATCAGCATCGCAGGCAGGCCCTTATCGCAGGTGGCGATACCGAGCACACCCTCGCGGCGTGGCAGCGACCTGGCCAGTCGGCGGAGCACCGTGGCGGCATCATTGCGGTAGGCCAGGCTGTCAAACATCCCTGTGGTGCCTTGGGTGCGACCGTCACAGGGATCGGAACAGAACGCGGCAAACGGGATCGTCTGGAGCTGACGAAGACGCTCGGCCGCCGCCTGGACCAAGAGGCCAATTTCCCAGTGGCCGGTGTGATAGCCGAGGGCCAGGGGAGACCCGTCAGGAAGTCGCACGCCACCCTGCGTGGAGAGAATCAGCACCTGCCGATCATTGGTGCGTTCTGCCGGCCAGCCCATGCCGGCGTTTTGGGAGAGGCCAAACAGGTCGCCGCTGGGGCTCTCACGGAGCATCGTGTCGGTCAGCGGGAGCTCGCCAGCAGGACCCGCAGACGAGGTGTGAATGTCATAGATCGATGTGTCGCTGGAGTCGAAGTGGGCCGCAGCCATGCCGGTGCTCTCCGTGGGGCCGAGGGCCCTCTCGTGTTGGGTGCAGGGGCGACAGTTGAGCCGCCGAGCTCTGATCTTATAGAGTGCGGGGCTCGTGGAGGCATCGGTGCCGCCGCGTCAGCGAAGGAATCGAGGGCCGTGGTGATGCGAGAAACTGCTGAACGTCTCTGTCGATTCAGGACTGACCCTGGAGCGGAGGCTCGGATTGGTGCGGTGATTGAGGGGGAGCGAGTCGTCGATCTGACGCATGTCGGGGTCGGTTCGCTGGCCGACGTGCTTGATCGCGAAGATCCCGTGGCCCATCTGCGGCTGCTGCGAGGGTCTGAAGATGGCATCGCCGTTTCGGAGGTCACGCTGCTTCCTCCCGTTGAGCGTCACGAGGTCTGGGCTGCGGGAGTGACCTATCTCCGCAGCAAGTCGGCCCGCATGGAAGAGAGCGACTTTAGTGCCACTGCCTACGACCGGGTGTACGACGCGGAGCGTCCGGAGATCTTCTTTAAGTCAGTTGGTGAGAAGGTGGTCGGCCCCGATTCGCATGTGGGCATCCGGGCAGACGCTCGCTGGAGTGTGCCGGAGCCTGAGCTGGCCTTGGTGATGAATGCCCATGGTCGTCTCGTGGGCTGCACGATCGGCAACGACATGAGCTCTCGCGATATCGAAGGGGAGAATCTGCTCTACCTTCCGCAGGCGAAAGTCTACGACCATTCGTGCAGTCTTGGCCCCTGGATTACCCTTGCGACCGATGAGGCTGCGATTCGTGAGTGGACCATCGGCGTACGGATCGCGCGAGCCGGCGAAGAGGTCTTCAGCGGCGAGACCAGTATCGACCAGATCAAACGAACGTTTGCCGATCTGACAGATCATCTCTGGCGTTCGCAGCACTTCCCGCACGGGGTGGTCTTGCTCACTGGGACAGGCGTGGTGCCTGATGAGTCGTTTACGCTCGCCGCCAACGATCGGGTCACGATCACGATCAGCGGCATTGGCACACTCGAAAACACGGTGGCGGTGGTCTGATCCGCCCTCAACTTGAAACACTTCTCTCAGAGGCACTCATGACGCAGCTGCACGGTCACAACTTTCTCGCTGGTGGACTTCAGGGATCGGAGAAAACGTTCACGGCGGTCAGCCCATGTGATGGCAGCCAGCTCGCTGGTGCTTTTGCGATGGCGTCGACTGCCGATGTCGATGCAGCTTTGACCGCAGCTGCTGCGGCGAGTGGGCCTTTCGCAGCGACCAGCGGTGAGCAACGGGCCGTGTTTCTTGAACGGATCGCTGAGGAGATCGAGGCCCTTGGCGATGCCCTGCTGGAGCGGGCCCATCAGGAGACGGCGTTGCCGCTGGCCCGACTCACAGGCGAGCGGGGCCGCACTGTCGGCCAGCTGCGGTTGTTTGCGAGCATGGCTCGCGACGCGAGCTGGACCGATCCACGCATCGACCGGGCCATGCCTGATCGGCAGCCACTGCCGCGGCCCGATCTTCGGCGAGCGAAGCGTCCGGTAGGCCCGGTCGTGGTGTTTGGCAGTAGCAACTTTCCGCTGGCTTTCTCGGTCGCAGGTGGAGACACCGCGAGTGCTCTGTGTACTGGCAACCCGGTGGTAGTGAAGGCGCACCGTGCCCATCCAGGCACGTCGGAACTGGTCGCCTCTGCAATCGCCAAGGCTGTGGAGGCCTGCGGCATGCCAGCCGGCACGTTTTCCATGCTGCATGGCCAGGGAAGCGTGATTGGGCTCGCGCTCGTGAAGCATCCGGCGACCCAGGCGGTCGGGTTCACCGGGTCGCGGGCAGCGGGCCGGGCCTTGTGCGATGCGGCGGCGGGTCGGCCCGATCCGATTCCCGTGTTTGCGGAGATGAGCAGTATCAACCCGGTGTTTCTCCTGCCGGGAGCGGTTGCGGAGCGTGCCGAGACGATTGCCCAGGGCTTTGTTGCCTCGATGACCTTAGGGGTGGGGCAGTTCTGCACGAAGCCGGGGCTCGTGTTTGCGGTGGAGGGCTCAGAGCTTGAGGCCTTTCGGCAGGCCGTGGCCAAAGCGGTGACTGCTGCGCCGGCTGCCTCAATGCTCACCGCCGATATCCGTGATTCATTTGCGGCCGGCCGCGACACCCTCGTGGGGCTCGACGGCACAGCCACCCTTGCCACGGCGGAAGCGACTGCCGATACCGGCAAGACGGAAGCCACGGCCGTCGTTGCCCAGACAGACCTGGCCACCTTCCTGGCCGATCCGCGGTATGCCGAAGAAGTCTTTGGGCCGGCGAGCCTGCTGGTGACCGCGGGCTCAGTGGACGAACTCGCCAAGGCCGCGGATGCACTCGAGGGGCAACTCACTGCCACGCTGCACGGGACGGAAGGCGATCTTGCCGCGGCCGGCAGTCTCGTTGAGATTCTCGCGACGAAGGCAGGCCGCTTAATCGTGAACGGCTTTCCAACGGGCGTTGAAGTCTGCCACGCGATGCAGCATGGTGGCCCGTGGCCGGCAACGAGCGACTCGAGGTTTACGAGCGTGGGTAGCGCCGCTCTCGAACGGTTCATCCGCCCGGTCTGTTATCAGGATCTGCCAGAGGCTCTGCTGCCAGACGCCCTCAAGGATGCCAATCCCCTCGGTCTCGAGCGGCTCGTCAACGGCGTTCGCGGGCAGCACTGATCGGTGCTGGGCCGCCGTAGGCTGGTGTGCCGGCGCAATGCTTGGCTAAGGAGCGGAGCGGGTGAGGCCGGCGAGTTCGGCAGCTGAGAGATCGGCGATCGAATCAACGATCATGTCGGGGCGGTAGGCAAAGGCCGCGAGGTCTTCTCGGCTTGTGCCACCGGAGAGCACGAGGATTGCCCGGTAGCCGAGCTGCACCCCGCCGAGGATGTCCGTTTCCATCGTGTCACCGATCATCGTGGTCCGGATCGCATCGAGTCCGAGCTCTTTGCGAGCCGCCCGCATCATCACGGCGCTCGGTTTGCCGACGCTGAATGCTTTTCTGCCGGTGGCGGTTTCAATCATCGCGACGAGTGCACCGCAGCCGGGCCTGAGGCCATCCTGCGTGGGGCAGGTTGGGTCCAGGTTGGTGGCAATCAGTTTCGCTCCGCTGAGCACCATGCGAATGGCCCGCTCCATCATCTCGTAGGTGACTGCGCGGCCTTCCCCAATCACGACGTAGTCAGGGTCATGGTCGACGACGGAGTATCCGTTTTCGTGGAGCGCATTGAGCAGGCCACCTTCCCCAATCACGAACGCCGTTCCCCCCGGCTTTTGGCTGGCGAGAAATCGGGCGGTCGCCATCGCGCAGGTGAAAATATGCTTCTCTTCAACGGTGATCCCGAGCCGGTGCAGCTTGGTCACCACATCTCGGCGGGTCCGCTGGCTGTTATTGGTCAGGAAGAAGAAGGGGAGATCGAGAT
This sequence comes from Pirellulales bacterium, assembly GCA_016779265.1. Lineage (GTDB taxonomy): Bacteria > Planctomycetota > Planctomycetia > Pirellulales > UBA1268 > M30B53. The sequence continues at coordinate 9,228 of JADHNY010000020.1, read as the reverse complement.
CGAGGAGATCGGTGATGAATCGCTCAGCTCCCGGGATCAGCTGGTTGCCGCGGTAAACGACCCCATCCATGTCGATGAGAAAGCCGTGCGGTGCTGAGGAAGGGATGATGACCGAATCGGGGGCGTAGGCGGGCATGGAAACACTCCGAGAGGAAGGTCCGTCATAGGTGGAAGGCAGATGCCCGTGGGGAGACCCTCTCAAAAGGGCATGAGCATCTGGCACGGAGCCGCCAAACGTGCGGGCGGAGTATGGCAGAGTGGCAGTTCAGGCGCCAACGTGTGGTGCTGGAAACAATCCGGTGCGATATGCTGACGCTGGCTCGTTCCGAATGACGGAGAGGCAGTATGGCAAGGCAACCTGGAAACCGGTCGCGTTGGGCTGCGTGGATGGCTGGCGTGCTGGCCCTCGCGGTGCTGTGTGGGATCGTCGCCTGGCAGTTTGGCTGGTTCGAACGCCCGGAAGACCCGCGGGTGATCGAGATCGGCGACATGATGCAGGGCATGCTCGAGCGGGAGCGGGAGCGGCAGGGGCCGGGAAACTTCTTGACCGCCGTTGAGCGAGTCGCAGGGATCGGGGCGATCGCTCTGAAGGTCAGCACGCTGCCGGAAAACCTCCGTCCCCGAGTGATGGAACTCGGCTTCGATGTGATGATGCAGCACATGGGTGACCGAGCAGACCTGTACTTTGCGTTGAAGACTGCTGAGGAACGGCAGAAGTTTCTTGACCAAGAACTCAGTCAGATGGACTTCATGCGATCGGCTTTTCAGGCGTCCGGCAGGCCAACGGGTGAGCGTGACGGCCGTCCTCGTGGCCCGGGTGGCATGCGGGGTGGTGAGCCTCCAGACAACCGGTTTCTGAAGTTTGTGCTCGACCGCACAACGCCTACGGAGCGGGCTCGCCTGGAGGAGTTCATCTCCATGATCGAGCGGCGGATGGATGCGACTGGGCGATCACGACGGTAGGCTGTTGGCCTAACTAGAAATCCGTCGAGCCCCGAGATGGTGGTTCGAGTTTGTGAGGGAGGAACTCATGCTGCGCGTTGTGGTGCGTTGTCTCGTGTGTCTGCTGGTGGCTGTGGTGGCTGTCTCGTCGTGTGAAAGGGCAACGGCGGAAGTGCCACCGACGTCGGAACTCTCGCCGATCTTCAGCGGCACTGATCTTTCAGGCTGGCATACCAAAGAGCCGCAGTACTGGACGGTGGCGAATGGCGTGCTGACAGGCCTGAACGACGAAGAGAAGAAGGGCTCGATGCTCTACACCGACGCGTCGTATGGAGACGTGATCTTCGAGTGCGAGGTGCGGTTTTCCGGTGAGATCGATAGCGGCGTGATGATGCGAAAGCCTGAGGTGCAGGTTCAGATCGGGGTCTCCCGAAGCCTCAAACGCGATATGACCTGCTCGTTTTACGTGGGGGGCTATCCGGAGGAAGCCCAGGCGAAGCGAGCTGGCGAGCTTCTCAAGGAAGGCGACTGGAATCGGCTGCGTGTGCAGGCCAAGGGAAACACCTTCACGGTCTGGCTCAATGGCGAGCAGGTCTCAAGCTACACCAACGACAAGTATGCCGAGGCAGGGCCAATCGGCCTGCAGATTCACGGCGGATTGGTGATGAAGGTTGAGTATCGCGACATCCGCGCGATGGAACTCAACTAGGTCTGCAAAGCCATACTCACACAATACCGGTCATCGTGCCTGTGCTGCTGGCAAAGCGGTCGATCTCCATGCCCTGTTCCTGCAAGAGGCTGACGAACAGGTTGGTCAGCGGATAGTTGTTTCGCTCATCAAAGGCGAGATGCTGACCGTGGCGGAAGCGACCGCCGGCAAGCAGCACAGGCATGTTGCGGTTGTCGTGGTTGGAGGCGTTGCCAAGGTTGCTCGTGAGCAGCACGGAGGTGCTGTCGAGCAGGCTCGAGCCGTTGTCGTCAGTGGCGGCGAGGTCACGGAGGAACGATCCCCAGGCGCTGATGATCGCCTTCTCGACGATCGCCAGCTGAGCGATCTTGTCCTCGTCGAGGCCATGATGGCTGAGGTTGTGATAGCCGTCGTCGACGCCCGGAAGCGGGATTACGCCGCCACCCGTGCCGAGGTGGTAGGTGATGTAACGGGTAGAGTCGGTCTGCAGAGCAAGCCGTACCATCTCACTCATCAGTCGCTGCCGGCCAATGAAATCGTTCGGATCGCTGATGTCGATCGGCTTTGGAAAATCAACGCGAGGCTTCGGCCGGCGGGCCCACTCGGCGGATTCCTGCAATCGCCGCTCAAGCTCGCGGACGCTGGTCTCATATGAGTCGAGGCGATCACGGTCGCCAGCACCGAGTTCACGACGCAGCCGGCGAGCATCGTCTGCCACCAGGTCCATGATGCTGCGACCCTCAAGCAGACGCTGAGCTTGACGGGCCTGTTCGGCAGGAGAGTCGTCAACAAACAGCTGCATGTAGAGCTGGCTGGGCGATGACTCCGCCGCGATCATGCTGCCTTGCTCGGTGTATGACGGGCTGTTGCTACCGCTACTGGAGAGCACGAGAGAGGGGAAGCGGGTGTGACTGCCGAGATGCTTCGCCATGAACTGGTCGAGCGAGATGGAGTTCTTTCCTCGCCCCACCGGTGCTGCGGTGTTCGCCGAGAGGATGCTGGCCTCGGCCCGGTGGCCGCCGGTCACGCCAGGGTGTGAACTGCCCGAGATCACCGTAAAGCGGTCACGGATATCCTGCAGAGGCTCAAGGTAGCTGCTTGGCGTGTAGTCTCGTCCGGCGTTGGCGGGGTTCAGGTTGGGACCATGCAGGCCGAGCCCGAGCGTCATGGCAACAAATCGCCGTGGCGCGGCTTCTGCTTCACCACCGTTGGCCGCCCGCTGCATGGCGGTCATCCAGGGCAGTGCAAGCGCCACACCTGCTCCGCGAAGAACCGTGCGACGATGCATGCGACGGCCGAGGGTGATGTTGAAGGGGGCGGCCATAGGGCTGTCCTGGGTGTTTGGGATGCACTGCTTTTAAGAGGCACTGAGTTTGCTTTTGAAACGCTACTTTATGCGAAACGGACGGCTGACTGCGACCTCGGCCACCAGTGAGCGGAAGCCGAAGCCGTGGCCGCTGACTGCTCCAGCGATGTCATCAAGGTCTTGTCGGTCGGCGTAGGTAACTGGAGCCCCAGTGCTATACGTCAGCAGGCGGGCTGCCACGCCCTTGGTGAGTCCTCGCGGATCGTCGGCGAGGAGACGCACCAGGCCTGCGACGTCTGCAAAGCCGCGTCCATCGTCGAGTTCGTAGCTGGCGTCGATCACGGTTCCGTCGGTGCGGTTTCCGTTTTGCACCACGGGATACTCTTCACGCCATCGGCCGGTCGGGTCGTAGTTCTCCAAGGCGTAGCCTGGAGGGTCAAACTTTGCGTGACAGGCAGCACACGAAACATCGGCACGGTGTTTGGCGAGCAGTTCACGAATGGTGGTCGCGCCGCGAATATCAGGTTCAACAGCCGGAACGTTCGCAGGGGGTGGCGGAACGTCGAGGCCCAGCAGCCGCTCCGAAACCCAGATGCCACGGAGAACCGGTGACGTGTTTGTTCCATTCGCGGTGACTTTGAGGATCGCGCCCTGGGTGAGCACACCACCACCGCGGTGGTTGTCTGCAGAAAGGAGCACGCGGCGCATCGCGTCTCCCTCCACGCCGTCGATGTCGTAGTAGCGAGCGAGGCGACTGTTGAGGAAGGTGGAGTCGGACTGCACGAGCTCCCGGATGTCCCGGTTCTCTCGCAGCATGGCAGCGAGATAGTTCTGGGTTTCGGCGAGCATCGACTGCTGGACCACCTGGTCAAAACTTCGAAACAGGCGGCGGTCTGGCTGTGTGAAGTCGATTTCCGAGAGGTCGAGCCATTCATTCGCGAGGTCTTCAACAAACTGGCGGCCGCGGTCGTCGGCAAGCATGCGATCGACCTCGCGACGAATCGTCGCTGGATCGCGGAGCCGGCCCTCAGCGGCGAGGTGCATCAGGGCCTCATCCGGCATGGAGTTCCAGAGGAAGTAGCTCAGCCGAGAGGCGATCGCGAAGTCGTCGAGTTCGCCTGGAGTCTCCTGCAGGTAGAGGAATCTCGGTGAGCAGAGGATCGCCCGGTAGCCACTCCGCACGGAGTCGAGGAACGAACTCCCGCTGGCTCGCTTGGCGTTCGCGAGCTGAACATAGGCCGCCACGTCGTCGTCGCTGACCGGTCTGCGGAAGCTGCGGCTGGCAAATCGCTCGATCAGTCGGGCGAGAGCGGCGTCCGAGGTCTCTGCAGCCAGCGCAGGGGTGGGCTCGGAGGAGAGTGGGAGGTCGGCGAAGAGCCGCTGTCGCACCGTGTCGTCGCTGCCCGCGCGATGAATCCGCTCCATCAGCACTTCATGCAGGGCAACGCCGCAGACGTTCTGCGGGGCACCTTCGCCGGTGCCGATCTGGCCACCCGCAAACCGGGCCTGCTTGAGTGTGGTGTCGGCAGGCCGGATCTCCAGCATGTGCCCTGCGGGAAGCCATGTCTCGAAGGTCCACTCGCCCGGCTCGGCGGTGGCCTCAAAAGCGGTGGCCCATTCCAACAGCGGGGCACTGGAGACGCACATGCCGGTTCGCACGGAGCACCACACCCCGTGGTCTTCAGGCACGTTGACCGCCGATGCCTTCACCGTAAAGCGATACCAGCCAGACTCGCTGGCGCGGGTGGCGGGCAGTCGGCCGTAGTAGATCACACCGCCGTTCCAGGTGACGGCTTTGCCGTCGATCAGTTCCGGCTCGCGGCAGCGGCGATTCGGATCTTGTCGACAGAGCTCCTCAGGCAGCAGCAGGCGGCTCCACTCGTCGGTGGGCGTGGTCGCACGGCGAAAGGCTTCGTCGAGCGCGATGTCGATGAGCTCGAGGTGGTCTTGGAGCTGAAAGTGGCTCATCGACTGACCGGACGAGACGGTCGTGAAGCCATTTGTGCGGGGCTCATCAGGCAGCAGACTCGCCAGCGGAATGTCGATGCCGAGGAGGTCGTGAATGGTTCGCTCGAGCTGCAGATGGGTGAGTCGACGGCCCTGAACACGGCCACTCTCTCGCCACTGCTGCTCCTGAAGACGGCGGAGCCAGGTGCCAGCGGCGTCTACAAACTCCTCGCGGACACGGGCCGGGAGCTCCTCTGCATCCGCTGGGGGCATCTCGCCATCGTGCACGCGATCGATCACGCGGATCCAGCTAGTGAGGTCGGCGGGCGTGGCCAATGGACTCCCCAGCGACGTCAGGTCGAGGCCCGCTTCGGCCGCATCACCCTCATGGCAGGCGAGGCAGCTGGTGTTCAAAAGCTGAGCAACAGCCTGGGGAGGGGACGCGGGGAGATCGTCGGCGACCGCAGCCGCTGCAGAAGAGATGCCGATCAGCCCCACGGCAGACGCGACCCTGAGGCAGCACGCCTGCCACGTTCGATTGCCATCGCAAGCACCCACGTCTATACCCGTTTCTCCGCCACGAAAACCGCTTTCTCGCGACGAGAAAACCGCCTTCTCTATTTTAGAAGGCGGTGACGGGCGGTGCAGGGGCAGCTTCTGTGGTGCTGGAATACGCCTCAAGAGCCTGGCGAGCCTCGGCGTTGTCGGGATCGACCTGCAACACGCTCCTGAGCCACATCAGGCCATCGTCGATGCGTCCCTCGGCGAGGAAAATATCTGCGAGCTGAAGGCGAAACGTGGGATTTGCCGGCTGCTCCTCGACGCGGCGACGGAGGTGCTCGGTTCGCTGGATCTGTTCACTGAGCCGGACGGCCTTTCGAAAGGCCGTCTGGGCCACGTCTGGCGTGCCCAGGGCCACTTGCGTCCAGCCGAGTGCATGCCAGGCCTGCATGTCACTGGGGTTGAGCTCCACCGCACGCGCAAGCTGCACGGCCGCGGTCTGGTGGTCACCACGCCGAGCTGCCAGACGGCCAGCGGCTGAGAGGGCTGCCGGGTCTTCTGGGAAGCGGGCCAGCAGCTGGGCGTAGACCCTTGTGGCGGCATCAAGATCGCGGAGAGATTCGTAGCAGCCTGCGAGCCCACGCAAGACCCCCACGTCGTCTTGATCACACCGTTCGTACTCAGTAACCGCTTCACGGTAGTGGTGATCCGATCGCAGCGCATCGGCAAGATGACGCCGGGCCTGTTGCTGATCGATGAGGCCTTTCTCAACCGCACTGGCAAAGGCGGTCGCAGCTGCAGGCCAGTTTCGCCGATGCTCGTCGATCAGGCCGAGGTAGTAGTCGGGCATCGGATCGTCTGGGTAGTCGCTCTGCCAGCCATCGAGAAAGAGTTCCGCTTCGCCGAGCTGCATCGTGGTCAGGCAGCCTCGTACCACTGCTTGGTAGATCTCCAGCGTGTCATCGCCGGGGGCGGCGAGCAGTTCGGACACCTCCGCTGAGCTCACCGAAAGCTGTCCTTGCTGTGCGAGCATCAGGATCTGCTCACGCTCGAGTGCCTCGGGTGGGCTACCGAGGTTGGCCGCCAGGGTCAGGCTTTGCCGAAAGGCACGGAGCTGTCCCATCCGGCGGTGGTAGCGGGCTTTGAGCAACGCACGCTCAGCGGAGCCGGGATGAGTCTCGGCAGCGTCGTTGAGCAGGCGTGCGGCGGTGGGCAGGTCGTGAACAGCCAACGCGTCGCGGATCGGGGTGAGGGCATCGTACGACGACCAGTTCAGGCTGACTGTGGCACCGACAGCCATTCCGATCACCACACCGAGTGCTGCGAGCAGAAACCGTCGGCGGGAGCGGGGAGTAGCCATAGCGGGCTCGTTAGCGGCTTTGGTTGGTCCAGACACGCACCGATGCCGCTGTCGGCTCGATCGCCGTGTCGTCAAAGCAGCCGTTGCCCACGAAGAGGTCTGGAAGGCCGTCGCTGTTGTGGTCATGCAGCGTGAGATAGGGGTGCCGAAGGTCGCCGGTTTCGAGCACCTCGGTGCGAAAGATGCCCGGCTCCGTCTGCTCAAGCCAGAGCAGCGATGCGAGGCTTTGCACGACGGTGGCGTCCGCTTCTGGCTCAGCGAGTGCGGAGGCAACCAGATCGAGATCACCGTCGCCGTCGAGATCAGCGGCGGCGGCTGCATACGCACCGGGCATATGGGCAACGTGATGCTCAACAAACTCGAACTCGCCACGATTCTCGAGCCAGCGGATGCCGTGGTAGGGCTTCAGCAGGGCGTTGTCGTAGGCGTCGCCGTTGGTGAGTAGCAGATCGTCGTCGCCGTCGCGATCGAGGTCGATCAGCTGCATGCTTGAGTGACCCCAGGCTGGGTGTGGTGCTCGGAAAAGGTCGCGGCTCTCGGTCCAGCCTGCGGCCCCACGGTGGTAGACGCGAACAGCCTCGTGTTCCTGTGCGTAGAGGGCGATGAGTTCCAGCTTGCCGTCTCCATCGAGGTCAGCGGGCTCCACCCGACTCGCACCGTGAAGGCCATCGATTTCGATCCGCCGAAACGACGGTGGCCCGTCGGGGCCGGCAGTATTTTCATCGGCGGTGTTTTCATAGAGCAGGAGATGGCCGGTCTGCCGCCAGCCAAACTCAGCGACGGCGAGGTCGATGTCGCCATCGCCGTCAATGTCGACCGGCTGCACATCAGCCACGCGGCCTAGGCCGTCCGCCAACACCACCGGGTCAAAACGTCCGTCTGCAGCCTGCCTCAGCCAGACGACTTGGCCGAGAAGATGATCCATGGCCATCGATGAGCCGAGCACAGCCACGACGAGGTCCATCCGGCCGTCGGCGTCGAGATCGACCGCTTCGGCGCGAGCCGGACTTGGCAGGCTGGCGATCTGTTGCGGCTGCCACTCGTCGGAATCGGCGGAGCCCGCCCAGACGCCTCCATTTCGCATGTCGCAGAGGATCAGTTCGGGGCCCTCTGCGGGGAGGAGATCGGCGACCAGCAGGTTCGACACAAAGGGCACGGCTGCAGGGGCCGGCAGGGAGAGGCCCGCCTCAGGCTGGAAATGCGGTATTGCGGCGGCAGCCACTGTAGTGGGCTCGGGAAGGCGGACGGGCGCGTTGGCCACATACCAGTCGACGACTGCCTCGACGTCGACGTCACCAGGAAGATTCGTCGCGAAGCCACCGAGCCCCGCCATCTGCCAGATCGTGGCCGGCCAGGCCGACTGAGGGAGAATGGCTGGCTCTGGCAGGCGATGGCAGTGGGTGCAGAGCTTCTCGGTTGGCAGGGTGTCTGTCGCAGATGCCGGACGCTGCATGCACAGGCACAACACACTCAAGACCACGGCAACAGCACTGCATGCTGGGACTCCGCAAGACTTCTGCGAGGTACCCACACGGCACCGCGAGGTGCCATCGGAATGAGCAGAAGAAGCAGAGAGAAGAGGTGCCACGGTGTGTGAGTCCCGTGAGGGCCGCGAGCAATACTGCAGAAAGAAGGCAGCCGCAGGCCGCTGCCGGCCTGTGGTTTGTGATGACGGCTCGAAAGCCCGCAGCAGACGGGCCCGCAGCAGACGGGGCAGTGCACAGACGCACCGCCCCGTCTCGCGGAAGCGATCTCTAGTTTTCGCCGATCTCCATCTCGCCGGCCTCTTCCTCTTCGGTCAGCTCGATATCGCCTTCACTCGTGTCGGAGTCGGCGGGATCGATTTCTGGTGTGCTTTCGCAGCCAACAGCGGCGAGGGTCAGGGCGAGAAGGGGAGCGAACAGAAAGAAAGACCAAGTCTTCTTCATGGGAATGCCTTTCGGGGAAACATGACCGCGAACACCGCCGCGATGCACAGGAACAAAAACGTCATCGAGGCCGAACAGCCCGAAGCCAAGACATGGCCGGTCTGAAAGCCGAAGGCAGAGGCCCGTAGGCTCCTGCCTCACCTCGACTCGATTCTAGCAGATCGCACGCCGAGTGGGCATCGGGTGGCCCTTTTTGCCACTGAACGAACTTCTCTGGCGTCGCGTCTGAAGAGTCACGATCGGAATGAGTCTGCAGCCGTTAGCGATCAAACGACACGCTGTTGCCATCGTCTTTACAGCCAAGATCTCGCCAGATCACCCAGTCAATCGCGTCCTGGACTGCGTGCACCGAGCCGTCGACGGCAACGCACTGCACAAGCCCGTCGCGAACGAGCTGAAAAAAAGGTAGAGACTCCCGGGAGTCTCTACCTGGTTGTGTTGAGTTCAGCGGTGAGTGTGCTTGACACAGATCTGCCTTAAGCACACGGAAACTGCTGTGCTCGCCTCAGGGGGCGTGGTATCCCACAGCCCCGTGAGGCGGCAAGCATCGTTTCAC